>JABMOV010000103.1 GCA_013203145.1 Fidelibacterota bacterium
ATTAGCCAAACCAGGCAGTATTACACCGCATACAAAGTTTAAAGCTAATGTGTATGTATTGAAAAAAGAGGAAGGTGGACGTCATACTCCATTTTTTAATGGATATCGTCCTCAATTCTATTTCCGTACAACAGACGTAACAGGTGTTGCAACATTACCGGCAGGAACAGAGATGGTCATGCCAGGTGACAACATTGAATTGTCTATTGAATTGATTATACCAATTGCAATGGATACAGAGTTACGTTTTGCTATTCGTGAAGGTGGACATACAGTTGGTGCAGGTGTTGTAACCGAGATTTTAGAGTAAGGGACCCTATTGTGGCAAAACAATCCATCAGAATCAGTTTAAAAGCATACGATCACTCACTGTTAGATAAATCTACAGAAAAGATTGTTAAAACAGCTAAATCAACTGGTGCTATTATTTCTGGTCCAATTCCATTACCAACAAGAAGATCAATATACACCGTATTGCGGTCTCCATTTGTTGATAAGAAATCTCGTGAGCAATTTCAAACAAAAATTCATAAACGCTTAATAGATATTTTGAATTCTACACCAAAAACGGTTGAATCTTTGATGAAATTAGATTTGCCTGCTGGTGTTGATATTGAGATTAAGGTGTAATCATGCGTGGTTTAATTGGCAAAAAAATTGGTATGACGCAGATTTACTCCAGCGCGGGTAATGTTTTACCAGTAACTATTGTAGAAGCAGGACCTTGTGTTGTAACGCAAGTTAAGACTGAAAAAAATGATGGATATGTTGCTATTCAAGTTGGTTATGGAGAGCGCAAAGACAAGCATACTACAAAACCGCAAAAGGGACATTTTGATAAAGCAGGTACTGCACCTAAACGTGTGGTTACGGAATTTAGAAGTGTACCTGGTTTTGAGTATAAAGCAGGACAGGAGTTCACTGTTCGCTTGTTTAAAATAGGTGATCGTGTTGATGTGAGCGGTACTTCAAAAGGTCGCGGGTTTGCTGGTGTTATCAAGCGCCACAATTTTAAAATGCAAGGTTTTACTCACGGTCAAAGTGAATATCTTCGACATCCGGGATCGATTGGTCAAGCATCAGATCCTTCTCGCGTGTTTAAAGGCATGAAAATGGCAGGACATTATGGTAATAAAAAGATTACCGCGTTGAATTTGGAAATTGTTGGCATAGATGCAGACAAAAACCAATTATATATTAAAGGGGCTGTCCCTGGTGCTATTAACGGTTATTTAACCATTACAAAATAGTTGATATGGAATTTCAAGTAAAAAAATTAGACGGTACAGACGATTCAAAAATAATGGTTGATGACGCAGTGTTTGGTATGGAACCAAATGAAGCTGTAGTTCATCAGGCGGTGCAAGCTGAATTGTCAAACATGCGGCAAGGTACTCATTCTTCTAAATCGCGTGGAAAAGTAAGCGGTGGTGGTAGAAAACCTTTTAAGCAAAAAGGACGTGGTATGGCACGTGCTGGTTCAACCCGATCACCCATTTGGCGTGGTGGTGGTACAGTGTTTGGTCCAGAACCACATACATATAAAAAGCGTTTACCCAAAAAAATGAAACATGTAGCTCGTCGTAGTGTGTTATCAAGTAAGGCTAAAGATGGCGCAATTATCGTTTTAAATGCTGTTGCCCTTGATACTCCAAAAACAAAGATGTTTGTTGATTTTATAAAAACATTGGGGTTGCAAGGGAAGAAACTCGCCTTGTTAACTGGAGCGGTTGATGATAATCTCTTTTTCAGTGCAAGAAATCTTCCAAATGTAATTGTAATTCCATCTGTTGAAGCAAGCACATATGATTTATTGGACAATGAAGTATTGGTATTCGATAAAAGCGGAATAACGCTTATAAACGAACAATTAAGTGTGAAGAATTAACATGACAGATTTTAAACATATCATTATTCGACCATTGTATACAGAAAAGATGAGTGTATTGGAAGAGACCCAGAGGAAGTACGCATTCCATGTCGCTTCTGAAGCAAATAAAATTATGATTAAGTCGGCAGTTGAAGAACTATTTGATGTAAAAGTTGAAAAAGTAGCCACAATGAATCGAAAAGGTAAAGAAAAAAATATGACGGTTCGTAGTGGTGGAAAAACAATTCGTACTCAAGGTAAACGGTCTGATTGGAAACGTGCTGTAGTAACCTTGAAAGAAGGTTTTTCAATTGATTTACTGAAAGGCGATGGAGCAGTTTAATAATGGGTATTCGTAAGTTAAAACCAACTACTCCTGGAAACCGTTTTGCTACGCGTTCGGATTTCAGTGAAATTACTACTGATAGACCGGAAAAATCTTTAACGGTTGCACTCAGAAAAACGGGTGGACGTAATAATAGTGGTCGTATCACATGTCGTCATCGTGGTGGTGGTCATCGTAGACGTTATCGTATTATCGATTTCAAACGTAATAAGCATGGTATTGTTGGAAGAATAGCAACAATTGAATACGATCCAAATAGATCGGCCAATATTGCTTTAATTTTTTATGCTGATGGCGAAAAACGTTATATGCTAGCTCCAGTTGGACTAAAAGTTGGTGATGAAGTTTTATCTGGAGAAAATGCTCCACTTAAGGTGGGGAATTCTGTTCCATTAAAATCGATACCGTCTGGAATGTTGGTTCATAATGTTGAGCTGATACCTGGAAAAGGCGGGCAAATGGTTCGTAGTGCAGGTACTGTTGCTCAAGTTATGGCGCATGATGCTGGTTTGACCACTTTAAAATTGCCGTCAGGTGAATTGCGTTTAGTGCGTGATGAGTGTGCTGCTACACTTGGTCAAGTTGGAAATCGTACACATGAACAAATTGTTTCTGGGAAAGCAGGTCGGTCACGTTGGTTAGGTCGACGTCCTAAAGTTCGTGGCGTTGCAATGAATCCTGTAGACCATCCTATGGGTGGTGGTGAAGGTAAATCATCTGGTGGTGGACATCCTCGTTCTCCATGGGGACAACCATCTAAAGGTTTTAAAACGCGTAAACGTAATAAAAAATCAAACGACATGATTCTGAAGAGGAGAAAATAGTATGCCTCGTTCCTTAAAGAAAGGACCTTACGTCAGCGAAAAACTTGTTAAAAAAATTCAAGTGATGAATGACGCAGGCAAGAAAAAAGTAATTAAAACATGGTCACGTCGATCAATGATTACACCTGATTTTGTAGGGCATACATTAGCTGTACATAATGGACACAAATTTATACCAGTATATATTTATGAAAATATGGTAGGTCACAAATTGGGTGAATTTTCCCCAACAAGAACATTTAGAATGCATTCCGGAGATAGAAAGAAATAACTATGGAAGCACGTGTAGTACATCGGTATATTAAGCAATCTCCACGTAAAGTGCGGAAAACATTGGAATTAATTCGCGGTAAAAATGTTGGTATTGCTTTGAGCACCTTACATTTTTCCCCTGAAAAAGCTGCAGAAACCATTGAAAAAGCATTACACTCTGCTGTCGCTAATATGATGGTTCAAGCGGATGATAAATCAATGGATCCTGAATCATTAAATATTAAAGAAGCCTATGTGGATGGCGGTCCTTCAACGAAGCGTTTTCGTGCGGCTTCTATGGGAAGAGCTTCCCGCTTGCGTAGGCCTTCAGCCCATCTAACCATTGTCGTTAGCGACGAGAAGTAATCGGAGGAATTTTGGGTCAAAAAACACATCCCGTTGGTTTCCGCCTTATAGTCACTAAAAACTGGAGCTCGAACTGGTTTGCTCCAAAAGCAACATTTGCGAGTGAACTGGAAGAAGATGTCCGAATAAGGAAATATTTATCTGCGCGATTGCCCAACGCTGGAATTGCAAAGGTAGAAATTGCCCGTACATCAAAAGTTGTAACTGTTACTATTCATACAGCAAGACCAGGTATTGTCATCGGTAAAGGTGGTGAAGAAGTATCTAGGTTGAAACGTGAAGTAAAACAGCTTACAAATAAAGATATTCAGATTAATATTTCTGAGGTGAAACGCCCAGAGTTAAACGCAGCATTGGTTGGTGCAAATATCGCTCATCAATTAATTAAAAAAATATCCTATCGACGTGTAGTGAATAAAACTATTCAATCTACTATGAGAATGGGAGCTGAAGGAATTCGTATAAATGTTGCTGGTCGACTAGGCGGATCAGAAATAGCTAGAAGCGAAAAATTTATGCAAGGGAAAGTCCCACTTCATACTTTAAGAGCTGATATTGATTATCATCTCACTGAGGCACAAACAACCTATGGTGTTATCGGTATTAAAGTGTGGATTTGTAACGGTATAATGCGTAACAGTAAGTAGTCATGTTAGAACCAAAAAAAATAAAATATCGTCGCCATCATCGAGGTCATCGTCGTGGCATGGCAATGCGCGGAAATTTTGTAGCATTTGGAAGCTACGGATTGAAGGCAATGCAATCGGGTTGGATTACAGCTCGTCAAATTGAATCTTCCCGTATTACAATTGCACGGGTCGTAAAGAAAATTGGTAAAATGTGGATACGCATTTTCCCGGACAAGCCTATTACAGCAAAACCCGCTGAAACTCGTATGGGTAAAGGTAAAGGCGCACCTGAATATTGGGTAGCCAATGTGAAACCGGGGCGTATACTGTTCGAAATTGAAGGTGTTAATCGTGAAGAAGCTGAATTGGCTTTCCGGAACGCCGGCCATAAATTACCGATTAAAACAAAAATTGTTGAACGCAGGGAGTTTTAACGGCGATGAAAAGCACAGTACTAAAAGAAATGTCCGTTAATGAAATGGAAATAAAATTGCAGGACAATATTGATGCTCTGCGCAACCTGAGATTCCAAAAAGCATTACAGCAATTGGAAGATCCATTGAAGATTACAAAATTGAAAAAAGAAATTGCACAAATCAAAACAGTGTTAAGGGAATATGAGCTTGGGATTCGAGTAACCCAGGATGGAGAATAACATGGCTGAAACAACACGAAAAAGACAAACATTGGTTGGTGAAGTCGTAAGTACTAAAATGGAAAAGACTGTAGTAGTAGATGTCTCATGGAAAGTACGCCATCCCATTTATAAAAAATACATTAGACGCAATAAAAAATATATGGCCCATGTTGGTGCAGTTGCTCCTAAGCAAGGTGATTTGGTGCGTATTACTCACACACGTCCAATCAGCAAACTGAAACGGTGGCAGGTGAGTGAAATTATTCGTGAATCTAAAAATAATGGATAAAGTAACGTGATTCAACAAGAGACCAGATTAAAAGTAGCAGATAATACCGGTGCAAAAGAAGTCCTGTGTATCAAGGTTCTTGGCGGAAGTCGCAGACGTTATGCATCAGTAGGCGATGTTATCGTTGTTACTGTTAAAAGTGCGATTCCTGGTGGAATGGTAAAAAAAGGACAGGTAACACGTGCAGTTGTTGTTCGCACAAGTAAAGAAGTGCGAAGAAAAGACGGATCATATATTCGCTTTGATGATAATGCTGCAGTTTTACTTGATACAGCTGGTGAGCCTAGAGGAACACGCATATTTGGACCAGTCGCCCGTGAATTACGTGATGCCGGATATATGAAAATTGTATCAATGGCGCCGGAGGTATTATAATGTTTGTGAAAAAAGGTATGACAGTCCGCGTTCTTAGTGGTAATCACAAAGGATCTGAGGGCAAAGTATTACAAGTGATACCGAAAAGTAATCGTGTATTAATTGAAGGTGTAAACTTTATTAAACGTGCCACTCGACCCTCACAGGAAAATCAGGCAGGCGGATTTGTTGAGAAAGAAGCCCCTATTCATATTTCAAATGTTATGGTCATTCACGGTGGGAAAGCATCCCGCCTTGGAAATAAAGTATTAGATGATGGTACCAAAGTTAGATTTTCAAAAAAAACTGGTCAAGAGATAGAGATTTAGTATGACTGAAGAAAAGAAAACGACCAAAAAGCCTGTGGCTAAAGCGACTAAAAAAGTGACTGAAAAAGCAGTGAAAAAGCCTGTGGCAAAAGCGACTAAAAAAGTAGCTGAAAAAGCAGTCGAAAAAAATGTAAACTATGTTCCAAATTATAAAAAATTATATTTGGAGACTATTGTTCCGAATTTGATGAAACGATTTGGTTATTCTAGCATCGCACAGGTTCCAAAGATCATTAAGTTTAATTTGAATTATGGATTTGGTGATGCTAAAACTAATTCAAAGGGCTTTGAAACTGCTTTGCAGGAATTGAACTTAATTTCTGGTCAAAAGGCAATTGTAACTAAGTCCAAAAAAGACATATCAAATTTTAAAATTCGTAAAGGCGTACCTGTTGGGTGTACCGTTACAATTCGTGGTAAACGCATGTACGAATTTTTTGAAAGATTAAATTCAATCGCTTTACCACGGACACGTGACTTTAATGGACTATCCTTTAAGTCGTTTGACAAACGTGGTAATTACAATTTTGGTATAAAAGAACAAATTGTATTTACTGAGATTGATTATGATAAAATTGATGCTATTCGTGGAATGAATATTTCTATTGCTACTACGGCGAAAACTGATGATGAGGCATACTGGTTGCTGAAAGAATTTGGTTTCCCATTGCGCGAAAAACCTATAAAAAAAGTAGAAGAAGCTGAGGCCGCGTAATGGCAAAAAAATCGTTAATTGTTAAAGCAAAAAGACCGGCAAAATTTTCATCGAGGCAGTATAACCGCTGTTTTAAATGTGGACGCCCTCATGGATATATTCGTCGTTTTGGGTTATGTAGACTTTGTTTTCGGGAAATGGCATTGCTCGGTGAAATACCTGGCGTAACTAAGGCAAGTTGGTAAGGAGTATATACGGATGTCAATGACAGATCCTATAGCAGATTTTTTAACTAGAATTCGTAATGCAATGGCAGCGGATAAGCGTTGGGTTAATATTCCATCATCCAAGCTTAAAAAGCGGATTGCATTTGTATTAAAAGAAGAAAAATATATTGAAGATTTTATCTTTATTACTGATGGTAATAAGGAGAATATACGTGTCTTTTTGAAATATGATTATAATGGTAAACCAGTCATTACAGGTATTAAACGAGTTAGTACCCCAGGATGCCGTATCTATGTTGGCGCTGGTGAAATACCACGTGTATTAGACGGATTAGGTATTTCCATTTTATCAACATCAAAAGGCGTTGTTTCAAATAAAGCTGCCAAACGATTGAGTGTTGGTGGTGAATTACTTTGCAGCGTTTGGTAAGGTTTTATGTCTAGAATCGGTAAAAATCCAATTAATATCCCTGATGGGGTAAAAGTAACTTTTCAGGATTCCACTGTACAGGTTGTAGGTCCAAAGGGACAGCTTGAGATTATAGTACATCCTGATATCACTGTGGTACAAGAAGATAATACGGTTATTGTAACAAGAGCGTCAGATTCCAGAAATCATCGCGCTTTACATGGTACAATAAGACAGTTAGTGTCTAATGCCATTATTGGTGTTTCCATTGGATACACCAAAGAATTATTAATTAAAGGTGTGGGTTATCAGGCTACTGTAGAAAATAATCGTATGATACTTCAGTTGGGGTACTCACATGCTATTATTTTTGATCCCCCTGATGGAATCACCTTAGATGCTAAACGTACTGATATTACGGTATTTGGTATTGATAAACAGTTGGTCGGTGAAGTATCAGCTAAAATTCGATCATTTAGAAAACCTGAACCTTATAAGGGTAAGGGAATTCGATACAAAGATGAATATGTCCGAATTAAACAAGGTAAAACGGTAGGTAGCTAGGCATGGCCAAATCAAAAAAAGAAATTGCACGTTTATCACGTGGTCGGAATCGTAGTAAGGGCACTGCGCGTTTTCATCCTGAAAGACCTCGCCTATGTGTATATCGTAGTAATAAGCACATCGAGGCTCAAATTATTGATGATTTCAGCGGTCAAACGTTGGTTTCAGCATCCAGCCTGGATAAAGAATTAAAAGCTGAAGTTAGCAAAATGTCAACAAAAGTAGAATCAAGTTCTCTGGTTGGTAAAGAGTTGGCAAAACGTGCTAAATCGAAAAAAATAGACAAAGTTGTATTAGACAGAAATGGATTTACATACCACGGTCGTGTAAAAGCCTTAGCAGATGCAGCCCGAGAGGGCGGCTTATCCTTTTAATTTGGAGAATCGGTAAATAAATGATTAATCCTGCAGAATTAGATTTACAAGAAGAAATAGTTGTCCGTATAAAACGGGTAGCCAAAGTGACAACCAGAGGAAAACGATTTCGTTTTACTGCACTCGTTGTTGTAGGTGATGGAAAAGGACACGTTGGTGTTGGATTGGGCAAAGCCAATGAGGTAATAGCCGCGATAAATAAATCCAAAGAAAATGCGAAACAGAGCATTGTCAAAATTCCTGTTATTAACGGAACGGTACCTCACAAAATTATTGGAAAATATGGCGCGAGTAGTGTCATGCTAAAACCAGCATCACCTGGTACCGGAATTATTGCTGGTGCAGCCGTTCGTGCTGTTATGGAGCAAGTGGGAATCCACAATATTTTAACAAAGCGTTTAGGATCTAATAATGCGTTAAATGTTGTTAGAGCCACCATGGTAGCATTGGGCGATATGCAGGATGCTGTCGCTGTTGCGAATAAACGCGGTATCACTATTAAAGAAGTATTTAATTAAAATGCCAAAAAAATCATCAAATAAAAAATTACGCATTACCCAAATCAAGAGTTTAATTGGTCATAACAAAAAGTTTGGTAAAACACTTGACGCTCTTGGGATAAAAAAACTAAATCATATGGTTGAAAAAGAAGATATTCCTTCTATTCGTGGTATGATACGAAAAATTGATTTTCTATTGAAGGTTGAGGAACTGTAATGAATCTAGGCGAATTAAAACCTGCTGCTGGGTCAACAAAAGATACAAAACGCCTTGGTCGTGGTCCTGGAAGTGGTTTAGGCAAAACATCCGGTCGTGGTCATAAGGGGTCTGGTGCGCGTAGTGGAAGCAAAACTCGTACATGGTTTGAAGGTGGGCAAATGTCCTTACAACGCCGATTGCCGAAGCGCGGTTTTTCAAACCATTTATTCAGAAAAGACTATCAAATTGTTAATCTTGTTATGTTGGATGGTTTAAAAGTGGATACTGTTGACTCACAAGTATTATTTGAGAATGGTATGATTCGTTCACCCTACAAACCTGTTAAAATATTAGCTGATGGTGAAATTACCCGTGCCGTTGAAGTAACAGCTGATGCGTTTAGCTCAAATGCAATTGCGAAAATTGAAAAACTTGGAGGCAGTGCAAAAGTCCTGTGATTGAAAAAATTAAAAATATGTTCAATATCCCTGAGCTGCGTAAACGTATACTGTTTACGTTTGGTATTTTAATTATCGTTCGTATTGGCGCCCATGTTCCTATTCCAGGTATAAATGGTGAAGCTTTAGGTGCAGCAATTCAAAATTTCCAAAATACATTATTTGGTCTTTATGACCTTTTTGCCGGTGGTGCATTTCAAAAAGCTACATTATTTGCACTCGGTATCATGCCTTACATTTCAGCATCAATTATTATTCAATTAATGGGATCAGTTGTTCCTTACTTCCAACGTCTTCAAAAAGAAGGTGAAGAAGGACGGAAAAAGATTACCCAAATTACACGGTACGGAACAGTACTTATTGGTACAATGCAGGCTTACGGAGTCACAGTATTTTTAAAGAGTATGACTGCGAATGTTGGTGGTGTAAATGTTGCCGTTGTTCCAAATCAAGGATTATTATTTACTTTCACTGCTATTATTACGCTGGTTACAGGTGTTATTCTTTTAATGTGGTTAGGTGAGCGCATTACTGAACGAGGAATTGGAAATGGAATATCGCTTATAATTATGATCGGTATTATGTCCCGCTTCCCAAATGTTGTTATCAGTGAAATAACACTTATCCGTGAGGGTGTGCGTTCGATTCTATCAGAGTTTATTTTATTTGCGATATTTATCATCATTGTTGGTATTGTTATCCGTTTGACACAGGGTACACGAAAAATCCCTGTTCAATATGCGAAACGAGTTGTTGGTCGCAAGGTCTATGGTGGTCAGTCTACTCATATTCCGTTGCGTGTAAATACCGCAGGTGTTATGCCAATCATTTTTGCACAATCAATAATGTTTATTCCAACAACAATTGCTACTTTTTTCAGTGAATATGAATTTATGCAATCTGTAATGCGGTGGTTTTCTTTTGATCATCCTTTTTACTGGCTGGTTTTTGGAACCATTATCGTGTTCTTTACCTATTTTTATACAGCAATAGCTTTTGATCCTGTTCAAGTTTCAACAACAATGAAACAGCAAGGTGGATTTATACCTGGAGTACGTCCAGGTAAAAGAACAGCAGAATATATTGATAATATTTTAACACGCGTAACATTACCCGGCTCTATTTTCTTAGCATTAATTGCTGTTGCACCATATGCTATAATGAAAGCAGCTGGAATTGGATATGATCTTGCATCCTTTTTTGGAGGAACAAGTCTGTTAATCATTGTTGGTGTTGCGTTGGATACATTACAACAAATTGAATCACATCTGATGATGCGACATTACGACGGATTTTTGTCAAAAGGTAAGATCCGCGGTCGCAGGCGGATGTAATCATGGTTGCTATCCGGTCTGAAAGAGAAATCGAGCTTATTGCTCGTAGTTGTCAGATTGTAGCGGAAACGCTCAGTCTATTAGGGGAAAATATCGCCATTGGAGTATCCCTTATTGATTTGGATAAAATAGCGGAAGATTACATTGTTTCACAAGGCGCAAGGCCTGCTTTTAAAGGATATATGGGTTTTCCATCGACATTGTGCATCTCAATTGATGATGAAGTTGTGCATGGCATACCCAGGGATGTCCAATTAAAAGAGGGTCAAATTGTAGGAATTGACTGTGGTGCTGAAAAGAATGGGTATTATGGAGATTCTGCACGAACATTTGCTGTAGGTACAATAGATGAAAAAAAAGCGCAGTTAATGAAGGTTACACAGGAATCACTCATGAAAGGTATTGAAGCTGCCCACGAAGGCAATTATGTTTCCGATATCGGTCATGCGATCCAGAGCCATGTGGAAAATCACGGATATTCTGTCGTGAGAGAACTTGTTGGACATGGAATTGGCACACAATTGCACGAGGAACCTCAAGTTCCTAATTATGGAAAACCCAAGCATGGTTACAAACTAAAAGCTGGGATGGTTATAGCCATTGAACCCATGATAAATATGGGTCGAAAAGAAATAGTTACCGATAGTGATGGTTGGACAGTTAGAACCAAAGATGGTTCTATGAGTGCTCACTTCGAACACACAATTGCTATCACTAAAGATGACCCTAGAATCCTAAGTATAGGAATGGATAATGGCTAAAGAACAACCAATCACACTTGAAGGTATTATTAAGGAAACATTGCCAAGTGCAATGTTTCGAGTAGAAATTGACATAGGTGGCAATAAGCATGAAGTATTAGCTCATGTGAGTGGAAAAATGCGTATGCATTTTATCAAAATATTGCCTGGGGATAAGGTTACATTAGAAGTATCACCCTATGATTTGAAAAGAGGACGCATTACATACCGTCAAAAGTAGGAGCATCATGAAAGTTCGTCCATCTGTAAAAAAAATGTGTACAAAGTGCAAAATTGTCCGACGCAAAGGTGTTGTGTTGGTTATTTGCGAAAATCCTAAACATAAACAAAGACAAGGTTAGGGGATTCAATGGCTCGTATCGCCGGAATTGATATTCCACGAGAGAAAAAAGTACCATATTCATTAAGGTACATTTATGGGATTGGCCTCACAACAGCCATAAAAATTTGTGAAAAAGCTGGTGTTGATCAAGAGATGCGTGCTAATGATCTGAGTGAAGATCATGTAACAGCATTGCGCAATGCAATTAATGACCTTGAAGTCAAGGTTGAAGGTGAGAGCAGATCCTTGGTTGCAATGAATATCAAACGATTGAAAGATATTGGTAGCTACAAAGGTGTTCGTCACCGCAGAGGATTACCTGTTAACGGTCAAAGAACAAAGACAAATGCTCGTACACGAAAAGGTCGCAAACGTACTATTGGTTTAGGACGTAAATAGTTAGGCAAGAAAGGATTATTCATTGGCTAAACGTACAGACGTTAAACGTAAGAAGAAAAAGAAGGGTAATGTTGACCCATCTGGGGTTGCCCATATAAAGGCCACGTTTAACAATACACACATCACTTTAACAGACAAATTCGGTAATGTAATTGCTTGGGCTACAGCAGGTACATCTGGATTTAAAGGCTCACGCAAAAGTACGGCATATGCAGCCTCACAAGCGGCTAGCAATGCTGGAGCGGAAGCAAAAACATTAGGTCTTGCGAACGTAGAGGTTCGCATAAAAGGTCCTGGTGCAGGTCGCGAATCTGCGATTCGCTCACTAGCTGTAGCAGGATTAAATATAACTTCAATTAAAGATGTGACACCGCTTCCTCATAACGGATGCCGTCCACCTAAACGCCGTCGCGTATAAGGGCTAGGAGCACTGCAAATGGCAAAAATTAATGTAGCAAGAGGCAAATTAGTTCGGAAGTTCGGGGAGAATATCTTTGGCAATGCTAAGTATGACCGTTTATTAAATAAGAAACCTTACGGTCCTGGTCAACATGGTCAAAAAAGACGTCGTCGTCCTTCTAACTATGGAATACAGCTTACCGAAAAACAAAAAATTAAATTCATGTATGGACTGTTAGAAAAACAGTTCAGGAATTGCTTTGCAAAAGCTGACCAAATGGTTGGTGAAACAGGTACAAACCTATTACAGCTATTAGAATGTCGTTTAGACAATGTAGCTTTTAGATTGGGTTTTGCACCTTCAAGACCAGCTGCTCGGCAACTGGTAAATCACAGACATTTTATAGTTAATGGACGATCGGTAAATATTCCATCGTTCCAAGTAAAACCTGGTGATGTTATTCAAGTACGGAATAAAAGTAAAAAAATGGATATCATTTTAGAATCCATGCGAAGAATTAAGGGTGATATTGAACTCCCTTGGTTGGAACTTGATAAAGCAAAAATGTCAGGTACATTTATCGCTATACCGGAACGGGATCAAATGAGTCTCACCGTCAATGAACAACTTGTAGTAGAGTTATATTCTAAATAAAAACCATAGGGATACCGTTTTATGGCAAATGATCTAGACTTCAATATTGGAATCGAAACAGTAACTTCAACTGCAACTGAAGGACGTTTTGTAGTTAAACCATTGCAACGTGGTTATGGTGTTACCCTTGGTAATGCTTTACGTCGGGTGGCATTAACCAGTATACCTGGTGCGGCCATTACCAACATAAAGATTGAAAATGTTCAGCATGAATTTTCAACATTGGAAGGTGTACGTGAAGACGTTGCTGACGTAATTTTGAATCTTAAGGCTGTACGTTTTAAATTGATGGATAATAATCCTGACCGTATTTTATTAAAGTTAGAAGGTCCATGTACGTTCACTGCTGCTGATATTCAAGCTGCCAGTGATCAATTCGAAATATTAAATCCTGAGCAATACATAACGGATGTTAATGAAAAAGGTGTAATGGAGATTGAAATTCGAATTGGAATTGGCAAAGGATATGTCCCCTCAGATGAAAATTTAATGCCAAATGCTCCTATCGGTATGATTGCAATTGATAGTATCTATAACCCTGTAACTAAAGTTACCTTTACTGTCAAAACTCTTCCGGGTGAAAAAGAATCAGCAGAAGCACTGACTATCGATGTGACAACTGATGGCTCTATTAGTGCCATGGATGCAGTTAGCTATTCGGCATCAGTATTAAAATCACATCTTACGATTGTTGAAAGTTTAAGCAAACCTGAAGTTTTAGAAGTAACTGACAATTTAAGTGAAGAAACATTGGCAACGCGTAGACTTCTGAAATCAACAATTGATGAGATGGAATTATCTGTAAGAAGCTTCAATTGTCTCCAAGCTGCAGGTATTAAATACATCCATGAGTTAGTGAACAAAGAAGAGAATGAAATGCTGAAGTATAAAAACTTCGGTCGCAAGTCATTAACTGAATTGGTTGAAAAATTAGATGAAATGGGTCTCCATTTTGGTATGGAAGTAGATCAATATTTAACAGAAGAAGTGTAAGAAAATGCGTCATCGTAAATCGATTAAAAAATTAGGACTTAGCACTAGATCACACCGGAAAGCCATGTTGTCAAATATGGCAAGTTCATTGATTGTGCATAAACGAATAAAAGTTACGCACGCACGCGCAAAAGCATTACGTCGGTTTATTGAGCCATTGATTACTTTTGCAAAACGCGGTGATGTTCATGCACGACGTCAGGTATTAAGAAATATCAAGCATAAGGATATTGTTCATTCTTTATTCCATGATATTGCACCTGTTTATGCTGAACGTCCCGGAGGATACACGCGAATTACAAAACTTGGTTTTCGTGATAATGATCGTGCTGCCATATCTATGATCGAATTAGTTGATATGGAAGGTGTTGGCGTAGTCGTAGAAAAACCAAAAGAGAAGAAAGAGAAAAAAGAATCTAACGATTAAAATATAGTTTGATTTGAAATTCTCAATCCGTACAATATTAAGGGCAACATTCACTGTTGCCCTTCTTTTTTTCCAGAGTCCATCCTTTGGTAATCCCTATAACAAAGCTTTTGATTATACCTGTATGTGGGTTGTACGAAATTCTATTTTAACTGAACGTAATATTCAAGATGTCGTTGATTTTGCAGACGAAAATGGAATAAAACATTTATTTGTACAAGTTCGTGGCCGGGGTGATGCATTATATAAATCCGCGATTGTACCGCGAAGTGGTTTATTGCAAAATGATGATTATGATCCGTTACAAATCATGATTGAAAAGGCGCATGCAAAAGGGATAAAAATCCATGCATGGGTTAATGTTTATGTATTATGGTCTTCTGGACAAGCACCTTATTCGCGGGATCATATATTTTATAAAAAGCAAGATTGGTTTGATCAGAATAGCAAGGAACTCGAACCACTAGAATTATTAAAGAAATATCGTAAGGGTAACGGAAAGGATGAAGGGATATATTTAGCGCCACATCATCCAGAAGTAAATCAATATTTATTAGCAGTTTTTCGTGAAGTTGTTGCTAAGTATGAAATTGATGGACTTCATTTGGATTATATACGATATAAGGATTCTCAATATGGTAAAAATGTAAAAGCAATGGATGAATACACAAAATCCAACGGGGAGAATCCGAATATATTTTTGTCAACGAAGAGACTCTCGTCCAATGATGACTCTCAGTTTACAGCAAAGGTTTCACGCTGGGGTGACTATAAACGGCAAGCGATAACAGAATTAGTAAAAAATATTGATGCAATGATTGAGGAAGTAAGACCCAATTGTATTTTATCAGCAGCGGTTAAACCGAATTTATACGAGGCACGGGATCGCTTTAACCAAGAGTGGGATGTATGGTTAGCCGCAGGGTATTTAGACTGGGCAATACCAATGAATTATACAACATCATTACGTGTGTTTGCTAAAAATATTGATATTATTTATGATAATCTACCGGCTAAATACCGTGATAAAATTGTTATGGGCGTTGCCACGTATAATCAAAATGCGCCAGATGCAGCAGATAAAATAAAATATGCAAAGATTACAAGATTCCCGGGTGTAGCATTGTTTTCTTATAATGTATTAGGCAAAAATCCGCGGTATATGGATCCACTTCGAAGTGTTCTTCTCAGATAAGTAACGTAAACTTTGAAAACTAAGGTGTGATAATTGCCTTTAAGTCTTTTTCCAAAGATTCTTCAGGTGATTCAATAATTCTACCAACCTCATCACCATAAAGTGAAATGATAAAGGTTGGAACAAGTTCAATATTTAATGTTTCCGTTGCACCATCTTTGTCGATCTTTGTTCGATCCACAGCTATTATTACAATTTTTTCCTCTGGATACCCGAGTGTATCGAGTACTTTGTAAAAACGTGGTACTTCACGACGGCTATCACTGCACCAAGTACCCATAACTATTTTTATATCAAATTCAGAAATAAGCTCTTTAAGCGGATCTAATTCTTCTTTTGATACAATGTATTCGTCATATTCTTTAGTAAACCAGTGCGAAAATGATTCATGCTCGAATGAGGTACGTTCACATAGACCAATGAGCATATCTTTTTGTGTTTTTTCATCAATACTAATATGAGCCTCTGATTGTGGAAATACCAATGAACTAAATACTACAAGAAATAAAACTATTATTTTCATTTTAATATGAACCTTTTGATTGTGAAAATATACTGAATATTTAACACATAACCATTTATCGTAAAACTTGCTATGGTTAATTTCATCTCATGTAATCTTAACTTTGAAAAACCGTGAGGTAGGAATGTCCCCGAAAGTTATTCGCGCGCCAAGAGGAACTGAAATAGTATGTAAAGGATGGCAACAGGAAGCTGCCTATAGAATGATTCAAAATAACTTAGATCCAGATGTTGCTGAAAACCCTGATGAACTCGTTGTTTATGGTGGTAAAGGAAAAGCTGCCCGCAATTGGGAATCCTTTGATGTTATTCTGGAAACGTTAAAACGTCTTGAAAATGATGAAACATTATTAATTCAATCAGGAAAACCGGTTGGTGTTTTAAAAACACATCCTTGGTCACCACGAGTTCTCATTGCTAATTCGAATCTCGTCCCAGAGTGGGCAACGTGGGATCATTTCAACGAATTGGATAAAAAAGGTCTCATGATGTATGGGCAAATGACAGCAGGTTCATGGATTTATATTGGGACACAAGGAATTTTACAAGGTACATACGAAACTTTTGCCGCTGCAGGAAAACTGCATTATAACGCAGACCTAACTGGAAAATTTGTTCTTACTGCTGGTCTTGGAGGAATGGGTGGTGCTCAACCACTTTCTGTTACAATGAACAATGGAGTTTGCATAACAATCGAAATTGACCCACATCGCATCCAACGTCGCTTAGAGACGCGATACCTGGATGTTGCCTCTGAATCCCTAGAGGATGCCTTAACACTTGCCAGAGACGCCGTTTTAAAAGGAGTGCCATTATCAATTGGTCTCCTTGGCAATGCAGCGGATATTGTTCCTAAAATTGCAGAAATGGGAATTGTACCGGATATGGTGACAGATCAGACATCGGCACATGATGAATTGGATGGATATATCCCCAATGGGATGACATACCATGAAGCGCTTGAATTGAGGAAGTCTGATCCGGAAAAGTATATAAAAGAAAGTTTTCGTGCGATGGCTGAGCATGTTGAAGGCATTTTAAAATTGAAAGATATGGGATCGATCTGTTTTGATTATGGAAATAACTTACGTGGCCAAGCTAAAAAAGCAGGTGTCACAAATGCCTTTACTTATCCTGGATTTGTCCCCGCTTATGTTCGTGATTTATTTTGCGATGGACGAGGTCCCTTTCGATGGGTTGCTTTATCAGGAGACCCGGAAGATATCTATAAAACGGACGCCAAGGTTTTAGAATTATTTCCTGAAGATGAAACACTTGTCCAATGGATCAAAATGGCGCGGGAAAAAGTTCAATTTCAGGGATTACCTTCGCGAATTTGTTGGCTCAGTTATACGCAACGTGCAACATTTGGCGTGGAGTTAAATAACATGGTCGCGTCAGGTGAACTCAAAGCCCCAATTGTGATTGGTCGAGATCATTTGGATTCAGGATCCGTCGCCTCGCCATATCGGGAAACTGAAGCAATGAAAGATGGCAGCGATGCGGTTGCAGACTGGCCATTACTGAATGCTTTAGTAAATACAGCAAGCGGCGCAAGTTGGGTTTCAATTCACCAGGGTGGCGGTGTTGGCATGGGATTGTCCATTCATGCGGGTCAGGTGATTGTCGCAGATGGAACGTCAGAAATGGAAAAAAGACTAAAGCGTGTATTAACAAATGATCCTGGAATGGGAATTCTTCGTCATGCTGACGCTGGATATGAACGTGCCGAAAACAATGCCAAAGAATGGGATGTAGATATTCCCATGATGAAATAATCCGTGAGTACATTACTATTAAAAAATATTGGTTCTCTGGTTACAACAAATCCTGATACGGAACTCGTTGAAACAAAACATGATACTCAAGTATTCATTGAAGATGGAATTATTCGAAAGATAGGTGGTGCTGAATCCGCTGCGGACAAGATTATTAATTGTGAACAGAAACTAGTTACACCTGGGTTTGTTGATCCACATACTCATCCAGTATTTCTAAACGGTCGCGAACATGAATTCGGAATGAGGATTGCAGGGGCTAGTTATCAGGAAATCGCTGAAAAGGGTGGGGGAATTCGCTCCAGTATCGAAGGCGTAAGAAAGGCTTCTAAAGATCAATTAGTCGAAGCTGTGTCAAAACGTATGGATAGATTTCTTTCTCTGGGAACAACTACGGTCGAAGCAAAAAGCGGTTATGGCTTGGATGTAGAATCGGAATTAAAAAGTTTGGAAGTTTTGGATGAAGTAAACAGAAATCATCCAATCAATATTATTCCAACATTTATGGGCGCTCATGCATTCCCACCGGAGTATTCGGATAATAAATCAGGATATGTTGATTTAATATGCAATGACATGATACCAGCTGTGGCTGAGCAAGGAATTGCCAAATTTTGCGATGTATTTTGTGAAAATGGATATTTTAATGTTGATGACTCTAGAAGGATTTTGGAAGCTGCAAAAAAAGTCGGCTTAATTCCACGATTACATGCAGATGAGTTTGAGAATAGCCATGCCGCTGAATTGGCTGGTGAGATTCATGCGATTTCTGCCGATCATCTCATGGCAGTAAGCGATCGAGGTATAGAAGCACTGAAAGAAGGGAATGTCACTGCTACTTTATTACCGGGGACTACTTTTTTTCTTGGTTCACATACCTATGCTCCAGCAAAAAAGCTCAAGGATGCAGGAGTAGAAATTGCACTGGCGACAGATTTTAATCCAGGGAGTTGCCATATCCAATCCATGCCGTTCATAATGACATTGGCTACACTTTTTCTTGGATTAAGTATTCAAGAAACGTTTAAAGCTGCTACGTGGAGTTCAGCAAAAGCTTTGCAGCTTGAGTCCAAAATTGGAGCTATAAGAAATGGGTATAATGCGGATCTGGTAATTTGGGATTTAGATGAATTAGTGCAAATACCATATCATGTAACAGACATCCCTGTTAAAAGAGTGATTAAAAAGGGTAAGGAAACCTTTACTTCTACTTGCTGAACATAATAAATACATTTAAACTTACTTCTTCATTTTTTCAGAATAACACGTAAAGCGAATACATGAAAAAAAGAATTATCATATCAATTATTTTTGCCTTGGCAGTCCAACCCATGTTCGGCAATTACGCATTTTATAAGAAAGTGCGTAATACGTGTGACACATATAGAATTAAGGTTGTCGACAAAAACATGCATATAGATGGAGATACCTTTACTATAGAGCTTGAAAGTATGCGTAATAACTTTGAAATGGTTATGCTGGTTGGTTTTGCTGCTGCAGGTCAGGCTATTATTCATCAAAAAGAATTGGCGAATTCTAAATCCAATTTTCACCCTGTTTTGCCTGCTCAAGTAGAAGTTATTGTCAATGTTCCAGTAGGTAGAGAGAATACACTCATATCTGGGCTAGCAAGCTCAAGTATGGTAGAAAAACTTGCAATCGGATCGCTGGAAGCATCCGAGTTTATGCGTCAAATTAAAGATTCAATTAAATCACTTTAAGGAGGTAGCATGTTTGATCCAACTTCTTGGTCAGGATTATTTGTCGAATATGCCCGCGCACTTGGTTGGTCCATTGTTGCTGCAGTGGGTTTCGCATTCGGTGTGGGTATTGCTTTGAAAGTTTTCGATTGGTTATCCACTGATATAGATGAATGGGAAGAAATCAAAAAAGGAAATATGGGCGTTGCTCTTATTTTTATTTCCTTGATTGTTATGGTAGGATTGCTAGTTTACAAAGTAATCTAATCCAATTCACATTCAGAAGTTTAAAGTCCTCCGATTTAATCGGAGGACTTTTTTATTTAGGGGATACCCAAATAGGGTTGGTATACGCTCTTTTCCCCAGGGATGTCAGAATTTCCGCACGAAAATATCCTGAGAAAGTAATATTTAATTTTTCAATTATCTCACATGTGAATCCATTTAAGTCACTATCGATAATAGTTTTTTCTCTATGAGAATTAATTATTCCATGAATTAGTCTAATATGTGATAATGATCCAAAATATTCAGTAGAAAATCCATTTAAGTGAATAGTGCATTCATTGGTCTGAATTGAATCACCAAGCAAGGCCATGCTATTTGAATATTCTATTTCCAGTATAAGTGCTGGTCCATCGGTGATGATACATTTCCCAGATTGTAAGGCATCAATGGAAGAATCCAGAGTTAATGCATCCTTTTTAATGATTCCAGTACGACATTGGCCAAGAATTTGATTCCTATGTGTCCATGTTGAGAGCATCGGAATTTTTATTTGGTGGAATTGATTAAAATTTCCATGGGCATCGTTTCCAGCATAAATAAATATTTTTTTACCCGATAAAAGTAAATGAATCCAATTTTTAAGTCCAATATCAAAAGATTCGTCAACTTCACCATTTAGAATTTGTAATCCATGCAAGTTTTCATGAATAATATCATTGTCCTCCCATTTACCGCGATTTAATATTCTTTGCTCAAGTTTAGAAAATGGAACAAAGGGATGAGATGCTATTACCAGCGCATTTTCTTTTGCTATACTAATGACTTCTTCAATAGAATATTCTGAGGTCGTATTTGACCATTTTTCAGCACCATCACCGGAACCGGGAATGAATGACTCATGATTCATTACTAATAAATGGACATTTCTCCCTTCAGCGTTTTTTACTGTCACTTCTTCACCGGGAATTAGCAATACTTCATTTTTTGTATTGATCGTTCTTATTTCTTCTCGGGAATCCTTCCATTTTGTTAATTCTTCATCTGTTTCAACCCACGATCCATATTTATCGTCTAAATCGTAGGAATGGTCAGTAATCGCCAAAAAATCTAATCCTAGAGCAGAGGCAGTTTTGTTGGTGGTTTCCAATGGCGCACCGAATTCAACAAAGTCCTCAGTATAATTGCTATGATAATGAAGATCTCCCCAATAATACGAATCAGAGCCAGGTAATTGAGCTTGATCCACGCATACATGAAGGAGAGATTTTGGAGTTGTTTTTATATTGTGAGTGTTTACTACCCGTCTTTTTCCATTAATATTGAATTCAATAGTACCTTGAATCTCTAAATTGCCTGTTTCCTGGGGGTGAATAAAAAATATATAACTAAACCAATGGGTACCGACTATCTGGTCAAAATTGTGATGATGGGTTTTCTGGTGGCCTGAAGGATAATTGACAATCAATGAAACAGACATTAATTGTATAGGGTATATATCAGCATCTTTAATAAGTAGAGAAATTGGAATGGCTGTATTTGGATTCACCCGAAATGGAGCATCTAAAATGATTTCCGGCTCTTTTTTAAAATAACGCGAAAACGGGAAATATCGAAATCGATAATGCATTTCGGTATAGGAGCTTATTCCGGAGAATAGACGAAATATTGAAAATGGCCAATTCACAGAATGGAGACTATTTCTTCAAGGTATCTTTGGTCAATGTCGTCAAAATAACCAATATCAACAGCATCAATATCCAAAACTGCCACTGTAGTTTGAATTCTAATTATCGGTACTACTATTTCAGATCGGGTGTCACTATCACATGATATGTATCCAGGGTATTTATATACATTATCGACAATTAAAGTTTTTTGTGTTTCTGCTGCTGTTCCGCATACACCTTTCCCAAAATTGATAATGCCACAAGCTAGTACCGAACCATGATAGGGACCAATTTCCAAAACACCATCTTTAATAGTACGATAAAATCCAACAAAAGGCCATTCTGTGAATTCACGATGAAGTATAGAAGTGATGGATGCCATTTTTCCAATTTCAGTCATAGGGTATCCATCGGAGCCAATAAAAGATTTTATGAGGGCAAGTGCAGTTTTATATCTTGTTGATTTATCCATTGATTGATATAAATATGTACACGAAAACTACTGCAATGATTGTATTAATGACATTAACTCCATCATTATTTATTATTCTTAAACCAGAAGTGTGCGTGCTTGAAATCTCACAATGACTAGATTTTTCAGTATCTTTCCCACAAATCTCACAATGATATTTTGCTTGCATGGTTCCACCTAGAATGGAATCGCCAATGCTCCCTAAAAACCCTGCAGCTGTAATAATTAAAATATGATTAATTGACATACTGGTAATCACACCAAGGATTCCAATTGCAAAAGCACCTAAAAGAGAACCTACAGTACCTAATAGGCTTACTCCTCCAGAATCACCAGGTTTTAAAGTCTTGAAAGTAAGGCAATGGATTGGATTCGTTTTATTTCTCATTCCAATCTCTGTGGCCCATGTATCTGCGGAAGCTGCTGCTACGGCTGCAAGATAGAATATATATCCATCACTTTTTGTGTAAAAACTATAAAGTGCAATTAGTGTAGCAATTCCACCATTTGCTAACACCTGAACTAATCCTCTACCCGAATTTGTTTGATTTTCAGAAATGTTTACCTTGTGCATTCGTGTTAAAATAGACGATGAAATAAAAAATACAAATAATGGTAGTACCCAGATTAATCCTTGAGTTGAAAAGATAAGTGAGCCAATTATCCATGCAGTAAAACAACCATCCAATGTAAGCCAATTTCTATAAGTCGAATAAATAAAGATGGCTAAAGATAAAATCACCCATGTGGTGATTGAGGGTAGATTATTAAAATTATACTGAATAATAAAAATATCCAGGAATAGAGCAACAAGTATTGGTATAGAAAAATTGTCTGATCCATTGCGACTTGTCATTTCACCAACTGTAGTGATTATAGCTACAAGTCCAACAATTCCAAATATGATACTTATGGGAAGAATTTGAATTTGGTGAGTAAACCAAGATCCATAGATAATGATAACGGATAAAAGCAGAAAAGTTGAAATGAACATAAAGGTTGAACCTTCAATGCTTTTATTATCCTTCCAAATCTTAAATACTCTAGGGTTTGTTACATTTCGACCTATCGTGCTTGCCAATGGATCCGCAATCGCCATAACGAGCATCCCGGAAGCAAAAATAATTGGATTGTTCCAGAAAAAGATTGTCAGGAATAAAAAAGAAAGTGGGAAAAAGACGGTTCCGTAATTATTTTTATCATGTCTATGGATACTTACCATTAGATCTTTTTTTACCATATATAAGTTTCCAATAGTGAATAGAAACGCGATAATTATCGGCATTAATGAATCTGTGAAATACCATGGTGAGAATGCAGAAATTAATCCAACGCATATATGAACAAATTTTCGCGTTGATAAACTATTTAGTCGAGAAATTTGATTTAACCATTCACTTAACCCTAGTATAAGGAGAATGGCTGCGCAAAAGAATCCAGCAGCAAAGAAATCTGAGATGAAAGTAGGGGAGTATTCCATTGTATAGAATGTTTGTTAAATAAAAATTAGGTTATTTGTTATGAAATACATAAGGTGAAAACATGTAAATATTTCAGGATAAATATATCCGATTAACTTGTATAAGAAAGATTATTCGGGTATTTTATTGTATCTAAAAATACAGGAATATTATATGGATGATTTCTCAATTTCGATCGCTTACGATCCAGCAGAACCTGTATTCACTATTGGTTTAGCTGCAAAAAAGATTGGTGTTTCACCAGAAACCTTAAGGCTTTATGAGCGTGAAGGATTACTTCTACCTTATAAAACTGATACGGGACGTCGACTATATTCACATACTGATTTGGAATGGATTGCATGTATCCGTCGACAAATTACAATTCATAAGCTTAATATTGCTGGGATTCGTCGTTTATTAGCACTAATCCCTTGTTGGGAATTAAAACCTTGTTCGAAAGAAGAAAGAAAAGACTGTCCAGCCTTTGAATCAAATTACAATGTATGTTGGCAGTTGGATGTGACATCTGCAAAATGTGCTGAGGATGATTGTAGAATATGTAATGTTTATCAAACAGCTGGAAAAGTGGGCCATCTTAAGGAGATTTTTGAACTTTCTTTAAAAAGAGTAACTAATTAATACTACTCTATCTAGATGAATTCCTATAAAATCCTAATAAATTATTATCTAAGTAAAATATTGAAAGATTTATCGTCTTGATTATGCTATATAAACTAAGGTTTTTCAGAAATGTTATTTCGGAAGATCAATTGCGATCTCTAAAAGCCATGATGAGAGGATAAGTCAAGTAGTGATAATAGTGACTAACCCTCCTCTAAAAAAAGTAGCAATGAATAAAGATGATAACTTGATCCGAATACAAAATATCTGTAATGTTGATTTCATATGATTACTAGCATAATGGCAATTAAATAATGAGATTAACACATAAACTACTATTTATTATTACTATAGTATTGTTAGTTACAGGATGTGATCCTGGAGATCCTGTAAAAAATGATCCTTTAATATTTGACAGTGAATATAACAGATGTGAAGGATGTCATTTAAGTGAGTCAGTGCTCAAAGAATTTGCATCTGATACTTTACCAAACAATGTTGAAGGTTTAACGAGTTATACCGGCGACATTGAACCAATGGAAAGATGGCAAAAAGTATATATTGAATTGACAGGAACCCAAAAATCTTTTAGAGATATTGATCCTGTTCATGAAGGAATTGGTTGTGCAAATTGTCATGGAGGTCAAGACCCAGGTAGTTTTGATGTTGCTCATGATACGACTTTTGGGTTTGTACGTGATCCTTCAATAATGTCAGAACAGAATTGTAATCCTTGCCACGAACAAATTGTTTCTACAAATACAAATAGTATGCATACAAAAGCCTGGGGACAACGCACTGCAATTACTCAACGTGAATTAGGAGCAGATAAAAACCATCAAAATTTTGATGAATGCCCAGTAGAATTAACCGATGGATATGATAAAGAATGCTCGTCCTGCCACGCAACATGTGGTCAATGTCATATTAGTCGTCCCAATGTTGCTGATGGTGGATTAACGAATAATCACAAGTTCATGAAACCTCCAAATCAAGAAGAAACCTGCATGATCTGTCATGCCAGAACTATTGGAACAGATTTAAAAGGATCCATTTCCGGCAATATACCAGATGTTCATTATGCTGGAGGTAAACAGTGTATTGATTGCCATCAGGAAAACTTCCATGCAGATGCTTCGCAATATGAAGACCGATATCATATACCAGATTTACCAGAATGCACAGACTGTCATACTGCTCAATCAGTACCCGGTCAAACAAATTTGTATCATACAATGCACTGGCCAGATGTTGGTTCTGGTTTAGCTTGTCAGGTTTGCCACTCGCAACCATATAATAATTGTAATAATTGTCATACAAATGGTGCATGGCAACAAGGACTAAATGAATACACTGAATATCCGGAATTTCGTATTGGTCTAAATATTGATGAAGAATTGCATATGGGAAAGTGGGTGGTAGTAAGACATGCTCCGGTATCTAGCTCAACGTTCGAGCCATCTGGACACACTGCATTTTCCAATTTTGATTCACGTCCAAATTGGGAATATTCGAGCCCACATAATATTATTCGTACAGCGTCCCAGACAAATGTTGGAGGCGAGGGTTATTGTAACTCAAAATGCCATGTTTCTGGTGCAAATGCTGATACAAACAAAGATTTATTTTTATGGCAAAGTTTTGTTAATTCCGATTACTCTGAGGAAGCTATAGCAAATGAGGGAGTAGCGATTGATAGTTCTGATCTTCCAAGCGGTTGGGAAGGGTATTAACGTGAAGCTAAGACGACTATTAGTTTTCTTTTTTACGATAGTATGGTTTATTGGTATTCTGTTTGCAACAAAACCAGAAATCTCCATAATAACATCAGCAGCGACACCTAGAATACATTTGTGGAGTGCTGATGAGACAACTCATTGGCTCACATTAGTTAATTATAATCATGAAATTGGATCCAGACTCCAAATAAATTCCTCTTTTGAATATGGTTCCGAGCATGAATATTTAAGAAATCCTTTTAGAGTTTATTTGTTAGATGCCAAATTTAAATTAAAGAATCAAAATTTGAGTTTCGGTCGACTTAGCTATTGGAGTGGATTGGTAAATCTAAGATTTGATGGTGTCAATTATAACTACAAAAACCAGTCTCTTGGGAATCTAACGGTAGCTTCTGGTTTTGATGCTGTCTATGATTTTAGCGATACAACATGGACGGATTTTCCTGTAGTATTACTTGCGTGGTCCAAAGGAAGTAGTGATAAAAAGGTTGGCATCACATATTGGCAAGAATATTTCGATAAAGATGTCCATACATTTTCTGGTGGGCAATGGACACTAGCATTTTTTGGAATTCGCTATACGCAACAATTTGCTTATGATTTAACAGAGAGTAGAATCCAGTCGTTTAGGTCACATATTACAAAAAGATTAGGAAAACATTATCTTACATTGGGTGCTAGACAGCGACGTTTTATGGTAAAAGAAGTATTCCAATGGATTGATAAACCAATTAATATGCCAGTATCAGTTTATTTATCCATGAAAACAATCTCCTCCAAAGAGTTAATGATTTTGTCACAAATATCTCATCGATTAAGTACTAACGGAACTACCTACGCCCATTCTACAATTATGTTTAAGAATTACTCATGTACTGCGCTCTATGGTAATTATCGTGGGAACACTTTATTGGGTGGACAACTAGGATATCAAAAAAAGTTAACTTCAACTCTAAAGTGCGGAGTTAAACTTGAATTAAATGCCCTAAACATGGCTGATGATGTAATCGAACCTATTCAGTCAAAAGGATCCTATGGTTGGATTGGATGGTCACCAAAAGAATCCATTTCATTGCGACTATTCTACAGGTATGCTTCAAATGAATATTATACAGTTGACGGGAGAGGAGGCTTGACGATCCATGTGGCGTTATAGCATCACCCTTATTCTTTTTTCTGGATTTATTCTTTCTCAAGATGATTTTATCAAATTCCCGCACACACTCCATATTGATGACGAAGAAATTGAATGTGAAACCTGTCATGAGGGGATAGAAAATTCCACTTCATTGTCAGAACGATATTTACCATCGATGGATGTGTGTTCTGATTGTCATGATATCGATGATGATGAAGAATGTTCATCCTGTCATGCGAATGAAGACGATCCCCTAACCTATGATGATTTTCAACCGACTAGTGGTTTAAACTTTTCACATGCTTTTCATACGAATTCCTTTTCGAATAATTGTTTGGATTGTCATGATTACTTTGAGAAGGAAAATAGCGAAGATCCACCCACAGCATGGAAAGAATCTGATTGTCGTGCTTGTCATACATCAAATAAACCGAAAAATCATTATGTAGGTTGGCTACCAATTCATGGGTTGGAATTGATATCATTTGACAATGAAAAATGTTCAATGTGTCATACCGAATTATATTGCAATCAATGCCACACAAATCAACAGGTTGAACCTAGAATCCATCAGAATGACTATTTAATGAGCCATGGTTTTGATGCCCGAGCAGGTGTAACTGATTGTGGAACCTGTCATGATATTATTGGTGATTGCTATAGTTGTCATAATCAACATAATGCCATGCCCATGGATCATAACCTACCAAATTGGGTTAATCTAATATCTGGTGGTGAACATGGCACAGCCGCTTTGGACGCACCAATGACATGCAAATCATGTCATATCTTGAAGAATGAAAGTACCTGTATGAGGTGCCATTCATGAAAATTTATTTAGCTGTTACAAGTATAGTATTATTTCTTTTAGTTGGGTGTACCGAAGAAGCTGAATTGCAAATTCATCCTGATGGGTGGAGTGATATTGGATCGGACAATTCACATATGGCAAAGATCAGTGGTTCAGGAATTGCATCATGCAAAGAATGTCATGGTGGCTCGGAGCCAGATGATTATTATGGTGGCAGAACTAAAATATCCTGCTTCACATGTCATGCCAGTGGACCAAGTGGACATCCAGTTTGGAAAGAATGGATGAACCCGGCTTCAGAAAATTTTCATGGTAAAGACCGAATAGTTGATCGAGGTGTCCCGATAAAGGATGACCAACGATGTTCCGTTTGTCATGACTATATGCATGCAAATAAAGACAAAATTTTATTTGGAAATAGTGTGGGAGTATACTGTACTGATTGTCATCCTGACGATCCACTTAATCCTGGTAATAGTATTTTAATGGATTGCAATAGTTGCCACCCATAATGATATGGAGAAACTATTACTATTTATGCCCCGATCGGGAATAAATCAAAAGAGTTTAATAATTAAAATGGAGGCTTATCTATGATCAAAACACTAGTTATAACTTTAGGAGTAACAGGTCTGTTACTTGGTCAAACATTCGAGTATGTTGGGAGTAGAAAGTGTGGAATGTGTCATAAAAAAGAAGCATCCGGTGCACAATTAAAAGTATGGGAAGATTCCAAACATTCGAAAGCGTTTGAAACACTTAAAAGTGAAGAGGCAATTGCCATCGCTAAAGAGAAGGGCTTAGCAAATGACCCTTGGGAAGCACCAGAATGTATAAAGTGCCACACTACAGGCTTTGGAAAAGGTGGCTACGAAGTTAAAGAAGAAGCTTTTTGGAATCCCGCTGCAGATGATAGAGATGGAAAAAAAGCTGTAAAACGAATGACTGGTCTCCAAGCAGTTGGATGCGAAATGTGTCATGGAGCTGGTAGCGAGTATAAATCGAGGAAAGTTATGAAAGCGATTTATAACGATGAAACAGATGGTGCAGCTGTTGGTTTATTAGCCGTTACAGAAGAAACTTGCCTTGGTTGCCACAATGATGAAAGTCCTTCGTTTAAAGAATTCAACTTTGAAGAAGCTTTAGCGAAAATTGCACACCCATTCCCTGAAGGATATACACCTAAGAAATAACTCATTAGAGTCGGATTTACATTAATCCGACTCTTTTTTCCTCAATATCCTGATCCTTTTATTAAGGTGAATTAGTGAAAAATATTTTAAGTAGGAATTCTGGGTTATTAAACAGGATAAGCGCATATGTTATTCTGGTAATTATACCTGTTTTTCTATATTCGCAAGATAACGAAACATGTGAAGAATGTCATGATGATGATACTCAAGAGATTATCCTTTATGGCATCCCAAAATCCCTTTATGTAACTGAGGATCATCTTTATGGTACTCCCCATGAAGATTTTAATTGTATTGACTGCCATGAAGACCTAGATGGCGTAGAAGACTTTCCTCACGACCCACGGTTACCATTACCTGATTGTGGAAGTTGCCATGAAGATGCCCAAGCTGAATTTATCGAAGGATTTTTCCGCCCATTAGCCGAAAAGGGATACACATCTCTCCCAACGTGTTCTGATTGTCATGGTACACATAAAGTATCCTGGAAAGGTGAACCCAGGCAGGTGTGCGGCGTATGTCATCAGGATATTTTAGGTGAATTCTATGAATCTGCACATTGGAATGAAGATATTGGAGAATCCGAACTCACATGCGTTTCGTGTCATTCACCTCACAATAAACATGAAAGAGAAGAATATACTCCAGCTAATTGGCGCATTCATATTTCTGAATCATGCAAAAGTTGTCATGAAAAAAATGTTATTAATTATGACAATAGTTCACATTACCTCCAATTATTAGAGGGAAATCCCAATGCTCCAGTTTGTACAGACTGTCATGCCACGCATAAAGTATTATCACCAAGACATGAAGACAGTAAAGTATCCGTGGCAAAACTTGATCTACTATGTACTTCATGTCATACGGGATATGAACAATCCATCCATCGGTTGGAAGTCAATGATGATCCTAGATTAGAAACATGTGTTGTTTGCCACACAGGTCATGAGACTGAAATGACCGGTGGAACCATGAGTTCTATTTTTGATGCTAATTTAGATGAGGTCTGTCTTCGCTGTCATAAAGAGAATTTGGTAGTGGGTGAATTAGATGCTCATGGGGAAATTCATCGAAATCAGGTTGAGAAGATAGATAGGGGAGAAGTATCCGACTGTGGTTCTTGCCACAATTATCATTATATGGCCCCTGATCATGCTGAGAATTCAGCAAGTAAAAAGGTTTGTGTGCAATGTCATGAAGAACAGGAAGCTGAATATGAGATGTCTGCACATTATATCGCCTGGGCTCGCGGACATGAAGAAGCACCGACATGTATCGACTGCCACAATGAAGAACGCATTCAAAAAGTAGATGAAGATTTTGTTGGTGAATCGATAGTTGAATTATGTGGTCGCTGTCATGGTGATCGTGAATTCACATTAAAATTCCAATTGAGTAGCGACGTACTGGAAGGATATAATTCATCTTATCATGGACAAATGTACCAACTCGGATACCAAGGGGAGAAATTTGCCACATGTGTATCCTGCCATGATAATCATTCCATTTTGCCTAGCGATGATCCTTCTTCGACAGTAAGTAAAGAGCATATAAAGGAAACATGTTCGCAATGCCACGAAAATGTGAATGATAATTTCGTTGGCTATTTACAGCATTATACGCCACACTTAAAAGAAGAAAATCCCATTCTAAATATTATTAATACTGCTATGGTATGGTTGCTTGGATCGGTTTTATTTATTTTTGGTACACACACAGTTTTATGGTTATCGCGATTAACCATAAAACGAATTAAACACGGCCCCATTAAGAAAGTACCAAAAACAAAATATCGCGTCCGAAGATTTGGACGAATTGAACGATTATTGCATTTGGGTATGATTTTAGGTTTTCTTACGTTGGCAACGACGGGGATACCACTTAAATATTCCCATTCACCAGCAGCTACGTGGTTTGTACATAATGTAATTGGGTTTGGTACAGCAGCGATGTCTCATCGTATTGGGGCTGGATTATTAGCACTTGTTTTCATGGTTCACCTTGGCATACTAATGTATAAAGCAATAATTCGTGGTAATAAAGGGATATTATGGGGTCCCGATAGTCTCGTACCCAATAAACAGGATGGTATCGATTTTATACAGCATCTAGCATATTTTGTTGGACTCAGGAAAAAAGAACCCAAATTTGGTCGCTGGACCTATTGGGAAAAATTCGATTACTTCGCTGTCTTCTGGGGAATGTTCGCGATCGGTTTTTCAGGATTAATGTTATGGTTCCCTGAATTCTTTTCACGCTGGGTACCAGGTTCATTCATCAATGCTGCCCATATCATTCACTCTGAAGAAGCATTATTAGCAACAGCATTTATATTCACAGTTCACTTTTTTAATACACATCTCCGTCCCGGAGCTTTTCCAATGGATGAAGTCATTTTCACAGGAAGAATGACAGAAGAGCAATTCCAACATGAACGACCATTGGAATATGAAAGCCTGACTGAAGAAGAATACAAAATACGACTAACAAAACCGCTGCCAAAATGGATGAAATACCTGTTTTACTCTGCAGGATATCTATTCTTAACTTTAGGCGTCGTAGTCTTAATCATTATTATAATAGGGACATTTATTTAGATTTATATCATGAAAAATAGAATAGTTAAAACAGGTTTAATTAGTGTTGGCATTTTATCACTCGTACTTTTATTCTTATTTGGCGCATTGGAATTAACATCCAAACCCACATTTTGCTCAAATTGTCATTTTATGCGTCCATATATTGAGGCATGGAAAACATCAACCCATGCGGAAGTAACATGTACTGCCTGCCATTTTCCACCGGGATTTAAATCTAAACTCAAAGGAAAGTTCACAGCAGCAAGTATGGTTGTAAACTATTTCACCGGTGTTTATAAAAAGTCAAAACCCTGGGCCGAGATATCTGATGAAAGCTGTTTGCGGTCAGGTTGTCATGCTGAACGACTCTTAAAAGACGATGTTATCTTTAAAGAAGGTATTCTTTTTGAGCATAAACCGCATCTTACAGAATTAAGGCGTGACAAAGAATTAAGGTGCACTAGTTGCCATTCACAAGTGGTACAAGGAGAACATATCTCAGTAACTGAATCCACTTGTTTTCTTTGTCACTTTAAAAATCCACCGAATGAAACACCCCTTAATGATTGTACCTGGTGTCACGATGCCCCAGTGACGACAAAGGATAAAACGGTAGATTATGACCATACCGTGGTAGCTGACTTACAAATTGACTGTAAAAAATGTCATGGTAAAATGCAAATTGGTGACGGTGCTGTTCCTAGACAACGGTGCAGCTCATGTCATGCTGAAATTGAAAAAATAAAAGAATATGATAATGTTGAGTTGATGCATAAGAATCATGTGGCAGATCATAAAGTTGAATGCGATCAGTGTCATTCTGTGATCCAACATAAATCCGTGTCGAAAACAGAAAATATTGTTCCAGATTGTGAAAGCTGCCATTCAAATATGCATTCTATTCAATACGGTTTGTTTTCGGGGCAAATAGGGCAGGACATCAGTCCTCATCCAGATAAAATGTTTGAAGCAGGATTAACCTGCCAAGCCTGTCATATCTTCCATGAAGAACTCTCAGATTCAAAGTATGAAGAAGAGACGGCGGAACCAACGGGTGAAACGTGTGAAAAATGTCACGGAAAAGGATACAATAAATTATTCAACCAGTGGCAAAGTGTGATGGCAAATAAACTTGCAATTGTGAAGCAATCAATTGAAACGGTAGAAGCACAATTGGCTGAAAATGAACCTCCAAAACTCAAAAAATATATTATTATACCACTATTAGATCGTGCTAAATACAATTATGAAGTTGTAGAACGTGGAAATATTGTTCATAATGTGGCTTTTTCCGACCAGCTTCTTACAAAAGTATCAAGAGACTTATTGCAAATTATTGATGAGCTAAATCTAGAACATAAGATTCCAGACCTTTCTCAATTTGCCCAAGTGATTCCTTCAGAATGCAACAACTGTCATATTGCAATTGAATCAATTGAGAAAAAGTTCGATAATATCGTATTCAAGCATGATCATCACATTGCTAAAGGTAAAGTCACCTGTTCAAAATGTCACTCCAATGCGACAAAACATGGAGAAATTATTATCACTCGCGAATCGTGTTCAAGCTGTCATCATGAAGAAACAGAAATGGATTGCGAAGATTGCCACACGTTACAAGCTTCAATCTATAGTGGTTCGGCAACCTGGATTAATGAGCCTTATGCAGATGTTATGTCTGATGAGGAAGTAGAATGCATGGATTGTCATTCTGGTGATGATACACCATTAACAGACGATATTGCATCACGATGCGAAGAATGCCATGAAATGGATGAAATTGAGATGATGAATGAATGGCAAAATAATTATTCGAGTAAAATGAATGAAATTTCACAAATATTATCAAAGATTCCTGATTATAACTTGGAAAGTCCAAATTACAAAAGAATAGTGATCGGCATACTTAACTTTAGAAAAGATGGAAGTCATGGTGTGCATAACAGTAGTTTAACAATCGAAACATTGGAATCGTATAAACAGGATTTGGAGACATTGACTCAATAACGGGCAAAGTGGCCATCAACCAAAAGGGGGTATTGTGGCTTGTAGTTTTATATCGATTAATTATTTTCTGAGTATTCAAGGTATCTTATCATGCCTGTTTTACCCCTATAATATGTTTCAAAACTCAGATGAATTCCTTGTTTGCAATGTTAATATATAAATACTTAGCAGGTGAGGGACAGCAGGATACGTACCAGTCGTTCAATCAAATATTGAATATTTTGAAAACAACTCATTCCGATAGAACACTTCCAGAAGAATTTAAGGATGTATGACTATGAAAAAACTACCTGACCAAATAATCAGAATTTCCATCATATTTACCGCTTTAATACTTTTCACTATTGTTATCCGTGTTTTTATAATTCCTGAGGATCTCAAGGAGAAAGGAATCTTTCGAACGTCTGCTATAAAACAGGAATTAGCCAAAGAGATTCATTATGCCGGATCAGAAATATGTGTTGATTGTCATGAGGAACAATATGACGCAAAACATAACGGTTATCATAAAGAACTATCGTGCGAGGTTTGTCATGGTCCTTCCTATGAACATTCTGAGGAACCTGATGATGCAACGCCTGAGGCCCCACGTAAAAGAAAATTTTGTCCTGTCTGTCATACCTATAATCTCTCACGTCCCACAGGATTTCCACAGATTAATCCTTTTGCTCATAATCCTTTAGAACCATGTATCAACTGTCACGAACCACATGATCCACGGCCACTTGAAACACCAAAGGAATGTGCAGGATGTCATAGAAGTATTGCCACTACTTTAGCTGTCTCACCACATGTTAAACTGGAATGTATTACCTGTCATAATACTCCGGAAGATCATAAAATTAATCCAAGGATTGTGAGACCAGGAAAGCCTACGGAGAGCAAATTTTGTGGTAAATGTCATGCGGATGGATCATCCAATCGTGAAGCACCAAAAATTGATATTTCAGTGCATGGCGAAAATGGAGAAAAGTATTTATGCTGGCAGTGCCACTATCCACACCTACCGGAGGTCGACTGATGAATAGACTCAATTTTGTAAAATTGCTGAGTAAATCTGCAATTATTCTAGTTACGGGTAACTTTTTTAGCACAGTCCTTAAAGGATCTTCAGATACAGCCGCTAAAGCTTATACTCATATGAAACGCTATGCATTGGGAATCCAAATAGATAAATGCATCGGCTGTGCAAATTGTGTAAAAGCCTGTAAAATTGAAAACAATGTTCCCAGACAACCATTTTATTTCAGGACATGGGTTGAAAGATATATCATAAAGAAAAATGATGAAGTAGTAGTTGAATGTAAAGAGGGAGGTGCCGGAAAACTTTCTACCGAGCTGGAAGAAAGGGAAATCCTACGAAGCTTTTTTGTCCCGAAACTCTGCAATCATTGTGATAACCCACCGTGTGCTCAAGTATGCCCTGTAGGCGCCACATTTAAAACAGAAGAAGGTATCGTCCTGGTTGATGATGATCGATGTATTGGGTGTAGTTATTGTATCCAGGCCTGTCCCTATGGAGCCCGATACATGCATCCTGAGAAAAAAACGGCGGATAAATGTACATTATGTTATCATCGGATAAAACAAGGACTGCTTCCTGCCTGTGTTGAAGTATGTCCTACGCAAGCCAGAGTATTTGGCGATCTTGAAAGCAATGCGAGTCCGTTGACACGCTTGAAAAGAATGAAGAAAATTCATGTATTGAAACCAGAGCTAAATACCAAACCAAAAGTTTTTTATACTGATTTAGACGGGGAGGTCAAATGAATATTGCTAGTGCTCACGAAGGTCTTACGAAACTTCTTGAACAAGTATCAGGTTTCATATACCCCAATGAGATTGAAGTTCACTGGTCAATCCTGATAGTTGTTTATCCATATCTTACCGGATTAGTTGCAGGAGCATTTATCCTGGCATCACTGGTAAAAGTGTTCAACGTTACTGCACTAAAACCTACATATCGGCTTGCTCTTTTGACAGCATTGGCGTTTCTATTAATTGCACCTTTGCCATTATTGCTTCATTTAGGTCACCCATTGAGATCATGGCAAATATTTTTTACACCAAACTTCAGTTCTGCAATGGCGATGTTTGGCTTTGTATATGCTTGGTATCTTATGGTCGTGCTATTATTGGAGATATGGTTTGATTATAGGGCGGATCTTGTCAACTGGGGTCAAACAGCTAAATTCCCACTGAATTGGTTTTATCGAATACTCTCCTTGTTTTCAAAAGATGTTAGTCCTCAAGCAATCGCATTTGATAATAAAGCAGTAAAATTCATTACACTTCTTGGAATACCATCAGCCTTCATACTGCATGGCTATGTGGGATTTTTATTTGGTTCAATAAAAGCAAATCCCTGGTGGAGCAGTGTGCTTATACCAATCGTTTTTCTGTTTTCTGCAATCGTTTCTGGTATAGCACTTGTCATGTTGCTCTATATGGTGATAACACCTTCACGCGGTAAACCAATCGATATGAAATGTCTGGATAAAGTCGCATCATTTTTACTTTACGCTGCGATTGTAGATTTTTCATTGGAAATCCTGGACATAACTCATCGACTATACGAAAGTGAAGAATCCATAAAAATCATAACCGAAATGGTTGTGAATAAATTGTTTATCAGTTTAGTCGTTTTACAGTTATTAATTGGAATGGTAGTACCGTTAGGTATTTTGATTGCAACAAAACTTGCAAATTTCAATCAAGAGCTAAGAAAATTGCTTTATTTCTTAGCAGCAATATTGATTCAAATTGGCATTTTCAGTACACGATGGAATGTTGTACTTGGTGGTCAGATGTTTTCAAAGAGTTTTCGTGGATTGATTTCCTACAGAATGGAAATGTTTGGCCAAGAAGGGTTCTTGATGGCATTGACTTTACTGGTTGTACCATTTTTTATTCTTGCACTGTTAATTAAACTTTTACCTCCCTGGGGGAGTACTGAAACGCTAGAATAAGCTGGACTTACAACAATGACTCAAGGGTGAATAAGTTGGCCATTAACCAAAGGGGGTACCATGGCTCAATTCAAATGGTATAGATTTACATCATTTAAATATTCTCTAATAGTATTGAGTTATATATTAATATTCCTTTTTACTTTTATTCCTGAAACTGTATCTGCTCAAGATGCAGAAGAAATCGAATATATTGACAGTGATGATTGTATTGATTGTCATGAGCTAAGCAAATACGATACGGATATAAAAGAAGATATATCCCACTCCATTCATGAAGATTTGGAATGTCTGGATTGTCATGAAGATTTGGATTATACGCCTCACGAAGATGGTTCCACCACAAAAGTAGGTTGCGATGGGTGTCGTAGTTGCCATGAAGATGAGTCGGAAGAATACCAGGCCCATGGGCGCGCTGAGTACGATACCTGTGAAGATACACCACAATGCATGGATTGTCATGGCGATCATGATATATTACCCAGTGACATGAAATTGTCAAAAACTCATCCTTCAAATCTTCCTCAGACTTGCGGTGTCTGTCACGAGAATATAGATTTGGTAAAAGAATATGGTATTTTAAAAGATCATCCTGTCGAAATATATGAAAATAGTGTCCATGGAGTTGCCAATTTGGATGATAAGGGTAATTATGAGGCTGGTACGTGCAACGATTGTCATTCCACGGAAGGTACAGCACACAAAATATATTCACCAAATCATGCTGAATCGGCGATTAATCATTTTAATATTCCTGCAACATGTGGTCAATGTCATGATGGGATAGAAAAAGAATACAATGAGGGAATTCATGGCATTCTAGTTGCCAGGGGAGATGCAGAATCACCAGTTTGTACCCATTGTCATGGGGAGCATGGAATTATTTCGCCTGATGATCCACGATCACCTGTTTCTTCAACGAAATTAGCTGAAGCCACATGCACTCCATGTCACCAATCTGAAACATTGAACGAGGACTACGGAATAGCCACCGGACAATTGCGGAACTATGTAGACAGTTACCACGGACTCAAAACAAAATCAGGTGACACACACGTGGCCAATTGCGCCAGTTGTCATGGTGTCCATAGAATTCTACCTAGTTCAGATTCCACGTCGACAATCTTTGTCAATAACCTGCAGACCACCTGTGGCGAATGCCATCCCGGAATAACATCAGAAATTGCTAATGTCACAATACATGGTGAAGTGCAGGATAACAGACATCACATTGCGATCATTGTTGAAAAAATTTACATTCTGTTAATTATTGTGGTGATAGGATCAATGGTCATCCATTGGTTAATAGATTTGTTTCGTCAAATTATTATTGTCATGACAGTGAGACCTCAGGTTCGTCGGATGCGTGTGGGTGAAGTATGGCAACATACATTCTTAATGGTAAGCTTTATGATTTTAGTCGTTTCAGGATTTGCATTGCGGTTTGATCAAGCCTGGATATCAACATTTTTCTTTGGTTGGGAAGGGGGATTTGAATTTCGTGGATTGTTACACAGGATTACTGCAGTTGTTTTCATCTTGACAGTATTATGGCATTGCGTTTATTTTATTTTCACGAAAAAAGGACGTCTTTTCTTAAAAGACATGTTACCAATTATCCGTGATTTCCATGAAGTAATAAACCGGGTTAAGTACAATTTGGGACTTCGCAAGGATGATCCGAAATTCACTCGTTTCAGTTATATTGAGAAAGCAGAATATTGGGCACTCGTTTGGGGTACTGCCGTAATGATTGGAACAGGTTTTATGCTATGGTTTGATAATTGGTTTATTCATTTTATCCCAATGGGCGCTTTAGATGTGGCATTGGTCATCCATTATTGGGAAGCCTGGCTGGCATTCCTTGCTATTGTTATTTGGCATATGTATGCCACAGTGTTTAGTCCCCATGTTTATCCCATGAATCCTTCATGGTTGACAGGTACGATGCCAGAAGAAATGTATAAACATGAACATCCTGATCATTTGGAAGAAGCAAAAGCAGAAGAAAAAGCATTTAATGAAGAAAAAAGGAAACGATTCAGAGAACCAAGAAATAAATAATTATAATAAGATGTAGAGACGATTCGTCGAATCGTCTCTACTCTACAATCTTTAATTATACTGCTTCACCTCTTTTTACAGGTATCATAAAGAGCAATGCAATGATAAGCGTAACCGTACCATATAGAAATGCCGTTCTATAATCATTATTAAATATATCAATAATTTTACCGGATAAAATTGGTCCAACAATATTGCTGAGTTGCGAGGCAAGGTAATATAAACCGGTATACACACCAATGTGTCCGACAGGTGCCATATCTAAAGCCATCGGTAATGAGTTCACCAGAATAAACGACCACGAAATACCGCATAAAAGTAGGATAATTTTCGCGGCTAATACGGTTTCCATAAAAAAGCCGATTGCTAATAGAGCTGCAAAGCCAATTATTCCTATGCTTATTGTACGTTTACGACCAACTTTTGACCCAATCCATCCGCTAAGAGGGGAAAATACGATAATTGCTAAAGAAAAATACGCCAAAAGAAATGTCGCTTCGCCACTATCTACTCCCAGCCTATTAACAGCAAATGATGTGAAAAATACTTCAAGGGCACCGTAGCCTAAAAACCAAAAGAAAATGGCACCAAGCAGAAATATAGCTGATTTATCATGGTCTCTAATAATATGTTTAAGGCTATTAAGAAGTGCCGGCTTTTCTTCGGGAGTATTTGCCTCATCAGGTTTAGGTTCTTTAATGAATACAAGTAATACTCCACAACCAGCCAGCATTGCAATACCGCCAAAATAAAAGGGTGCTCCAACAGAAACTTTAAACAGTAAGCCACCAACAGCAAATGCTAAGACGCCACCAATTCCCCCCATGAGATTTATCATTCCATTTGCTTGCGATCTTTTTGGTGAGGGCGTGATATCCCCCATAAATGAAACCACAGGCGTTCTGAATAAATCCATTGCCAGGAGTGTAAGAAATATTGATCCCATAAAGAATATAAGTGACTTTCCTATGAATAATGGGATAGCTACAAATCCGATAAATGCCAATGGTGCTCCGCCCATAATAAAGGGTTTTCGTCGACCAAATTTTGTCCAAATACGATCTGAAAAAGCACCTATCCATGGCAAAATGAATAATGCGGCAATATTATCAAACGTCATGATGAAACCTGTCCACACAGCACTCAACCCAAAACCACTAACACCAGCTGTTGAACTAAAGTCGGGTCGTCCAGCCTGCAAGAAAATTGGGACATAGGCATTGTATATACCCCAAAGTAGTGTAACACCCATGAATCCAAACCCGAGCAATAAAATACGCCAATAATTGAATTTCATTTAATCCTCCTTGGATAATATTAAGTGAATTTGGGGTAAATGATTGTTTAAAACAATTATCCTTTACTAGTTGGAGTTATGATTTGTGAATACCATAAATTCATTCATGAAAAAACCCCCAATATATACGCGTGATGATTTCAATTTCTGGACTTCGATTCGAACCCGATGGGGTGATATGGATGGACTTCGTCATATTAACCATGCCGCTTATTTATCATATATGGAATCTGCACGACTGGACTTTTATCAATATTTGGGATATGAATACACTCGCTGGGATATGGAAGTGAGTACTATACTTGCGGGCATGAAAATTGATTATTTCCAGCAAACAGAGCATCCTGCGACCTTTGATATTGGACAATCAATTACACGAGTAGGGAATACAAGTTTCGATATTGCCACTGCAGTATTTATTAAGGAGGATTTAATACCTGTTGTTCAAGGTCTGTTTACACTAGTGGCCTTTGACTATAACAGCAACAAATCCATTCTTGTACCACTAACTTTTCGTCAAGCATTAGAAAAATGATAACTCCCATTCATTCAAAAAGGTATTCTACAAAACTGGTTGATCGGTTAGTCTATGCCCATGATGCTAGTTTATATAGATTAATTCCAAAAGCCGTAGCTCGTCCAAAAAATGAAGAAGAAGTGCAAACGCTTTTGAAATATGCACATGACTCCAATACTTCATTGACCTTTAGAACGGGAGGAACGTCATTATCCGGCCAAGCCGTTACTGATGGAATCATTGTAGAAGTAATACGAGATTGGAAAGATTATGAAATTCATGAAAATGGATTCTCAATAACTGTTGAACCGGGATTGACGGGAGAGTTTGTAAATAATGTTCTCCAAAAGTATCAAAGAAGGCTGGGACCTGATCCGGCATCAATAAAAGCAGCTAGAATTGGTGGAATTTTCTCAAATAATGCATCTGGTATGTGCTGCGGCGTAACCCACAATACGTATCATACGATAAAGGATGTACGATTCATTCTGGGTAATGGTCACACCTATGATACGAGTAATAAAGAAGATTATGATAGATTTATACAGGATGAATCGGATTTAGTTGTTGGCCTAAAATCCATAAAGAACAGAATTCAGAATTCTGAAGAGTTTTCCCAAAAAATTCGCGATAAGTATCGACAAAAAAACACCCTCGGTTATGGATTAAACTCTTTTCTCGATTTTGATCACCCTCTTGATATCTTCACCCATTTATTGGTCGGAGCTGAAGGCACATTAGGATTTGTATCTAAGGTTACATATAACACGATTCCTGATCCCGGGAAAAAAGCAACAGCACTGTTACTATTCGATTCTGTGCGAGATGCCTGCCGTATTATTCCTGATTTAACGCAAAAGGGAGCGGATGCAGTAGAATTGATGGATTTTGCTTCCCTTACCACAGCAAAGTATTTATCAAATCCACCTTATAAAGTAGAAGACCTGAAATCAGACTCAGCAGCTTTATTGGTAGAATTTCAGCGCGATAGTGATGAAGAATTAACAAAACTCACGAGCGATGTAGAACGTGAATTATCAAAATATAATGCATCTTGTCCCGATGGATTTCAGACGAGTAATGATATTCGCCAAAAACTATGGCAAATACGAAAATCTTTATATCCGACAGTAGGATCATTGCGTAAAAAGGGTACAAGTGTAATTACAGAAGATATTTGTTTTCAGGTTGATCAATTGCCGGATGTCATTAATGATTTGCAGGCATTATTTCAAAAATGGCATTATAACGATGGTGTGGTTTTCGGGCATGCCAAGGATGGGAATCTTCATTTTGTGGCATCCATTGATCTTGAGACACAAGATGGAATAAATCATTATGAAGGATTCATAGATGATCTTGTCACCATGACTTCTGGAAAGTATAATGGCGCACTTAAAGCAGAACATGGTACGGGTCGTAATATGGCACCGTTTGTAGAGACCGAATGGGGTGGTGAACTAGCGGAATTAATGTGGGAAATCAAATCACTCAGTGATCCTAACAATATTCTAAATCCAGGTGTTTTGTTGACAAAAGATAAAAACGCCCATGTTTCATCCTTGAAACCAATGCCAGTGGTCGATGAAACGATAGATTCATGTGTGGAGTGTGGCTTTTGTGAACCCGTTTGTCCCAGTCGTGAATTAACATTAACTCCGCGTCATCGGATTGCCCTGGCACGTGAAATGGCACTAATGAAAAAGTCCGGCGACCCGCAATTGAAGATTCTTGAAAAAGAATGGGCTTATCAATTTAGTGCAACGTGTGCCGTGGATGGTCTTTGTGAAACAGCATGTCCTGTGAATATAAATACCGGCCAATTTGTGAAAGATTTTCGTTATACTACTCATTCGACATTTAGTCATACTATTGCCGGTTGGACAGTAGCTCATTTTCCTTTTGTTCAGTCTTTTCTGAGGTTTTTTGTATACATAATACATTGGAAATCAAAAATTATTGGACATGGATTTTTTACAGGATTCACCAAGTTAGTAAAAAATAGTTTTCATGTAAATATCCCTATCTGGACAAAGTATATTCCAAATACATCAAAGGTTTCGCACCCTGATAAGCGTATTTCCAAACCGGACTTCCTCTATTTTCCTTCCTGTATAAGCAGAGTATTTTCCGCAGGTGAAAACAGACAATCCCTGCAGGAAATTATATTGAATATATCACGGATTACAGACAAACAAATGGCCATTCCCGATTCAATCCAATCGTTATGTTGTGGAACACCGTACCAATCAAAGGGTTACGATTCTGCATATGAAATTATCCTCGAAAGAACGGTGAACGAACTTTATGTTCAAACGGATGGTGGAAGTATTCCCATTGTTGTTGATACTTCGCCTTGTTCATTTCAATTTATATCCGCTGGCAAAGGGTTAAAGCCAGAGATACTTGAAAAATGGAAGAAGTTGACTTTTATTGATTTGATTCCTTTTTTATATGAGTTAACAAAAGATATAGATCGACCTGCGCTTGCTGAAACAATTGTATTACACGCAACCTGTTCGACACGAAAAATGGACGACACAGCCAAAATGGTTTCATTGGCAAAAAAATGCGCCTCTGATGTGATAATACCAAATCAAATGGAATGTTGTGGTTTTGCAGGAGATAGGGGTTTACTTGTTCCTGAATTAACACAATCTTCAGTAAAATTGGAACAGGATACGACACCGGATTCCCCCGCAAAGAGTGGGTATTCCTCCAGTAGAATGTGTGAAGTAGGAATGAGTCAAGGAACAGAGCAAAACTATGAATCCATCGCATTGTTGGTTAATAAGTATTTAGAGGCATAATTCTGATTGTGATGCAATTCATCAGTCGAACTACGACCGTGCGTTAAACGTATTATTTCTGTAAATTACCTCGTTATACCTCAAAAAGATTTCGTAAAAGGAGAAAACATGTTTATTAAAAAAATACTATTCATAATTATATCATTATTCATTTTTTCAATGGTCCAGGCAGACACTGTCGCGCGTGTTATCAAAACAACCGGTGATGTTTTAGTTAAGTCAACTGGACAAGAAGACTTTGCAACAGCAGTAACCCCAGGGATGGCCATCAATAATGGTGATCACCTAAAAGTTGGTGAAACGGGATTTGCTGTTTTAATCTATCTTGACGATAAATCAGTACTAAAAGTACGTGAAAATTCCGAATTCCAATTTGTTGAAACGGAAAATACCCGCACTGTTGATATGAAATATGGTACAATATATAATCAAGTGGCAAAAGAAGGTAGAGATAAAGCCTACCGAGTACAAACACCTACATCAGTTGCGTCTGTAAAAGGAACAGAATTCTGGGCGTTGGTCAGTATGAGCGGAATTGACCAGTTTATGGGAACAGAAGGACTATTCGAAGTACTGAACCAGATTAGTGGTCAAGTTGTGCAAGTGGCTGCGGGTCAAACTGCCATTTCAAATTCCCTGGGAAATTTGATGAACGCTCCTACCAATCCAGGTGCTTTACCTGAAGATCCTGATCCAGATACACAAACGGATACTGATACTGGGGATGGTGAAACAGAAGACTCTACTGAGCCTGACTCACAAGATGCACCGGATTCTACTCCTGATCAAACTCCTGAACCAGGTCAACCAGAGACTGAAGTTCCCGAACCAGATCAACCTGAAGAAGGTGTTGAAGGCGAACCGGGTCCAGAATCTGCTGGTCGTAGTTTTGGAATGGGTTTAGGTATTGGTTCTGTCACTATAGATGGACAGATATACAATCAATTTGCTTTGCGTCCTGAATTTTCGTTTGGAAAACTTGGAATTGGCTTAGACGTGGTACTCTACATAGATGATAAAGGCAATATCCGAGAAGAAGAATGGGATGAAGCCAGTGATTTTATAGACAAATTCCTTTATGTCCGCTGGGCGGAGAAAAAAGACCCATTCTGGTTTAAGTTGGGCGCATTAAATAGTGTTACTCTCGGTTACGGTGGATTGTTAAGTGGATATTCCAATATGATGGAATTTCCATCCGTACGACGAATTGGTGTAAATATGGGTGTAAATATGGGCAAACTTGGCACGGAATTATTGTTAGCCAATGTAAAAGACTTGGCTCGTGGCGGGACACTTGCAGGCTTGAGAACTACTTATAAGGTTTCAAAAACATTCCCATTGACAGTGGGTCTAAATGTTATTGCTGATTTAAATCAATTCAGTGGTTTGAAGGACAAAGATGATGATTCTTACCCAGATGTATTTGATGATTTTGTTGATGATGATAAATATTTTAAGGATTCAGATGGGGATGGGATTGCTGATGAAATTGATCCCGACCGTGACAATAATGGGTATACAGATTGGATTCCAGGTGTAATGAATGATTTGGGTGTAGATTCAATTACTGCTGCAGGTATGATAAATGATCCATTTTTAACTACGATTGAATCCAGATTAAAAACTGACCCATTTAGTACTGCGGATGTAACAGCTCGTGCATTCGGTTTTGGTTTTGATCTAGGATATCCAGTATTTCAGAATAAATTTATTGGATTAGATGTATACACCGAGTTTAATCATTTGCAGTTTCCTTCGACAAATAGTTCAGGGATATCTTATGATGGACGAAAGAGTACATCCGGTAGTGGTATTACAATTCCAGGTGTTCGTGCAAACATATTGAAATCTATCAATTTGATGGTGGAGTATCGAATTAAACAGGACTATTTTGTCTCTGGATTTTTTGATCAGAGCTATGATTTAGTTCGTGTCTTACCATTTTACGATAATGATGGTAATGTAAAGATCAGAACAAGAGATATGCAATTATTTGCTGATAGTACATCTTCAGTTAATGCTTCAGGATATTTTGGATCAGCCTCAGCTGATATATTAAACATTGCTAGTTTTTCCGCCTCATATGCTAATATGAAAGCAGATACAGTTGAATTCAATAGTTTCTTTGCACAGGCTAGTATTAATACAGATTTCATTCCAAAATTGAGTATTGCTTCGGCATACTATATGAGGAATAATGATGAAAATCCATTCGATTTTGGAAACCCTTCTGAGAATACCATCCTTGGTTATAAGCTTGGTTATGAAGTGAGCAAGGGCGTTAGTTTGATCTGGGATTTCCGTCAATTCTATCGTGATACAGGTGGAGAAGAATTGGAGCCTGTAAAAATGACAACTATTGAAACGGCATTCTCATTTTAACGAGGGATATGATGAAATTATCGATTGAATACTGTACTGCTTGAAACTATTTACCAAAGGCAGCCAGTTTGGCTACCGAAATACTACAAAAATATGGTACTGCAGTAACTTCATTGAAGATGCTGCCTTCTGGTGGTGGAGTGTTTGAAGTGACTAAAAATGATTCCCTTGTTTATTCGAAGAAGAGGGAAGGACGATTCCCGGAGGTTGATGAAATATTCACCTTATTGGAGATTTAAACTTTGTCTAATCTGCCTGGTTATTTGCCAGGCAGATTTATTTTCACAAGAAGGTGAAATTATTCCGCTCACACCAGACATTGGGACAGAAATTGATGCTGCGGAAAATGTGTATTATAACATATTCCCAGGTATCAAAGGATTTAAAAACGCACAATTCTTTGAATTTCCAAATCACATATATATAGCACAGATCGTATTTGTCGAGTATTCTAATCAACGTACAACAAAAAAGAAGTTTACTTTGAGGCAAATTACGACTCTTCAAAACCATCTTTTACCATTAGTACCAATGCCAGAAGAATATCGAAAACAGATCAAGTCAGATTTTACATATCTGAATACTGTTGAGGTGATAAATGAGATTCCTTTAAATCAATATGTTGTTATTCATCACCGGGATGGTAAAAATATTCGTGGGACTCTAAATAGTTTTGATGAGAAATATTTAAATATCCAAACACCGCTAAAAATATTAAGAGTTCCCATTTGGAAAATGAATAGCATTGCCTATAAAACGTCTATCGTTGATCGATCGTCATGGAAAAAATATTTTCTCTTTTTAAGTGCTGGAATTGGAGTGGGTGTAACAGAAGTGTGGAATGATCATCGTGATCCCTCAAATGAAAATATTTGGTATAATCGTTTTATGGGGTTGATGTTTGGTCTAATTCTAAGTAATGAGTTACAGCAGGTGACGGAGATTATTTTGACACCAAAAACAGATTTTGCTCTCACACCTGAAGATCAAAAAAACGATCGAATTAACATTATTGAAAAAATATAAAGTATTGAATTAGTAATTTTTGAACAAGTTGATAAAATTGTACTTCATAAAACATGAATATAGATTCACACTGATAGATGGTATTAAAAGTTGAGGAAATGTGATGTCTATCTATTTATTGTATGAATCATTCATTGTTAGATTATACATCGTTAAATTCTGTAATGATAATAAGGAGGTCATATGGCGGAGAATATTCAACCTGAAGAACAACAAGATAGACAGAAACAGTATTTGGTGGAAAAATTTGGAAGTTTGTTAGAACAAATTGGTGAAGGGTATGGTCAACCTTTACAAGAAGAATTAATTCGTCGTTTGGAAAAAACTATTGCCGAATTTGACGATGAAGTGTCTGGATTGATCTCTGATTTAAAAGAACGATCTAAGAAACGTCATGAGGAACTAAAACGCCTTTGGGAGCAAGGGCCGGAACAAGCACAAAACGAATCTGTGGCTGAAGAAGAATCTGTAGCACCTGAGAAAGAATCAGGGGAGATGAGTGAATGGGAACGGCGTCTGGAAGACAAAGCGCAAGCATCCAAGCAACCTGGTCAGCAGGAAGACAAGAAACAAAAGAAAAAAGGGTTGTTCCGGAAAAAATCCAAGGATTAATTTGGCGCTCCATTTCTCTATTATTATTTATTTTACTGCTCAATTCGGTTTCATTTAATCAAACTGCAAATAAGTTTGCAGAGCATACTGATCTTCAAAAACTAGTTTTTAATTTTACAAAAGTAGAATTTATTACAGAAGAGGGTCAATTTAATGATGCTATTTGCACGTTAATAATTCCAGAACTCAAAGAAGATAGCCCACCTTATGTTGCGATATATTATAAACGAGAAAATTCAGAATGGTTCACAGAATCTCTGTATCGCAAACGTGTACGATTCAGTTTCAAAGACGGAGTAATTAAACTTGATCGCACCAATTTTTGGGACTGGTTTGAACTAGAAGAGATAAAGGTGGTTATACTATATTAATTATTTACTGTCGTCCTTGTTCTATAATCCTAATTACGGCTAAATTTCCTAGCTTTTTCCGAATTAATATTTCACATTTGGACTATTGTGATAGGTAATAATTCGGGGCCGTAGCTCAGTTGGGAGAGTGTCGCGTTCGCAATGCGAAGGTCGGGAGTTCGAGCCTCCTCGGCTCCACAAAAATTTGGTCGTGCTGGATGGGGAGGTAGCGGTGCCCTGTAACCTGCAACCCGCTTTAGCAGGATCGATCTCTATAGAGAGGTATTTGCTGAAATTTCTTTTGAATTCAAGTAGTGTTGAAGCTTCAATCTATCGCAATAGGCTGACACTGAACTCCGTCAGGCCCGGAAGGGAGCAGCGGTAAGTTGATACTTATGTGCCGGTGGATCATTGGAGTGGAGCTAACTAAATTGAAGAGATGTTGTCCAGAGATGTCAATTTATAGTGCACGACCAAAAAATTAAAGGCAATCAATAAAAAATAAATGTCGTACCAAGTATTATCGTTAAAATGGCGACCACAATCATTTGATGATTTAGTGGGTCAAGATCACGTGACAAAAACGTTGACTAATGCGTTTAAAATGGATCGTGTCGCCCAAGGATATCTATTGACGGGTCCTCGCGGGGTTGGTAAAACATCCAGTGCGCGCCTGATTGCAAAAGCATTAAATTGCCAAACATCCCCCGGAACACCATGCAATGAATGTAATAATTGTCAGGAAATAACTGACGGTCGCAATATGGACGTGTTGGAAATAGATGGAGCATCCAATCGCGGGATTGAGGAAATAAGGAATTTGCGGGAAGGTATTAAATATGCTCCTATGAATTCTCCCTACAAAATATTCATCATCGATGAAGTCCATATGCTAACTACGCAGGCCTTCAACGCATTGTTGCGTACGTTGGAAGAACCACCGCCACACGGAAAGTTTATATTAGCGACTACAGATGTCCATAAAGTTCCAGCAACGATTATTTCACGATGTCAGCGATTCGACTTTAATCGGATATCTGATCAGGTGATTGCAGATCGAATTTCAATTATTCTTGAAAAAGAAAATATTACCATTGATGTCGAATCTCTTCGGGCGGTGGCGCAAAAAGCAGATGGCAGCATGCGCGATGGTCTCAGTCTGTTAGATCAAGTGATTGCATTTGCTGGAAGTAATATTACCATTGATGCCATTTCCGAAGTACTGGGTATTATTCCAACTCAGCTTTATTTCAATATCACACAGGCTATTATTGAAAAGGATGGATTTAAAGTTTTGGACGAGGCAAAAACGGTAAAGAATTCTGGAATGCCTGTGAGCGAAATAGCCAATGGATTAAATCAACATATTCGGAATCTAATGTATTGTAAAGTATCAGGTGGTTCTGAGTTGCTTTCTGTTGGTGATGATTTAATCCAAACTTATATGGATCATGCAAATGACTGGGAAATAAAAGATTTGTTGCGTGTTTCGGACATTCTTTCGATACTGGAAGACAAAGCAAAGCGCGCGTCACAACCTTATTTGATGTTTGAAATGATGTTAATGAAACTGTTAGAGCTTGATTCTGTCCTTTCCATTGAACAGTTGCTTTCAGGAAATAAGAATGTAATTAAGCCGTTCAAACAGCCAGTGAAAAAAACACCAGTCATACCTATTCCGAAACCGGAAGTGATTATCCCCGTAAAGCAGGAACAAAAAGTAGAATTTCAAGCTCCAAAAGAACCCAAAATAGAAAATGTAGCGACGAAATTAGATAGGGTTATAATTGATAAACCCGATGTACCTGATATAGATTTAAGTGATAAATGGCCGGAAATAGTTGAAAAAATATCCTTGAAGAAAGCTTCCATCGCTGCTGTATTGGAACATTGTTTTTATCGTAGCATAGAAGGATCGGTTCTAAATATTGAGTTAAGGGGAATGTCAAAGTTTAACTTGAAAATATTGGAACAGAACCGAACAGTTATTGAAGAAATGTTAGCATCAATATGTGGTAAATCATACCGGATTAACTCTAGTTGGGTTGATGATGGAAATGGTAATGGTAAAGACTCCGCTCCGGGAGAAAAACCAAAATCGACAAAAACCGATAGTAGCGGTGATGCTGTATCGAAAATTTTAGAATTATTTGACGGCGAAATTATTAGGTAGGAGTGAAAATGTTCAACAAAGGTAATATGGCAAATATGTTAAAGCAGGCACAGGAAATGCAAAAGAAAATCCAGGATGTGCAGTCTGAGCTTGAAGATTTGATAGTAAAAGCTGAATCTGGTGGAGGTATGGTTAAGGTGACAGCCAACGGGAAAATGGAAATATTAGAATTATCCATTGCTGATGAAGCCATGAAAGAAGATAAAGAATTATTAGAAGATTTAGTTATTTCTGCAATAAATAATGCCATTAGCAAATCTCAGGAAGAGTCCCAGAATAGAATGAATTCAGTGACGGGTAACATGCTAGGTGGAATGAAAATCCCGGGGATGTAATTGAGTCACTATCCAGAAAGTGTACAAATCCTTATTGATCGCTTTGCCACATTTCCGGGCATAGGGAAAAAAACAGCACAGCGATTGGCTCTTCATGTTCTTATGGCTAAGTCAGAGGAAGCGACACAATTTGCAAAAGCCATTATGGATGTGAAAGCACACATTGTTTTTTGTTCAGTATGCGGCAGTATTACAGAAGAAGATCCCTGCCATATTTGTATGGATCCAAAACGTATCCAGGATGTGATTTGTATTGTTGAAAATCCAGCTGATATTTTCACGTTTGAAAGAACGAATAATTTTAGAGGTCGATATCATGTGCTAGGTGGTGTGTTATCACCGCTGGATGGAGTTGGTCCAGAGGATCTGAATATTGATAAATTATTAAACCGAGTATCAGAGGGAATGGAAGTTGTTTTAGCTACGAATCCAAGTGTGGAAGGTGATACAACTTCCTTATATTTAAGTAGGCTCTTAAAGGAAAAAAATGTTAAAGTGAGCCGCTTAGCAAGGGGACTACCTGTGGGTAGCGATTTAGAATACACTGATATTGCCACACTGACACGCGCATTGGAAGGGAGAACAGAATTATAACAATCCCTAATATACTAACCATAATAAGAATACTGCTTACACCGGTATTCATCATTTGCTTGTTCTCTGAACATCCATTGGCAAAAACCTGGGCGTTGATAATTTTTATTATTGCATCTATCACTGATGCCTATGATGGGTATTTTGCACGAAAATATGATCAGGTAACGCCCCAAGGGATGTTCCTTGATCCTCTGGCAGATAAAATATTGGTTTCATCAGCATTCATCTCTTTTGCTATTATAGGATTAGTGGAATACTGGATGGTCGCTTTAATTCTTTTCCGTGATTTATTTGTCACTGGCTTACGTATGATGATGGGACATAAAGGATTGAAAATGATCACCAGTAATATCGCAAAAGCAAAAACAGCGACTCAAATTACTATTATTGGCTTTATTTTGGCATATCTTGGACTAAAGGGATTAAAAATTGGATTACTAATGCCTATTCTCGACTTTGTAAAACAATACCAACTCATTTACTATTTAACCTTTGCAGCAACATTATTCACTGTATACACTGGAATTACCTATCTATTTGATAATAGACAAGTGATCCGGAAATTTTTCTCCTGATTTAGTGAAATACCACGGAATAAAAAACTTTCTAGCCACTACTGGATATGCAGGATACCTCCCTGGCGCTCCAGGTACATGGGGTAGTATTGTGGCCATCCTGATTTGGTATGGGTTGCAACATTTATTATCACCACCATATATTATAGTGCTGACCGTATTATTATTTTTTATTGGCGTTTGGGTAGCAATGGGGATTTCAAAGTATGATGAAGAAGAAGACCCATCCCATATTGTCATTGATGAATTGGTAGGGCAATGGATACCATTGTGGTTTATACCGGTAACGCCTATTTATATCATTCTCGCGTTTATTTTGTTTAGAATATTTGATATTGCCAAACCCTGGCCAGTTAGTTTATTTGATCGAATACCAGGTGGTTGGGGAATCATGTTGGATGATGTGGCAGCTGGGATTTATGCTTTACTTATTATTGAGGCTATTCAGTTTATCTTATGAAGTGCGCCTTAATCACGATTGGAAATGAATTATTATCAGGAATGACTATAAATACCAATGCCGCATGGATTGGAAATGAATTTCAGAATATTGGAGTATCTGTCAATTATCATGTAACCATTCCAGATGAAATCGATTTGATTAAATCTACATTGAACCAGGTTTCCAAGGATCATGATATAGTAATAACAACAGGTGGGTTGGGACCAACACACGATGATATTACTCCAACTGCACTCTATGAATATTTCAATTCCAAATTAACATATGATGAAGAATACTGGGAACAGTTAAAGGAGCGCTTTAATAAATATAACAAAAATATACCTGAACGAAATCGAAGTCAGGTTATCAAACCTCATAATGGAATTATGATCCCCAATCCAGTAGGATCAGCTAGAGGTTTGCATTTCGTAAAAGGTGACAAGTGGTTTTTCTCCATGCCTGGTGTTCCAGCAGAAATGAAAGGAATGATGAGTGAAACAATCATTCCAATGCTAATGGCAAGATCGAATAACGAAATCCATGTAAAATCAATTCGTGTTACAGGTGTTCCTGAATCTGGATTAGCAGAATCATTAGATGATATAATCCGTAAGTACAATTCATGCTCCTTTGCTTTCTACCCAAATCTCCTTGAAGTGAATGTTAGAATCACAAGTTCAGACATTTCGACTTTAAAAAGTGCTGTGGAAGAAACCATTCAGAAAATAGGCGATTCGATATTTGGATTTGATGATGATTCATTAGAGTCCGTGATTGGTAAATGTCTATCTGAAAAAGGATATACGATATCAACTGCAGAATCCTGTACAGGTGGGTTAATTGGACATAGACTTACGGAAGTTTCTGGCAGTAGCGAATATTATCTAGGTGGAATAGTATCGTATAGCAATATGGCTAAAATGAAATTTCTTCATGTTAAAGAAGATACATTAAATAAGGTGGGTGCAGTTAGTTCTGAGACCGCAGTTCAAATGGCAGAAGGTGTTCGAAAAGTATTCGGATCAGATATCGGAATATCCGTAACGGGGATTGCTGGTCCAGGCGGTGGTACAGATAAAAAACCAGTTGGGACAGTATACTTTGGTTTGGCGTTACCTGATAAGACAATTGTTAAACATCGTGTTTTTGGAAAAAATCGTACGCGTAACAAACAGCGTAGTAGCCAATATGCACTAAATATGATTAGACTTGCATTAAATGAATACTAGATTATTAAGAACTTTTGTAGCTGTTACTGTTCCAAAATCTCTGCTGGTTACTAGAAACATGTTGAAAACCACGATTGACCATAAAAAAGACAATCTTAAATGGGTTAGAGATGGACAAGTACATTTTACCTTAAAGTTTATTGGTCATACGCCACCGGATGGCATTGAAGATATTCATGATATATTATCAACAGTATCTAGAAAACACTCATCTATGCAATACGAAATTGCGAAAACAGGATGCTTCCCAGTACCGTCAAGACCTAGGGTATTATGGGTCGGATTAAATGGAAACCATGATCCGTTAAAAAATTTAGTAAAAGACATTAATGATTCGCTTGATCCTCTTGGGTATCCTGCTGAAGTGTACCCATTTGTTCCCCATATAACCTTGGCACGAATCAAATATCCACCAAAAATCACACCAAACATAACACAATATTTGCAGACAGATTATGAACGAATCCCATTTTTTGTAGATAAGTTCAGTTTGATTAGCAGTGAATTAAAACCAACTGGCGCAGTATATTCAAATCTTCACGAATATCGTTTAAGTAAATAGGAGTAAAGTATGTCAGAGAAAGATAAAAAATCTAAAGCATTAGACTTAGCTATTGCACAAGTTGATCGACAATTTGGAAAAGGATCAATAATGCGTTTGGGCAATGACAGGCCTTCATGGGAAGGTAATGTTATTTCAACCGGTTGTTTATCTCTTGACGTTGCACTAGGAGTAGGTGGTGTTCCCAGAGGAAGAATTATAGAATTATACGGACCTGAATCGTCAGGCAAAACAACTTTAGCACTGCACATTTTAGCTGAAGCACAAAAAACTGGCGGTTATGCGGCTTTTATAGATGCAGAACACGCACTGGATCCTAATTACGCTAAACGCCTTGGCGTTGATACAGATGAATTGTTGGTCTCTCAACCAGATACTGGTGAACAAGCATTAGAAATCACTGAAACTTTAGTTCGCAGTGGAGCTATAGATATTATTATTATCGATTCAGTCGCAGCTTTGGTACCAAAAGCTGAGTTGGAAGGTGATATGGGAGACACTCATATTGGGCTTCAGGCACGATTGATGTCCCAGGCTCTTCGGAAACTCACCGGAACAGTTAGTCGCTCAAACACATGTGTCATTTTTATTAATCAGATTAGAGAAAAGATTGGTGTGATGTTTGGGAATCCTGAAACGACACCAGGCGGTCGTGCTCTAAAATTTTACACATCAATTCGCATGGAAATTCGTCGCATTACAACCTTGAAAGATGGTACAGATAGTATAGGTAGCAGGGTTCGTGTAAAAGTAGTAAAGAATAAAGTAGCACCACCGTTTAAGCAATCTGAATTTGATCTCATGTATGGCACTGGAATATCCTATGTCGGAGACATTATTGATCTTGCATTGACAGGCGATATATTACAGAAGATGGGTTCATGGTATGCTTATGGGGATACAAAAATTGGGCAAGGGAAAGAAAATGCGAAGAAATTCCTTACTGAAAACGAATCTATATTCAGTGAAGTAACCAAAAAAGTAAAAGCCTTTATGGGGCTTGACGAGGGTGCATCTGCCTAAAGTTATTGGCATAGAACAAGAGAAAGGTCGTAAGCGATCCCGTAGAATATTATTGGATAGCGGAGACATCTTCAGTCTAACAGAGGATATTTTTTTTCAAAATCATTTTTCCATTAATGATTCTCTATCCGATGTAGAAATAAAGAAGCTCAGATATAAGGATGAGATTGCGCAAATTAGAAATAGTGCGCTAAATCTATTGAGTTATCGAAAACGGAGTAAATCAGAATTAAATCGTCGTTTAAAAGAAAAAGGTTTTGCTGAAGAAAATATTACTGAAACGTTAGAATACCTTGAAGAAAAAAAATATTTAGATGACAAGGATTTTGCTAAATCGTTTGCCAGGGATAAAGTGAGACAATCACGAATTGGTCCGGTGAAATTAGCAATTGAATTGAAAAAACATGGAATTGGAACTGATACGATTCAGCATGTATCAGATGCGATCTATTTTGAATTTCCAATTCCCGAAATGATCAAGCATTTAATCAATAAAAAACGGTATAATCTTTTAGAGCAAACTGAAAAAAACCAATGTATCCGATTCCTCCAGGGAAAAGGATATACATTTGATCAGATTTTCTCGGAAATAAAATCAAGCGAAATATCATGAAGAACTATATATCACAGACAGACACACAATATATTCGGCACATTTTAGGGCGTATGCCAAGTGATGACGAATTGAATGTTATTGCCAAATTACAAACCCAATTTTTAAAAGGTCGGCTATACATAGAAACATTAAATCGTCTTGATGACGGGATCAAAAGAACACGTATCCCTGAAGAAGATTTAACTGATGAGAATGGAAAACATATTTATTTCTATTCCAGTTTATATTCAAATGAAAATGCCATCGAAGACACAGAATCCCTGCTGGAAGTTGAATCACGTACACGTAGTGCTATCAGTTTATCAAAAAGATTTGAAAATGATGGGTTATCTGTAAAAACTGGTTTAGTAAAAACAAGCCACCCCACTGAAATTCATTTGGCTCCCGAAGGGTCACCCTTTGCATTTTTGCAGGTACCCTTTAATAAAGTTTCAAAAAAAGCACGAAAAAGTATTGCCACATTACTAGGTAAGCCATGGGTTTTGGGAACGAGGATTGTGGATCAGTATAATCTACCTCAATCATTGACGAATTGGTGCATCCAAGAAAATATTGGAATCACCATTAATCAGGATATTTTCAATTCTAAGTCCACTGGATTTATTGTAGTCATACAGAATGGATACGAAGAAGAATTAATTCAGGAAACGAGTACCTGGAAAGAATCATGTACATTATTAGGAATGATGAGTGATAAACCAGAAATCAAACTTATTGATATTGGTGGTACTGAAATAACCTTACCTATTGATGTATTACGATTTCCATGGCGAGTATTTACACAAACAAGGTTTCATCGTGAAGAATTGAAAATTGATAAAACTCTTCCGCAAGATATTGATTCAAAAATAGATGAATTGTTTTGGAAAATATGGGCAGTTGAAGGGACACATGATGAGGAATCAAATATATCTATAGAGCACTGTGATAATGAATCCAAACAATGGGTAATGACAAGTTCTGATAATCATACTTCTTTCCAGGATCATCCAAGATTGGCGGGTCAACTTGCTATAGCAGACGCTTCACGGAACTTAGCATGCACTGGGGTAAAACCTCTTGGCCTTTTGTACCGAAATGTATTCCCAGATTCAATCAACCCAGAAGAAGCATGGCATGGTTTTGAAATTATTCAAGGACAAGAGGAGGCCATTCGATCGTTAAAACTTCCTGTATTAAAACGTTCAATAGTTTCATTGGATGAACAAAATATTCAGTCAATATTTGCTGTTGGGCAAAGAACTCAAGCAGGTGAGGATACTTTCTCAGGGTTCCAAAATGACGGTGATTTTATTAGTATTTTAGGTAGTCATCGTGGAGAACTCGGCTACAGTACCTACGCAAAATTACTTCATGATACAATAAATGGTCATTTGCCCGCTTGTGATTTGAATATGGAAAGTCGTATGCAAGAGGCTGTTGTACAAGGAATTCAAGCGAAGTTAATTAAGTCTGCAAAACCTTTAAGTCGTGGTGGATTAGCAATCTCTATCGGGAAGGCTCTTAAAACGGGAGCAAATGGTTTGGGGGCACGTGTACATTTCAGCAGAAAATTGAGAACTGATCAGATGCTTTTTGGGGAAACCCAAGGTCTTATCCTCATTAGTTTAGGCGAAGAAGACATTATGGAATTTGAGCGTATTTGTATGTCAATCGGTATACCGTCTACTACAATAGGGCGAGTAACAGATACTGGTCGTTATACATTTAATGAATTCTTTGATATTGCTGTTGATGAGCTAAAATGATCACGTTTCATACGGATGCCATTTTTCAGGATGGTCGTAAAATTCCTATAAGGAACATTTATTGTGTAGGTCGGAATTATCGTGATCATGCAAAAGAGCTTAACAATCCCATTCCCAAAGAACCGCTTTATTTCCAAAAATCTACAGCATCGATAGCTCAATCCAATCAAATTACGATTCCAAAAGAAACAGAAATTCACCATGAATTAGAATTAGTTCTCTGCCTTGGCAAGGATGTCTTTGATCCTGTGGAATTAGATATAGAAAATGATATTGCAGGTTTTACCATTGGTCTGGATTTAACAGATCGTACAAGTCAGTCTGAGTTAAAAGCAAATGGCAAACCATGGTTCTGGGCAAAATCCTTCAAAAATAGTAGCATTTTAGGCCCATTTTATAATAATGGCTTATTTCCTTTGGATAAAGATTTTGTTTTAAAAAAGAATGGAATCCCGGTTCAAACCGGCCGTGTAAATGATATGATATTCTCAATTGAATATTTATTAAAACGATTAGTATCTCGTGTGCCGTTATTATGCGGGGATATTGTATTCACAGGCACACCTAGCGGGGTAGGACAACTTCAAACAGGTGACATATTGGATATAATTCACGGTGATGAAGAATTGTATTCAATTACAATTTTATAAAATATTACTAATCTATTTTATCTATTGTGGCTTTATCTGCGATAACATGAGATCATGTAACTGACCATTGCTCGCTAGAATATTATCCTGATAAATGGAATAATTTTCTCCATTCATACCCGTAACGTTCCCACCTGCTTCTTCAACGATTAAAATACCCGCCGCTGTATCCCAAGGATGCAAATCAAATTCCCAAAATCCATCAACTTGACCACATGCCAAATGACATAAATCC
>JABMOV010000104.1 GCA_013203145.1 Fidelibacterota bacterium
CTCACGGATCTATCCAAAGCACTTCAACATATTCATTATTCCAGTGATCAAATCAAACTGCAAGCTGCCATAAAAAGATTAAAATTCGATGAACATTTTTTCCTGCAACTCCTTATGGCATTGCGACGGAAAACACTTCAAAAAGAATCAACGCGATCATTATCTGAAGTGGGTCCGTATTTTGAACGAATTACAGATCAGATGGAATTTGAACTCACCAACGCACAAAAACGTGTAATCAAGGAAATCAGAAGCGATTTGGCAAAATCCGTGGTGATGAATCGATTACTTCAGGGAGATGTTGGATCTGGAAAAACTATTGTAGCGTTACTTTCCGCTGCCATTGCCATTGGGAATGGATCACAAGTTGCCATTATGGCGCCTACTGAAATTTTAGCCCACCAACATTATGAATCATTCCAAAAATATGCCGAGCAGGCAAAAATAACATGCGCCATCCTTGTTGGAAATACTGTGGCATCTCAACGAAAGGGAATTTTGACTGCTCTCATTGAAGGGCGCATTCAATTAATTGTGGGGACACATGCTCTCATCCAAAAAGATGTGAAATTTAAAGATTTAAGTTTTGTAGTTATTGATGAACAGCACCGATTTGGCGTCATGCAGCGAGGAGACTTAACATCAAAAGGTTTGCACCCTCATGTACTTGCAATGACAGCGACCCCTATCCCGCGAACGTTGGCTATGTCGTACCACGGGGATATGGATGTATCCATTATTGATGAAATGCCGAAGGATCGCATTCCAGTCCGTACAAAAGTAGTAGATCCATCTCGATTAATAAGTGTTTACAAATTTGTGATAGATGAAGTTTCTGCTGGTAGGCAATGCATGATTGTTTACCCATTGGTGGAAGAATCTGAAAAGTCTGATTTAGCTGCTGCCAGCGAAGATCATGAAAAATTGGCAACCACCATTTTTAAAGATTTAAAAGTAGGACTCATTCACGGTCGAATGAAAAAGGATGAAAAAGATGCGGTCATGGATGCCTTTTCAGCAAATGAAATACAAATCTTGATCGCTACTACCGTCATTGAAGTTGGGATTGACGTACCCAATGCCACGGTGATGATTATAGAACATGCTGATCGCTTTGGGCTAACCCAATTACATCAATTGCGGGGTCGTGTTGGACGTGGTACTTACAAAGGCTATTGTGTGTTGGTAAAACGAAATCATACAGATACAGCTGTTCGGCGATTGGGGATTATGGAAAAAACCACGGATGGTTTCAAAATTGCCGATGAAGATTTGGCTATCCGCGGTCCAGGTGAATTCTTTGGTATCCGGCAAAGCGGATTTTTAAAATACAAAATTGCAGATTTAGTCCATGATGGTCCACTCATCCGTCAGGCACGTCAGGCAGCATTTGAAATTGTAGAAAAGGATCCTCATTTACGACATCCACAACACCACTTGCTCAGACAACGATTTATAAAAGATTATCAAGATAAACTGAAACTTGTAAATATTACATAACACTATGAAGCCAATACAAACTTGCCCCATTTGTGGGTCTGAAAAAATAGAAATAAAACACCAGTCGCTCGATTTCTTAGTGACACAGTCTTTCTTTAGTATCATGGAATGCGATAATTGTGGAACGTGCACAACATCACCACAACCAGATACTTTAGAAATTGATGCTTACTACAAGAGTGAAGACTATATTTCTCATTCTGGAAAAAGTACGGGCATTATTGAATCCTTATATAAAATCGCACGCTTTTTCACGTTAAGAAGCAAACGAACACTTATTGAGAATGAATCAATGCTCAGAAAAGGCAAGTTGCTAGATATTGGCTGTGGTTCAGGTGAGTTTTTACGGTTTTGCCAAGATAGTGGTTGGGATGTAACGGGTATTGAACCTGGCGTTTCGGCAAGGGAGAAAGCATCCGAGTTATTAGGGAAAAAGGTGCATAAAACGGATGCTTTATTTCAAAATCTAGATGAAAAATTTGATGTGATTTCAATGTGGCATGTACTTGAGCATGTTCATGATCCAAATAAATATATCTCACATATCCGTGACTTATTAAATCCTAAAGGTGTAATCATAATTGCCGTTCCAAATTATACGAGCACTGATGCAAATGATTATGGCGCGGAATGGGCAGCATGGGACGCGCCTCGGCACTTATTTCATTATTCGCCGAAATCAATGCGTTATTTAGTATCCAAAGCAGGAATGAAATTGGACAGGCTTAAAATGATGCCTTTTGATCCGTTTTATGTATCGCTATTAACTGAGAAATCTGTGAAATCCAATGGAAGTATTATCAAAGCGTGTTGGGTTGGATTTAAATCATGGTTCATAAGCCTGTTTGCTAAAGAAAATGCCAGCTCACTAATATATATTATCAGAAAGTCCTAATTAACTTAGATTAAATACAAGATCATAAATCTAATTTTAAAAGACGGATTACTGGTTAACAATTATCTTACATAAACCTGAATTATGTAGGATTTAGAATTATGACCTACACCGAAACTCCGTTAAATTCCCCGGCTTATTTACAATGGCGTAAGACCATTCATTTTAAAGGAACTGGTCACTATTTAACTCGTAAAGGTAATCAGATGCCGCTTGAAAGCACATATACAGAAAAACAATTATTTGACCAGTTAATTTCATCCATTGTTCATAGTGTTTGGGTTGGTCTTGGACAAACTGAGAATCCACTGTCAAAAAAAGTGGAAATAAATTTGAGTCAGGCAGCAACAAATATTGATATGTTGGATATGCTGTACAAACGTATGGATAGAAATTTATCTGAAGAAGAAGAACAATACATGGATGATATTCTCCGTGAAATAAAAGTTGTTTATATCAAATCAAAAGAGTCAGAAGAAACTAAACCCTCTGAGGACACAACATCGTGAATTATCCCCGTTTAAATAAAATTATTGCAGCAGTAACACTGCTCATATCTTTCATCGTCTATTTTGACACAATGGCACCAACAGTTTCCTACTGGGATTGCGGTGAATTTATTGCAACAGCATTTACTCTTGGTGTTCCTCATCCTCCAGGAAGCCCACTTTTTCTCATTGTTGGGCGAGTATTTTCCATGCTCCCTATCAATTCTGATATTGCCTTTAGAGTAAACCTGATTTCTCCAGTTGTAAGCGCATTTGCAGTGATGTTATTGTTTTTAATCATTGTTCAAGTTATTTCACATTGGCGTGGAAAGATCACTACAACTGAAGATGCAATTATTGCATATGGATCAGCATTTATTGGAGCCATGACTTTTGCCTTTACAGATAGCCATTGGTTTAATGCTGTGGAGTCGGAAGTCTATGCCGTAAGTACATTTTTCACGGCAATTGTAGTTTGGTTGATATTGCACTGGTCAGAAAAAGCCGATGAGTCAGGACACGAACGTTATATCTTGATAATTGCCTATATGATTGGACTCGCAACTGGTGTTCATTTATTGAACTTGTTAACATTACCATTTGTTGCATTTATTATCTATTTCAGGAAATTGGATTTTGAATGGAAATCTTTTTTAACCATGATTGTTTTAACAGGAATTACGTTCTTAATAATCCATAATGGAATGATTAAAGGATTGCCAAAAATTGCAAAATTCATGGGTCTTTTTGGATTGGGAGTTGTGATTCTAGCCATATTTTGCGCAATGATCTGGGCCATTATGACACGCCATCAATTATTATCGTTAATCTTCACATCCATGGTGCTTATTTTGATTGGCTACTCGAGTTATACGCTGATATTTATTCGATCAAATCAAAACCCCACAATTGATGAAAACAATCCCGAAACAATTTCCGCCGCCATATCCTACGTTGAGCGTGAGCAATATGGAGAAATTGGTCAGTTTCCAAGAAAATATGTTGGATTACCGCCCCAGCATGAAGTGACAGGTCCGCCAGCCAATGGACGTGATTATTCTTCGACTCAAGATCGAAAATACATGTTTTACAATTTGGATAAACAATGGCAGTTTTTCATGAATTATCAGGTTAAAAAAATGTACTGGCGGTACTTTCTTTGGCAATTTGCAGGCCGTGGACCTTCAACTGATCCTGGAGTAACAGCCTTTGGGGCAAATGCCCGTCAGGAAGGCGTCGATTGGACGCAATTTGGGATGCCCTTGGCATTTCTCCTTGGACTTATTGGTATGGTCTTCCATTTTTATCGAGATGATAAAGAAGCATTTTCGATTCTTACTTTATTTTTCCTTACAGGGTTAGCCGTAATAATGTATCTAAATCAGGATAATCCTCAACCACGAGAAAGGGATTATTCTTATGTGGGGAGTTTTCTGGCATTTTCAATATGGATTGGTATCGGTGCTGCTGCCATCATGGAAAAACTCAAACAATTTGTAAAGAATACATCAATTACACCAAAATTGAATATTGCCATAATTGCTCTGTTGGTTGTGCTCATCCCTGGGGTTATGTTACAAGCCAATTATCAAGAACATGATCGTAGCGGCAATTATGTAGCATGGGATTATAGTTATAACCTGCTTCAATCATGTGAACCCAACGGAATTATTTTCACTAATGGCGACAATGATACATTTCCGCTGTGGTATTTGCAAGAAGTTGAAGGTGTTCGCAAGGATGTCACTGTAGCGAACCTGAGTTTGCTAAATACGCCCTGGTATATAAAACAACTTCGAGACTCACGACCAAAAGGTGAGCGATTTATAAATCTTTCCGACGATCAAATTCGCGAATTAACATCAGGATTAACTCCCTGGAAGACACAAAACGTAAGAATACCTGTGCAAAGCGATAGTGGCTTAGTTGACTTAGAATGGTCCTTAAAACCAACGTTTGGCGGGCGTGCATTAAAAGTACAAGATATGATGGTCTTACGTATTATTGCTGACAGCAAATTACGCATCCCAATTTATTTTGCAGTCACCGTGTCACCTTCTAACCGTCTTGGTTTAGAAGAATATCTGGGTATGGAAGGTTTGACGTTTAAAGTGAACTCAAAGAAAGTTGAATCGATCAATCCAGATAAAATGTATCAAAACTTGTTAACTGATTTAGGTGATCATACATGGTCTGAGGAATTTGTGCCAGCCTCACAGCTTGATCTGGAGGATGATCCAAATAGTTTAGCATGGACACGTGATTACCAGGAAGGATACATGTTTAGAAATCTTGGGAATACGGATGTGTTTTTTAATCCCCAGATTATTCGTTTATTACAAAACTATCGTAGTGCATATATGCAACTGGCCGTCCATCATTATTTTAAATATCAGGACATTAAAAAAATAAGCGGAGAAGATGCAGCCGAAGAACAACGTCTGATGGTTTTAGAAATCATGAATAAGATGGAAGAGAATATTCCTTCTGAAACAATTAGCATGGATTCTAAAGATCTGTATTTCCAAATTGGTCAATTATATTTTGATGTGGGAGCACCAGAGAAATTGACCCAAATCATTTCCGATTTACTTGAACGAAAAGATATTACTGTGCGAGATCAAATTCGATACGGTTACTCCTATCTTCAGCAATTGAATGATGCGGGAAAAGCAGCATCCATGTTTGAACAATTGTATAAAGAATTCAATTCAATGGATAAGGAAGTAAAAGCTCGTGGTGTTGAACAAGCCGGATTAACACAGGGGCAATGGAATGACTGGCAACGGAATTATTCTGAAATTATTTCTGCTCTGGTTCATTCTTACCGTGAAACGGGCCGGGAAGAGGAAGCAAAAATGGTTTTAACTGATTGGGTTTCCAGAAATCCTCAAGACTCAAGAGCTAAGAAACTTCTCAACGAGTTACAGGATGGAAATAAACCCGGTTAATTCCTGACAAAAGATTGGCGCACTCTCCAAAAACAATTTCAGTGATCATTCCCCATTGGAATGGCATTGAAGTATTGTCTGAATGCCTGGACTCATTAAAACAGTCCACATATCCAAATATTGAAATTGTTATCGCAGATAATGCCTCCAGCGATGGCAGCCAAGATTGGATCAAAAAACATCACCCAGATGTTATCTTAGTAGAAAATGATCAAAATTATGGGTATGCCGGTGGATGCAATCGCGGAGCAAAAAATGCATCAGGTGATTTTATTTTATTTTTAAACAATGATACGATTCAAAATTCTAACTGGTTAGAACCCTTAATATCACGATTAGAATCTGATCCAACAATTGCCGCAGTTCAGCCCAAAATTCGCAATTATTATCAACGCGATTTGTTTGATTATGCCGGTGGAGCCGGAGGCGAAATGGATATTTTATGCTTTCCATTTGCCCGTGGTCGCGTATTCCATCATCAAGAAGTTGATACGAATCAATATGATAATCCAAAACCCATATTCTGGTCATCTGGTACAGCTTTCATAGTGAAAAGAGAACTATTTCGAAAAGCGGGTGGCTTTGATGAAACTTTTTTTGCGCATATGGAAGAAATTGATTTATGTTGGAGGTTTCAGCTCATGGGATATTCTATTTGGTTCGAACCGCAATCATTGGTATTCCATAAAAATGCAGTAACGTTGCCAGCACAATCAGTGATGAAGTATTATCTTAATCACAGAAACTCACTTTTAATGCTGCTTAGTAATTATTCTTTACCAATGGCTCTTTATTTATTTCCCATCCGATTTGGATTAGAATGGGTAGCATTTCTCTTTTCGCTTGTACATCGGGATTGGAATCACATGATTGGTATTCTCAAAGCATTAACGTGGATACTATTCCATCCGCGTGTAATTCTTAGGAAAAGAAAAGAAAATAGAAAAATCAGGGTTAAAAAGGATCAATCGATCACTCAGAATATTTATCAGGGAAGTATTGTGATTGCCTTTTATTTATTAGGGAAGAAAACCTACCGTGATATTGCGTCAAGTCCACGGACGTAAATCTCTTCGTTATCTGGGTCGTAGTCAATTAATGTTTCCAGATATTCTTTTCGGCTAAGCATAGCAAACATCTGCGATAATTTTGGTGCATACGCTTTTAAAAATATTAAAGTATGCTTATCACGTGGCGAATGGTTAAAGACCTCTTCTAAACCCTCAAAAAATTGATCAAATTGATCAATTGCTGCAACTATATCTCCGTCAATAAAGAGATCACGACCATAATAAAAAGCATATTTTGCGCGACGATATCCAAAGTTGGAGCTAATCTCATCAATTAAATCCGCGCGATTATTCCATCCTTTGGAATAGTCAGAATTTGAACCACGCAAAGCAATCGCACGAGCTTTTTCATAGATTGCGGTTCCTCCTAAAGGATCGTATGTGTCCATTTCACCCGCGAGCATAATGAACGCGTAAAAAGAAAGAAAGCTTGCTAGGGGATCAAATAATACGGGATCATAATAAAGCCCTGTACCTTCGCTAAATGAAAATTGAACCGACTTATCAAAATATTTTTGATCTGATCCAACTGCGAAAAGAGCCTGGCATTGATAAACGGTAACAGCACCTTTTGAAGTGGTGCTTTCAAAGATAAGTTGAATCTGTGGTGTTAACTCAAGATCTGTGTAATCTTCATCCCAATAGGTTTGAGAGAAAAACCGATCAACATCATTTTTCAGAGAGAATAATATCTGTCGATCACTATCTCTGAGCATTCGATCATCAATGGTAAGTTGGGCAGATTTAAACTGTCCAAAAAGGATGCTAGCCATAATGAAAGTGAGCAGGAAAAGTTTCAGTTTTAGGAATCGCATTGGGTAAAGATAGAGGGCTTTATGGATTTGTCGCAAGTGAAACCTGATTATTAACGAGTTTATCAATGATATTTCTGGATTATCTGTATATTATTTTCATAATTACCATAAATTCACGCACATAAAATAAAATTAGATGTGGTATTTATAGTTAATGAATACGATTACAAACAAATTGAGTTTCATGAAAAATACCACTTAACACAGGAATCACCTTATGAATAGACTACTAATATTCACATTTCTATTTTTAACGATATCAGAAGCTAATAATCAACTTCCTACTGGATTTTCGGTTCATGAACTGGATAACGGATTACAAGTATTATTAATTGAAAATCCAGCTTTACCGATGGTTGGCGTCAATGTTGTTGTCAAGACTGGATCTGCTTACGAAACATTCTCTACCAGTGGAATGAGCCATATGCTCGAACACTTGCTATTTAATGGCACAACCTCCCGTTCTCAAAAACAATTATACGACGAAACCGATATGATTGGTGGATACAATAATGCCAATACCGGGAAATATTATACTAATTATATGATGGTAACACCATCAGAATTCATCCAAAAGGGAATGGAACTGCAAGCTGATATGTTATTTAATTCAGTGTTGCCCGAAGATAAACTTGAAAAAGAAAAAGGGATTGTCCTTGAAGAAATTGCACGCAGTTTGGGAAATTCCGGAGAGCAAGTTGAACGAAATCTCCAGTCCATTCTTTATCGCGGACATGCCTTATCTTTGCCAACATTAGGTACATATTCTACAATTGAGACACTTGACCGTTCGGTCATATGGAATTACTATAAGGGAACCTACCTGCCTAATAATATGATATTAACCGCAGTGGGTAGTTTTAATTCTGAAGAAATGTTGGACAAGATTAGCAGTATTTATGGCCAAGCTGCACCCGGTAGTGTTTTTCGCCCAAGTAATTCAGAACTACAAATAGATTATGCTGGACAAAAAAGCAGCACACTATATCGCTCATATAGTGGTGATGATTATATCGAACAGTTAGTATATCAACTACCAGATTATTTTACCAATGACCATTTTACCTTGATACAAGAGCTCCTTGACGAAAAAATAATCAGTATTGAAACCAATATAAAAGACAAATATCAAAATCTAGTGAAATCTATTGATTTCACAATTCACCCTTCAAAAGTGGCCAGTTATTTGGTCGTTAATATTTATTCGGATTCTTTGTCAATTGACAAAAATATTAGTAGTGAAATACAAAAAAAGATGAGTTTCCTACGATTTAATACGTCAAAAAATCAAATACGGACCCTAGTTACTCGTGAAAAAACTAAATTCCTTAAAAACCTTGAAAAACCGCACATGTTCGGAATCTATAATGCAAACATCCTTGCTGAAAAAGGAATTGATGATGTGCTCAATTTATTGAATCCATCTATTCCAGATGCCGCTATAGAATTGCAAAAATATCGAATTGCTGAGCCCACTCAAATAGTGAAACAAGAACCGTTAGCAAAAACCGTAAATGACTCGTCTCAACCAGTGATAACTAAAATTATCAATACTTCTGCATATCAACCGACGTTGATTGCCAGACAAAATCACTCAAGTCAATTGTTGGCGATCCATTTTCTGTTTAAACATAAGGCTTATTACGAAAGTGTATATGGCAAGGATGCCGCAAAATTTCTCCATGATTGTTTTGGTCAACGAATGAAAACAAACGAGAATCAGGCACAATCCGGTCAATTTGGTTTTACGTTTACCGTAAATGATAATCCTTATATCCCCATGGATGATATCTATCTGCACCCTGATTTTGGCTATATTCGTGTTGAAGGTTTGGCAGATGATCTGGAAAACGCAATCCGATTTATTACAGATCAAATTATTTCGTTTATTCCGACTGAAACTGAATTCAAAAATGCCAAAAATAAGTTTTCCAGTGCTGGATTTTCGATGAGGTCAGATCCAGCTCGAAATCTGTTTAAGGAAACATACAGGAACGCTATTTACAATCCAGATTTTTACAATAATGATAGCCTGGAATTGACCTATACTAATCTGGTTCAATTTTCAGAACAATACTTTCATTCCGCTAATCAAATAATATCCAGTGTAACACCCAAAAATCCCGATATAATAGCGAATTACTTCACATCTTCAGGTCTTGCACAAAAAGAAAATAATGCTCCAGAAACACCATATCAGAAGGGATTAAAATCTATATCCTCACCTATTCAGATTGAAAAAGACGAGGAGGGAGAACAGACATATATTTTCTGGGGATTTATCAAAGAAATAGAAAAAGCTGATGAAGCTGCATTGAAAGCACTATCACTGGTTTTATCTGAAAAAATAGTCTTTGATGTAAGAGAAAAACAAGGTTTGGCATACCGAATGAGTACTGGTATTGAACTTAATCAGAATAAGGCACTTTTTTACTTTCGCCTTGGAACCAGACCGCAAAACGAAGAGCTGCTTGTACCTCAGTTGCCGGGTTTTTTCAATCCCGATATGCTAAATGATATAACAGAAGAAGACGTTACAAAATCGATAAACATGTATCTTGGTCGAATGATGTTCAGGCGTTTATCCAGCATTAATCAAGCCTATTATCTGGCGCATTCATATTATTTCCATGACGATATTTATTACGATCAAAATTTCTATGAACGCCTCGGTGGAGTTACTCTGGAAGATGTAGTTTTGGTGGGAGAGAAATATCTGCACACAGAAAATCCTATATCGATAATAGTCCGATAAACAAAAATTGCCAGAAGAAGCGCAAAAATATTAACTCATTATTTCTAATAACTATTTTTGTTAGAAATACTAAAGTTATATATATTTACGAATGATATGAATTAACTCTTAATTCTAAGAATTATTTAAAACTTCTTACTTAAATCTTAAAACTTGATCCATGTAACTTTGCCCATGGCAAACATTAAGGAATTATTTACTCAACATGCTGAAGCAACAAAAATTCTCAGGATGGCGGGAGAATTGGGGCAGGAATCAAAAACAGAAGTCTACGTTGTTGGCGGTGTAGTTAGAGATTTGATGTTGGGGAAAGATATCCATGAAATTGATATCATGGTGGTTGGTGATGGGATTGAATTTGCAGATCGTTTAGCCAAACGAATGGGTGTCAAAAAAATTGTACCATTCAAGAATTTTGGTACAGCCCAAATACCAAATAAATCTTTGCCAACAGAAGTTGCTTCTGCACGAACTGAATCCTATAATGAGGATTCACGAAAACCAAAAGAAGTACAATATACAGACCTAAAAGGGGATTTAATCCGCCGCGATTTCACCATTAATACAATGGCTGTTGATGTGCGACCAGATCATTTTGGTGATCTTCATGATCCATTCGGTGGAATTCAGGATATACACAAAAAACGATTAGTAACACCTCTTGACCCAGATGAGACATTCTCAGATGATCCATTGCGGATGATGCGAGCAGCTTACTTTGCTTCCAAACTCCAGTTTACAATTGATGAATCGTGCATAGAATCCATGAAGCGTCAGGCAGACCGATTAAATATAGTGTCAAAGGAGAGAATCACCGGAGAAATTCTTAAAATACTAGCTTCTCCAAAACCTTCCATTGGATTAACCATTTTGCAAGAAACAGGATTAATGAAACAAGTGTTTCCTGAAATTCATGCGATGTATGGAATGCAACAAACCCCGGAATTTCATCACAAGGATGTATTTTATCATACATTACAAGTTGTAGATAATACAGCACGATTGACGGATAAAATGGAAATTCGATTTGCTGCATTGGTTCACGATATTGCAAAACCCATAACAAGGAGAATCGATAAGAAGAAGGGCTATACCTTCCATGGGCATGATGCTGTAGGAGAGCGAATGCTTATAAAGGTGGCGAAACGGATGAAATTATCCAACAACTTGCGGGATTATTTGAAAAAAATGACACTGCTTCATTTACGTCCCATCGTTTTGGCTAAAAAGGAAATATCAGACTCAGCCGTTCGTCGATTAATGGTACTAGCCGGGGATGATATTGATGACTTGATGAAATTATGCAGAGCTGACATCACCAGTAAAAATCCTGAAAAAGTGAAGAAGTACATGGGCAATTTTGAGCGCGTAGAAGCTCTAATGAAAGATGTTGTTGAGCGTGACAAAATGCGTTCTTTTCAATCTCCTGTAAGAGGTGATGAGATTATGAAAGTATGCGAGCTACGTGAGGGAAAATCCATAGGAAAAATTAAGTCAGCAATAGAAGAAGCAATCCTCGATGGAGAGATAGAAAATACGTATGAAGCAGCCTATGAATACATGTTACAAATCAAAGAAAATTATATTTAAAGGAACTAGCATTTTTTCTTTTTGTTAATATTTAGAATAAACATACTAATGTTTGTTATGATTCATCAATTGATTGACATCCTTTTGTCGAAGAATGACTCTTAAGTATCTTGTAATCATTGAAGAAAAGGAATATTTCCGATAAACTCCAATCTAACAAAACGGTTAGAAACAAGATCATCCTTCAATTGAAATATTTGAACAATCTATATTTGTTGTGAAAACAGGAGACGCCAATGGCTATTATTGCGAGTATCATTAATTTATTTTTATCTCCAGCAGATGCATTCTCTTCTCTGAATAAGCTGGATTCTGGAAAAACCAGGACGACTCTATTACTTATTTTAGTTTCTCTCGGACTTATTAATCTTTTTCTATTAAAAGATTTGTATATGGATGTACAATATGAGCAAACCATCGAACGTATCGAAAATTCTGAACGAATCCCAGAGGAACAAAAAGCAGAAATCCTCCAGGATATGGATGAACGATTTGAGAACCCCAGTATTGGACAACAATCGATTATGTGGCTTACCAATGCACTTGGATTTCCGTTGCGTGTCATTTTCATGGCTTTAATCGTGTTATTAATCGGGAATTTCATAATGGGTGGAAATCTAAAATATGGAGCCTTGGTAAACGTGACGGCTTTGGCATATATGATTTCTATTCTGGAATTAGCAGTAAAAATTCCATTAATGTACTATAAATGGAGTATTGAAGTTTATACAGGATTAGGTTTACTTGGGATTGGTGAGCCAGGATCATTTATATATTATTTCCTGAACGGAATTGACATTTTTGGCGCATGGCGCCTCGTGGTATTGGGCATTGGGGCAAGTCTGTTATACAATAAGAAACCCGCTGGGTTTATAGGTGCCCTTTTTGTTTATTGGATCATTCAAATTACGATAACATCGTCGATAGGAGCAGTATTCAGCTAATGAAGAAAACAATTATATTAATAAATTCACTATTATTCAGTTTACTTTGCGGACAATCTTATTCTCTGGAGGAATGTGTGCAAATGACTCTAAAGAATAAAGTCACAGTAGAATCAGCAAAACTTGATGTGGTGTCTGCAATAGCAGGAAAAAAAGCTGCATTAAGTGGCATACTGCCTTCATTATCTATATCGGGTAGTGCCTCTGATGGTTCAGACATGAATTATCAGAAGCTAACATTTGATGGTTCGAATTTAAATTTTCAGAATCAAACATCGGATGCCAAAGAATGGAATAATAGTGTGATACTGAACCAACCCATTTATGATGGCGGAAATACATGGAGAAATTTGACATTAGGGAAAAACCTGATATCCATAGCTGAAGAATCTGAACGATTAACTCGAACCAATGTTATTTTATCTACTCATCGTTCATATTTCAAGTTGTTGAAAAATCAACAATTACTGGCGTCAGCTCAGGAAGACTTGGCTTTAGCAGATCAACAATTAGAATTGGTAAATCATCAATTTGAATTGGGAGCAGTTAAGAAAACGGATGTATTAAAGGCGCGAGTACGTTTGGGCCAAGCAAAGACAAGTGTAATAATCCAAAATTCAGATCTTGATAATGCCAAACGCGAATTAGCAAATGTGATGGGTGTTTTAAATGGAGGATTATCATTTACTATTAAGGATATTGATGCAGTGATACCAGAAGCTCCGGATTTTGATTCTTCATTGAAAATTATGGAAAGTAAAAATCCATCTCTTATCATGCAAGATTTTACAGTTAACAATCAGGAGTTAAGTTACAAGAACGCCAAAGGATCGCGTTTGCCATCCTTATCGTTAAGTGGACGATACAATACTTCTGCTGGCTCCTCTTCTGATTTATTTAGTGATCCTTCTGATAGCTGGTCTGGACAAATTACACTTTCATATCCCATATTTACAGGATTTCAATCCAGCGTGCTTTCTCAGCAAGCAAAAATTGATTGGAGAACTGCACAAAATGATAAAACAAATGTCAGAGATGATTTCAGAGTCCAATTACAAGCGATTATTGATGGTCTGGAAAATTATAAAGAAATCATACCAGTTTTAGAAGAAGTAAGGATGGCAGCCGAAGAAGATTTAAAATTAGCACAAGAACGATATGCATTAGGTGCTACTACTATTTTGGAAGTACTCGATGCCCAATTATCAGTAACAAGAGCCCGAACGGACTTAATAAATACCACTTATGATGCATTGGCTCAGGATGCCACATTGAAAGCAACATTAGGCGTATTGGATTCAGAATTCAAATAATTTATGGGGACTATTTTGACTAAGAAAAAATCATCAAAGAAAAAATGGATTATCGGAATTATCATTTTGGTAGTCTTGGGCGGTATAATTACCGCTGTTGTAATGAAATCGGATTCGGATGCCATGCGTGTAGAAGCAGAGAAAGTAACGCGCGCTACGGTTGTTCATAAGGTAAATGCTAGTGGAACAATTCAACCTGAAACGGAAATTAAAATTTCCGCCACTATTTCCGCCTGGATTACAGAACTTAATGTTGAAGAAGGGGATCATGTTGTCCAAGGCCAACATCTGATATCCCTGGATGAAAAACAGGTGCGGGCTTTATACGAACAAGCCAAATCTTCAGTAAAATCAGCAAAAGCAAGTTTACGTCAAATAAATGCTCAGAAAGACCGTGTGGAATCACTCTATGCTCAAAAACTAGTATCGGAACAAGAGTTAGAATCAATAACGGCGCAATACGAATTGGCAGAGAGCCAATTAGAGCAGGTTCAGGCTGCATTAGAGTCACGTGAAGATGAGCTTGCTAAAACCAGGATTCTTTCACCTCAAGAAGGTACCGTTACAATGGTGAATAAAGAATTGGGTGAAATGGCTTTAGGTTCCATATTTCAGGCCGATGTTCTCATGATGGTGTCCGACCTAAATCAGATGGAAGTTGTTGTCGATGTAAATGAAAATGATGTCGTATCCGTGATGGTAGGTGACACATCTGAAATTGAAATTGATGCTTTTCAGGATACCGTTTTTTATGGTGTTGTAAATGAAATTGCTCATGTTGCACAAACAGCAGGGTTTGGGACTCAAGAACAGGTTACAAACTTTGAGGTAAAAATACGAATGATTGACGTTCCTGATGGGATTCGTCCAGGTATGAGCGCAACTGCAAATATTATTACTGATGTTCGAACGGATGTTATCTCTATACCAATTCAGGCACTAACAGTAAGACTTGAGGGCGCCGAAAAGGAAAAATTGGAAAAGGGAAAAGGTCGCCGGTCTAAAAAGAAAGACAAAGAAGAAGATTCAGAGGATGGCAAACCTAAAAAAACAGAGATGCAGGAAGTTGTCTTTGTTGTCTCCGATACTGCATTTGGGGGAAATCCTCGTGGCGCAAAAAAGGAAGCACAATATGCGCTTATCAAACCGGTAACCATTGGGATTTCAAGCGATACCCATTATGAGGTATTAAGCGGACTAGAAGAAGATGAGCTGATCATTGTAGGTGGATATCGCGCCATTAGTCGTGATTTAAAGCAGAATTCAGAAATTGATACTGGCAAAAACTCAAAAAAGAAAAAAGAAGAATCAGACCATGAGTGAGCCTATGATTTCTCTCAAAGAGATAACTCGCGTTTATGATGTAGGTGCAGAAAAAGTTTATGCATTGGCAGGTGTTGATGTGGATATCCATAATAATGAATATTTATCAATCATGGGTCCGTCGGGCTCTGGTAAATCAACACTCATGAATATAATTGGTTGTTTGGATTCCCCTTCTGGTGGTTTGTATAATTTTGAAGGTGAATCTGTTCACACCATGGATGACAATCAACTGGCGTCCATTCGAAATCAGAAGATTGGATTTGTATTCCAAACATTTAATCTATTACCAAAACTCACTGCACTCAGGAATGTAGAATTGCCTTTGATTTACGCAAATATTCCAAAAGATGAACGCATGGTACAAGCCAATCTTGCATTAGAAAAAGTTGGTTTAGGTGATCGTGTGAAACATAAACCGAATGAGTTATCCGGTGGACAACGTCAACGTGTTGCCATCGCAAGAGCACTTGTAACAAATCCCGCTATTATTCTGGCGGATGAACCAACGGGAAACCTTGACTCAAAAAGTGGTGAAGAAATAATGAAATTGTTCGATGAACTCCATGCTCAAGGAAACACAATTATTCTGGTGACCCATGAAGCCTATATAGCAGAACATGCCGACCGAACGATTACTATTCTTGATGGAAAAATCAATACAGATATAACCAAACACATCAAACGTGACGTATCCTGAGTCATGTTAGGACTTTTTAAAGAAAATTTATTAATCGCACTGGGAGCGGTTTTTGCCAATAAAACTCGCGCCTTACTGACGACCCTGGGGATTGTGATCGGTATTCTTTCTGTAACCATGATGGGAACGTTGATTTCCGGCTTAGATCGTTCTTTTGAAAAAAGTATGTCCTTTTTAGGACGAGATGTACTGTTTATTTCAAAACATGCCTGGTTTAGTAATGATAATTGGTGGGACATAAGAAATCGTCCAGACATTAAACTTGAATACATGGATAAAATCAAGCAGCAATCCAAGTTTGTCACAGCAATATCCCCAACAATGCAACGTCATATTGATGTTAGTCGTGGTGAGGAAAGTATTTCAGGGATGGCACTTGTAGGTACTACTCCAGAATATGTTCAAACTTCAACAACAAATATTAGTGAAGGTCGTTTTATTACTGAGGGAGAGGATAGGTCAGGTTCTCGTGTTGTCGTTATTGGAAATGATATTGCAGAAAGCTTGTTTAAAAATATTAGTCCTATCGATGAATACGTAAAAATTGGTCCATATAAATTTCGTGTCATTGGCGTGGTTGAAAAGCAAGGAAAGTTTATGGGATTATTCAGTTTGGATAATCAGGCCATCATTCCGTCCGGTACGTATTTTCGCCTATTCTCACGTCGGGGATGGATACAATTGAATGCCAAAGTAGATGAAGCGCATATATCTGAGGCAAAAGAAGAAATAACTGGAATTATGAGAAGACTTCGTGGATTACGGCCGGAAGAAAAAGATGATTTTGCTATTAATCAACAGGCAGCATTTGAAGATCAATACAATGCCATCAAATTAGCAATTGGTGGTACTGGTTTATTTATCACCGTTTTATCGCTGGTTGTAGGCGGAATTGGAATTATGAATATTATGTTTGTTTCTGTGAAAGAGCGAACTCGCGAGATTGGAGTGAGAAAAGCAATTGGAGCCACCCGTAACATGATTTTAGGTCAGTTTTTGATAGAAGCTATATTTATCTGTCTTCTTGGTGGATTGGCAGGATTATCATTAGCATGGATTGGTAGCCTACTCATTAACAAATTTGTGTTTCCATCTGCAATGCCAATATGGTTGGCCGTTATTTCTATGGGTTTATCCCTATTGGTAGGCGTGATATCGGGTATTGCCCCATCATTTAAAGCAGCACGATTAGACCCAATCGAGGCTTTGCGTTATGAGTAAAACAAAACGCAGTCACCTCAAAAATACGTTAAAAGAGAGTTTGCGAATGGCACTCCAAGCCATCCGTGATAATAAACTACGCAGTATTCTCACTCTTCTGGGCATTACCATTGGTGTGTTCTCTGTGATTGGTGTTATGACGGCAATCCAAACATTGGAGTCATCAATCAATAGTGGTTTGAATGTTTTTGGGTCTAATACGTTTAACGTACAGAAATATCCTGCCATTCAAATGGGAGGACATACACGCAATAAATACAGAAATCGAAAAAATATTACTTATAGGCAATTTGAAGAATTAAGTCGGCGTGCAAAACTTCCACTTTTAGTAAGTGTCTCAGATGGTCGCGGTGGTCGATCAATTAAATATAAAGATAAAACTGGAAAATCAAATTTATATGTAGTCGGGGGTGATGCCTGGACTTTACGATTGTATAACACATTTCTTGGTGACGGTCGAAATTTAACTGAGCAGGATGTAGATTTCTCACGGCGAGTAGCTGTATTGGGAATGGATGTTGTTGATCAATTATTTCCATTTGAAGATCCAATGGGAAAAAAGTTTACCATTGATGGAATAGGTTACACAATAGTTGGCGTATCTGAACGTAAAGGTGAAATGTTTGGTGAAAGTCAGGATAATTATTTACTTATTCCTATAACAACTTTTTTGAATCGATACGCTAGTCATCGGACATCTTTGGACATTTCTGTAGAGGCACCTTCCGCTGAATTATACGACAAAACTCGTGAGGAGGTTATCGGACTTTTACGAGTCATACGCAAAGTACCACCGGGAGAAGAAAACGATTTTGAAATTACTTCAAATGATGAGCTGATTGCCACATTTGGAACATTTACAAATGGTGTGAAATTATTTGCGATCGCCATTAGTACCATTGCACTTCTGGTGGCTGGAATTGGTATCATGAATATTATGCTTGTCTCTGTGACGGAACGGATCAAAGAGATAGGAATCCGAAAAGCTATCGGAGCCAAACGCCGTGACATATTATTCCAGTTTTTAGCTGAAGCTGTATTTTTAAGTGAGATTGGTGGCATTGCAGGAGTTATTCTGGGAATTCTGGGAGGAAATCTTGTCTCCCTGGCATTTAATATTCCAGCAGTAATCCCTATAGATTGGGCAATTATCGCCTTGGTTGTGTGCTCATTGATTGGAATTGGTTTTGGGAGTTATCCTGCCTGGCGAGCATCAAAACTTGACCCAATTGAATCTTTACGCTTTGAATAAATCAATAATTCCATCTAAATAATTTATATGAGCTGGGTAACGAAAATTCCGAAAATTGAACTTCATGTTCATTTAGAGGGATCTATACCTTTAAATGCGTTATGGACACTGATGGAAAAGTATGGTGGAGATTCCAAAGTAAAAACCATCGAAGATTTACAAGCGAAATTTATTTATACTGATTTCCCACATTTTATTGAAACCTGGGTATGGAAAAATCAATTTTTACGAGAGTACGAAGACTTTACCTATATCGCCGAAGAAGTTGCAAAAGATTTCGTTGATCAAAATATTGTTTATGCCGAAATGTTTCATTCTCCTTCTGATTTTTTCAAACTTGGGTTGAATGCACAACAATTAGTTGAAGCTATCAGAAATGGATTTAACAAGGTTCCTGACATACATATAAATTTAGTGCCTGATCTCATCCGTGATTATGGCCCAAAAATTGGAATGAAGACGCTACACAAAATTCATGAAGTGAAAGAATATGGTGTTGTTGGAATTACCATTGGAGGATCAGAACAATCGTTTCCACCTGAACCCTATGCTGAAGTTTATAAAAAAGCGCGCGATTTCGGATTTAAAACCAGCGCACATGCTGGAGAAGCAGCAGGACCTGATAGTATTTGGGGAGCAATCAAAACATTGAAGGTGGATCGCATTGGTCATGGAACATCTGCAATCCAGGATATGGAATTGATGGATTATTTGGCCAAGCATCAAATCCCGGTAGAAATGTGTCCAATCTCAAATCTGAAAACAGGATCAGTAACATCTATTGAAAAACATCCTATTCGTCAATTTTTCGAAAAAGGAATACCGATTTCAATCAATACGGATGATCCGAAAATGTTCGGTAATTCTTTGGCCGAAGAGTATGAGCTACTTATAAAGAAATTTGGATTTACAAAAAATGAGATCATTCAAATTCAACAGCAAAGTATCACATCTTCATGGGCGTCTGATAGTTTGAAAAACGAACTGGCAGAACAAATCAGCAATTTTTCCTTATAATACATTTTTATCTTCGAATTACTTACTTCATGTGTTGAACCTACAGACAAGATCGAATTAACTTCACAAAACCTAATTGATGCATGATAGAGTCTAAATCCCTACTCCTGATCAATCGTGGTGATCAAATTGACGATCATCATGCAGGACAGCCACCTCAAATATTATCAATCTCTTACCATAATCTGAATACATGAATATTGGTGTCATTCCAGCTCGGTATCATTCAGAGCGATTTCCGCAGAAAATCCTAACACCAATCCATGACAAACCGATGGTCGCTCATGTAGCAGAACGTGCGCTGCGAAGTAAATTACTGGATAAAGTAATAATAGCCATTGATCATGAACAGACACGAACTGCATTAGAATCCTATGAGTTCGAAGTGATAATGACATCACCGGATCATAAATCCGGGACGGATCGAATAGGCGAAGTTTTATCAAAAGTGGATGCAGATATTATTGTCAATATTCAAGGTGATGAACCATTAATGGATTCTGATATAATTGATGGTATCATTAACCTGTTTCACAATTCTGATATACAGATGGCAACCGCTGTGAGTACAGCAATTACGCCAGATGATTATTTTAATGAAAATATTGTAAAAGCATTTTTAGATGAACACTCCCGGGCAATTTCTTTTCAGCGTCAAATTAATCAAAATGAAATTGGGGGATGTTATAAGCATCTGGGAATCTATGCGTATACCAAAACTGCCCTGACACAGTTTATCCAACTTCCACAAAGTGAGCATGAGAAGGCATTGCGATTAGAACAATGGCGGGCACTGGATAATGGGATTGATATTTATACCGTAATTACAAACTATCCACATCATGGAGTCGATGTACCTTCTGATTTGGATTATATTTTGAAACACTTAAAAAAGTAGAGACTCATGACTCCCAAACGACCCATTAAATATATTTTTGTTTTAGGTGGCGTTATTTCTGGACTTGGAAAAGGAATTGCTGCAGCATCCATTGGATATTTATTAAAAAGTGCTGGCCTCAGAGTTACAATCATGAAGCTTGACCCATATTTGAATGTTGATCCAGGGACCATGAATCCATATCAACATGGTGAAGTATTTGTATTGGATGATGGTTCGGAGACAGACTTAGACCTTGGTCATTATGAGCGATTCATCGACGTGAATATGAGAAATGAGAATAATGCCACTACCGGACAAATTTATAGTTCGGTACTGGATCGTGAACGACGGGGAGATTACTTAGGAGCAACGATTCAGGTTATTCCTCATATAACAGACGAAATAAAAGCACGGATTAAAGCAGTCAATACTCCCAAGCAATATGATGTTGTTATTTGCGAAGTTGGTGGTACGGTTGGTGATATTGAGAGTTTACCCTTTTTAGAAGCCATTCGTCAGATGTCGGTGGAAGTGGGGTATCATAACTATTTAATTGTTCATGTCACACTTGTTCCATATATCAAAGCTAGCGAAGAATTAAAAACAAAACCGACACAGCACTCGGTAATGAAACTGCGTGAAATTGGTTTGGCTCCTGACATAATTATGTGCCGTTCCGAACGCGCAGTGGATAAAGCCGTCAGAGAAAAAATTGCTCTGTTTTGTAATGTTGCCCCCCATAATGTGGTTGAAGCCAGGGATGTACCAAGTATTTATGAAGTACCCCTCATATTACATAAACAGAAAGTTGTGGAAAGTATCCTTGGGCGATTTCAATTAGATAATAAATCAGATGTCACCAGTTTAAAAGTGTTTATCGATCATTTTAAAAAACCGACCCATAAGGTTACCATAGCAATGGCAGGGAAGTATATTGAACTCCCAGATGCCTATAAAAGCGTCATGGAATCTTTCATTCATGCCGGTGTTGAAAATAATACCAGAGTAAACCTGAAATGGGTTCAAACGGATGAAATTAAAAATGATGAAGACGCTGCAAATGCCTATGCCGGAGTTCATGGAATTTTGATTCTTCCTGGTTTTGGTTCTCGCGGTTCGGAAGGGAAGATATTATCCAGCAAATATGCCCGGGAAAACAATGTGCCATATTTTGGTATTTGTTTGGGATTACAGTGTGCAGTAATTGATTTTGCCCGACATGTGTGTGGATTGAAGGGTGCAACCAGTACTGAATTTGCTAAAAATGCAAAATATCCGGTGATTGATTTGATGGAATCACAACGTGCGATTAAGGCTAAAGGCGGCACGATGCGTTTAGGAGCTTATGATTGTGAAGTGGAACCAGATACCAAAGCATATGAAGCATACCGAAAACGTAAAATTTCAGAACGCCATCGGCATCGTTGGGAAGTCAATAATAGGTTTCGAGCACGTTTAGAAAAGCATGGATTAAAAATATCTGGTGTAAATAAAGAATTGAATCTGGTGGAAATTATTGAATTACCGAATCATTCCTGGTTTGTAGCTGTGCAATTTCATCCAGAATTGAAAAGCCGTGTAACACATGCACACCCATTATTTAGAGAATTTGTTGGAGCAGCGGTTAAATATAAAAATAATTAAATCCTAATAATCCACGAACCATTACTAATAAAAAACGAGGACTTTAGTCCTCGTTTGATTTTTATGAGCCACCGAGAGGACTCGAACCTCCGACCCGCTCATTACGAATGAGCTGCTCTACCAGACTGAGCTACGGTGGCATGAATTACTATTGGGAAACTCACTATTTTAGTTACTATTTCCACTGAAAAAGCGACGAAAAAATACAATTATTTTTAGACAGAAAAAAGCGTCAGAATTGGGATTATAAATATCATAAATTGTATTAATAAAAATGAGGCTATTCCTAGCCCCTTAAATTAACAACCGTAGTTAGTGCCTACTGTAAATCCAGTTCCCCAAACCGGATCCGATTGAAAATCAATTTTTACTGATTTAGCAAACATAGAAAGACTACTTTCAAAGACTACTTTAATTCCATTGATATCAAGAATATCATCATTTTTTTGTTGCTCATCCAGAGCAATATCTAATTTTGGACCGCCTCATCCAAATCCATTGGTAAAAAGACGTAAGACTTTTCCTGTGTTTTCTGATTGATCAAGCATGTTAATCAACTTGTCATGTGCGCTTAGTGTAATTTTCATGGATCTATTCCAATTATTGTTTATTAGTCCATGATTTGATACAGGTTTTATCGATTGGTTACGCTAATTATTTTTTTGAAAAATGGTATGTAAAATTTAGAACAGGGAGGGGCATACCTTCTTCCAATAAAGCCAGAGAAAATATACCGCCAACATCAACAGCAATTTTTCGTCCAAAATATCGTATGGATAATGATAGCATTGCTTCATCGAAATCTAGTTCAGGGATAATCCAATTTTCTGTAATAATTGCTAATGTATTAGAAATACGTTTATTGCCGGCGAGTACAAATATTGGCTGGCTCATAAAATCCCATTCTCCATCAGCCTGAATAAAGCCCCAACCACCGGATATAGAAAAATGTGAAAACTGATCCCCATATGTACCCGTTATAAATGAGAATCCTGCACCTGCGGAGAAGTCTGTATCAAAGGATGGAAACTTAATATACATTATACCACCAGCTATGGCAGTCCTACCTGTATTAAATAGAGTTATCTTTGAGCTACCCACTAGAGGTGTATCCTCAAATCTCATCCCCGGGAACCAAAAGGCACCAGCCTGCAGTGAAAAAATGTTTCCAACGCCATAATTAACTGAAGGGAATATCACACAAAAGTCACGACAATATCCGTTTCCATCACCGATAGAAAAAGCAGATGGAGCAAAGAGATACATACTTTTGTTAGGATCTGCATGGAAAATTTTCCCAGCATCAACTTTTCCGCTAAACTCATTAACACTTACAACGACCTTTTTAGGAATATCAATGGATAATCCAGCCGGGGTCTCAACGGAATAAGTCTCATTCGTTTCGGATTTTATTACGCCGATAATTTCACTACCATCATTCATTAATATTATTACGGGTTGTTTTTCATCAGTTTGTGAAACTGGTTCTTGTGCAATTACGAAAAATGTCATAGAAATAAAAATGATTATAATATTTAAGCTTCTCATGGCTTTTCCTTTTGTATTTGTATTGGATTATAATACTTAGCCGTACGATAAGCACCGTATATTTCGCCGCCATAGTAGACTGCAAATAATGTTGTGAATATTGGTGCCTTAATAGGGCGTTTTTCCTGTGCGGCGTTCCAGGCAATTTGACCTACCAATACCGTCATTAATCCACCTAGTAATCCCTCATAAATTCGTCCACAATATGCTCGACCTAAGCCAGGTACAATTGTAGATAAACCTGCAGCAATCAACGGTGATTTTATTTTTCTAGATTCCAGTGTTGTTTTAGGTGTGACTGGATCAACCAAATACCCAAAACTGCCAATATCCATATTTGCCTTTAGATGATAGTAATAAGCAGCCGGATTGCATCGTACAATTCGATCCGATGCCATGATGGACCCTTGGATTAAACCATGGTCATGTATCGCGTTTACTCCATAATTGCTACAACTGGGATAGAATTGGCAATTGAAGAAGTTGGTATTATAGGATATTCGCTGCCAACCAGCAATTGGCAGGATTGCCATCTTTTTAAATAGTGAAACATCTGTATCAGCCAGAAGAGAATCTGCCGGATAAATTGTTTGTCCACTGATCAATCCAACCTCAAAATAAATCAGTAATAATAAAATGTGTTTTTTCATAAAAAATGTATTGCAATCAATTTCAATTTTCTGTCATATTGAAAATACCTGAAATGAAGAATTCTTCCCAACTTATTTTGATATTGATGGTATTCTCTGGGTTAATGGGCTCAGAAACGGATACGATTTACATATTACACACAAATAATACTAACGGAGAATTGGAGAATTGTTATTGTCCAGATCATCCGCTGGGCTCTTTAGAAAAACGAGCTGTATTTATTGAACAATTTCGGAAGAACCATACCAATACACTTTTAGTTGATGCTGGAGATTTCTGGAATGTTACTTCCAGATTACCACAAAAAGATAAATTGGTTTCTACAGCCTATTCCTTCATGGATTATGATGCAATCCTATTGGGGGATCAAGAATTAATACGTCAGAATGATATCTTTCCAGATGCACTCCTAAATATGAAATCTGATATTATTGTCTCTAACCTTCTAAACCCACGTATACCAGGAACTCAGATGTATAAAATCGTCCATTTTGGCGATATATCAGTGGGAATTGTTGGCATTGTTGGTCCGGCGTCTTTCAAATATTATCCAAAAGAAATACGCGAAAAAATTGATCTTAAATCCCCAGAACTAGTACTAGGAGAATTAATCCCGACCCTAAGAGAGACATGTGATATTATTCTGGTTTTAAGTCACCAGGGATTAGACTCTGACATCAACCTTGCGAAAAAGGGACTGGATATTGATATTATCATTGGAGCACATAGTCAGACTGTTTTGGATTCAATAACACAAATAGGAAATACTGTAATAGGTCAAGCTGGAAAAGATGGCTATTACGTAGGTGTTATAAAATTAATAGTAGATAAATCTAGAAGTGTCTTAAAATCCGAGGCTTGGTTAGAACTAATGACACTTGATATGCCTGACGACCCACGAGTGTTAAAACTCATTCAGGAATTTGAAACGGAATCAGGCATCGTTAATCGAAGAAAAAAAGAATATATACAAAGGTAAATATGGAACAATTCATTGTCTTGATAAAATCAAATCCCATTTATATGGGTATCGCTGTCGTCATCGCTTTGGTCATATTATTTGGCTTTGTTAAAAAGATGTTCAAAATGGTTTTAGTACTTGCAGCCGTTATTGTAATATATATTGGCTACATGATGGTTACGGGAAAAGAAATTAGTGTGGATTCACTTCAGGCAGAATTGCAGAAAGCGACAGGAAAAATCACCGAAAAAGTGGGTGAAGCAACGGAGAACGCAGTGAATGAAACAGTAAAAAAAGTTTTAGACAAGAAATAGGTTTAAATAGAACTTCTTAACCGTCCCGTCAATATTTTTAATAGACTGCGCATTATATTTGGATGCTGATTTAACAGTTCTCCAAAACTATCCTGAGATATTTTCAATAAAACCGTATCTGATGAAGCGGTAGCATCTGCAGAACGTGGATCTTCATCGAGTAGTGCCATTTCGCCCAAACAATCCCATTTAGACAGCGTAGCAATTTGTTTATCACCTTTATGAACATCAATATTTCCGTCTACAACCACATACATGGCATCTCCAATTTCACCTTCTTTAAACAAGATCATATTTTTTGAGATGTGAATTTCCTCAGCAATCTGCGCTATCGTAGAGATTACTTCAGCGGGAATACTCTTAAATAGAGAAACAGACTTCAGGAAAATGGTTTTTTCTAATGTAGTATACATGGCGTTTGTTTGAGAGAACTTACGAATCTCAACAGGTAGTGTCCCAATCCAACTAAAATCATTTAATGGCGTCTTCAGTAGTATTTCAGCATGGATGTCTGACACGTTTACTTTATCCCATTGAATAGCATCTTTTAATTCAAACTTTGATTGGATGAGAAAATCCAGTGTAATTGCCGATAACCAACTGGATTTGCTGTATAAAAATTGATCTAAATATTTATTTAAACCACGGGGGATAGATTTAAACAATTTATGCCCGATTTGCACACGTTCTGAAAGAGCTCTGTTCTCAATGAGAGGAGTCACAATTTCCCGTTCCTCTCTGGTAAAAATTGTTTCAAGTAATTCCAACCCATAGGAAATTTGTCGCGAGTCATTTGATTTAAGTGATTTGATGCATTGATTAACAGGAACACCAGGTTGATCCATTGCTCCTAGTTTAATAAGTATTGGAATGGCAGATTGGGTTTCAGACTGGATATAATCTTTTATAAGTGTTGTATGTCGTTTAGACTTCACTAATTGTGCCAGTTGATATAATGAATAGACTCTTTTTGCTAAAAATTGAATTGATGTCCGAATATGATTTTTAGTTGGTTTTGTTAACGGGCTTTTTTGGGCAATTTTTAAGAGGGAATCAACAGCATTCTCATATATGGTTAATGATGCTGGATCGAAATAGGTTAATAGTAATTGCTGGCTATGTTCTGATGAAATTGTTGCGAGGGTTGAAATAATTCCTCTTTTTAATACAGTAGTGATTGGAGGGTTTTCCATCAGTATTTGGATGGATTCCAGAATCATTTGCTGATCGAATTTTGAAAGAGCTGATCGAGCAATCATTCCTGTTTTTGGTGATCCTAAGTTTCCAATTAAAAACGGCAAATATTCCTCATTCGGAAATTTTGTCGCTATTTCTATGGCAGCTTTTCGAATGCTGGATACATCATGCTGTAAAAATTCGACTATATGATCATTTGAAATAACGTCTGGATGGTGATGGGAATATTTAATGCCCAAGATAATTATTTGCGGATCATTGCTGGATATCGCATTTCGAATAAGGTCAGTTGCTTGTGTTGATGATCCTTCACCAATAAGAATTAAAGAACCGGCTGCAGCAATCTGAATTTCAATGTCTTTATGAGTTAATAATTCCGTGAGTGCAGGTATTGCATGAACCATTTTTCGTTGACCACACACTGATATAGCTTCAAGAAAGGGTTCATTTACTAAATCCAAAATTAGTTGGTCATCAAATACGGATTTTGCATAGTGAAGAATACTTCGTCTAACTGGATTTGTTGCAGATACCATTAACGACTCTAAAGTGTCTTTCCACGGTTCAGGAGAAACAGGTTGAATGAGTTCGAGGACAAACAATTGTTCATAGACATTACTATTTTTCAAACTTTTATTAATTGTTTCAACCATAGCGTGATTTAGTGTGTCGATTTGAAGGTCTTCAAAATTTAATCGCCGGTCTTCGATGGCATCGTGGAGAGTCTGTATATATCCTTTTCGAACATAAAACGCTGACACGACCCAAAGAATTGAGGCTAAAATGGCCACAATCGACAGTACTGCGAATGATGCAACCTTAATAATGAAGAAAGTTAAGAAACCCGTTATACCTTCGACAGTGGTGCGTAAAGTTCCATCAATCAGCGGTTTCCCAAATTGTTTACGCCATTTTTTGACCGGGAGCCATAGAAGTTGAATCGTTGGTTGATGGACAGTAAAGACAAATGTTTGTTCGGCGAATTTCCCAATAAAGGCTGATAGTAGAATTGGATAAACCAAAAACATACTAAAACCAGCAATCATAGCAAACGGTAGAATTAAGAGCCCAGCTAGCACACCATATTTTGCCAATAACCTACTGGTAATAAATAACTGTATTGCCAAAGATGCAACTCCCACAATGGCGTAAAATTTTCCAAAGAAAACAGCTAATTCATCAGCGTTTGTAATGGATGAGCCCGCTGTAAATTTGAATTGAAAGTCCACAATAGTTGAAGCAATCCCAATCATTATGGTCATTAATGCCACCGATTTCAAATACGGTGTAAACATGGGTTCTTTATCTTTGGAAGTTTTTAAGGGCCTATCCGATTTTGCGCCGATATGACTGGGTAATTTTCGTATTGAGAGTGATAAAACCATAGCCAGGGTAATTAAAATAATCGTCACTTGGAGAATGGAGTGAGACCCGAATTGGGCGATAAATGGTTGTAACCATAATCCAAATAGTATAAAAGAAATTGAACCCCCAGCGGCCAAAATACCATAAAGCCGTTTTGCTTGCCTGCTGTTAAATAAATCACCAGCAATTGTCCAAATTTGAAAGGAAAGTACGGTAGCAATGACTTCCATCCAAACATAGAGAACAGGGATCATCCAGCGGGTAAGAAATAATTGTATAAATGCCAATGATACTGCTGAAATAACTCCCGTAAAAAGGATTGTGTTATACGGTCCCTTTTTTTCAAGCAAACGAGAATACAAGGGAACAAATATTCCAACGGCCACTGCAGTTGCCACAAACATAAGTGGCAGGTAGGAAATATCAAATTGGTTCAGGAAAAATGTATCACGAGCAGTTTTTCCTGAAATAGTTGCAGAAACGATTGAGAAGGATAATGCGAAAAGCAAAAATACGGGTTTTCCTTCTCCCGGTTTGATTTGAATTAGTTGTCTAAATAGAGGATTCAGAAAAAACGCCTATCGAATCAACCGATAAAGTTTTCAATAGCAGAACCAAATGTCACAAAAAGTAATAACATCGTGATCATAAAGAGAATGAGCAAAACAAAAAAGCCCACACAAATTGTGAAGTATAATCTTAGTTGGTCTAACCCAAACAAAAAATCATCAGCGTTGGGTTGATCCACACCCTGACGTAAATGCGCAGCGGATGATGTGAGTCGTGTACCAAGATATATGAAGAAAACAGTAAAACCTAAAACAGCCAATAACAGAAGGATGTTTCCTTTATATGTAAACAGGGAAATCAGGTTTATTGCTCCCCAGATAATCGTGAGGACTCCTAACGCATTGCTCCATCGAGCCAGATTATATATTCGACTACGACTTTGCGCATTTATTGGTATTTGCAATACGTGATTGTCTTCATGCGTTTCATGGTGGGTCATTTCATTATTCATAGGTCATCCTTGCTATAGTAAGTCGCTGGCGAGTTCAGCCAACGCAGAACGTTCACCCTTTTGTAATGTAATATGGGCGAATACATCTTGACCAACCATTCGATGGATTAGATACGATAATCCATTTGAAAGGCTATCCAAATAGGGTTGGTCGATTTGTTCTATATCACCAGTAAATACAATTTTTGTTCCTTCACCTGCTCGAGTAATTATCGTTTTTATTTCATGCGGTGTTAGATTTTGTGCTTCATCTACAATAAAATATGATTTTTGGAAACTTCTTCCTCTGATATACGCCAATGGTGTAATAATGAGTTTTTCAGAATCAACCATTTCATTGATTTTTTTGAACCTGTCGTCGTCTTCATGGAATTGATGTTTAATAACATTCAAATTATCAAAGAGAGGTTGCATATACGGATCAATTTTCGATTTAATATCACCAGGTAAAAAACCAAGATCACGATTGCTCAAAGGAACAATTGGTCGCGCTAAGTAGACTTGACGGTAATCTGTACGACATTCCAAGGCACCAGCTAAAGCTAATAATGTTTTACCCGTACCAGCCTTTCCTGATAGTGAAACTAAAGGAATTTGTGGGTCTGTAAGTGCTTTAAGGGCAAAGGATTGTTCGGCGTTTCTCGGTGTAATCCCATAGGCCTGTGTTTTTCCGATCCGTACGAAATGTTGGCTAATGGGATCAAAGGTTGCTAGTACGGATTTTTGTCCGTTTTTAAGAATAAAGTTTTCATGGGGGTGTGGATTCTCTATGAGAGCGAGTTTTTCCGCGTCCATGTGATATGGCTCCAAATGAAGTGTGTCAATGATTTCATCAGGGACATTATCAAACTGGCGAATACCACGATAAATTTTTTCAATACTCTCCACTTTATCAGTAGTATAATCCTGAGCTAAAACCCCAACGGACTTTGCCTTCATACGAAGATTTGTATCCTTAGATACTAAAATCACATCACCGTTATCATGGTGTTGTGTTAAATAAAAAGCACAAGATAGTATTCGGTGGTCAGGTGTTTCTTTTTGAAAAATATCCTTTATTTCTTGCTCTAATTCTCCATGGACTACAACACGTAATGAACCATATCCATTTCCCAAAGGAACACCATCATCTGAAATAATATCACCGGTTATTTTATCAATTTGACGGAGAAATTCTCGGGCGTGAAAATTGATCATTTCATTCCCTCGCTTAAAATTGTCTAATTCTTCTAATACGGTTATGGGAATGACAATATTGTTTTCTTCAAAATGGTTCAGACATGACGAGTCATGTAAAATGACATTCGTATCTAGAACAAATAATTTTGGTTTATTAGGCGGTACCACTGTACACTCCAATGATGGTTGAAAGATTACCCATAGATTGTCAAAGAGAATTTACCTGAAGGTGTTATTGATGACAAGAGATTGAGAAGTGATTGTTTAAATGCAGGTCTTCTAAATAGTTGCTAATTTCAATTCCACACGATTATAAAACAAAGGCAATAATAATGTTCAAAGAGAATTTATACAAAGGAAAAACTATCATTGTAACTGGCGGTGGCACAGGATTAGGAAAAGCCATGGCAGGTCGTTTATCTGAATTAGGAGCGAATATTGCCATTGTGAGTCGTCGTCAAAATGTTTTGGATGAAACTGCACTTGAAATTTCAACAAAGACCGGAAATACAGTGTTACCTGTTGCATGCGATATACGGAAGCCACCTGAAATAGACAATATGGTTGCTGTGGTAGCAAAGCAATTTGGGAAGATTAATGGACTTATCAATAATGCAGCTGGCAACTTCATTTGTCCAACTGAAGATTTAACGCCCGGCGGATTTAAAGTTGTTGTTGATATTGTATTAAATGGGACATTCAATGTTACCCAGGCGGTTGGTAAACATATGCGAGAAAACGATGGTGGCTCCATTCTTAACATTGTTACTACCTATGCCTGGACGGGAAGTGGCTATGTTGTCCCATCTGCAGCAGCAAAAGCTGGCGTTCTTGCTTTAACACGATCTTTGGCTGTTGAGTGGGCGAAAGATGGCATTCGATCTAATGCCATAGCACCGGGACCTTTCCCCACGGAAGGTGCCTGGAGTCGATTGGTACCACCGGGATTAGGGATCGAGAGAGCTATGAAGAATAGAGTCCCATTAAAACGATTTGGGGAACTCCATGAATTGGCAAATCTGGTTGCATATATCATGAGCGATGAAGCTGGATATATCAATGGAGAGGTTGTTACAATTGATGGTGGTGAATGGCTAAAAGGCGCTGGTGAATTTAATAGTTTGGATAAAATTCCCCGAGTGGCTTGGAAGGGATTGAAAGCTATAAGAAAAGGGAAAAAGAAAGACTAGATTTATGCAAAAAAATAAGGGCAATCTGAAAATTGCCCTTTGTAGACATTGGAGAGAGATTTTATAAATTGAACAGATAATTGAATTTTATCAGGAAAATATCATTGGTTGAATATCCCATTAGAGATCGA
>JABMOV010000105.1 GCA_013203145.1 Fidelibacterota bacterium
CTATCAATGTTTGTGAATTGATAGGTAAAACTTTTAACATGAGAAATAATACCAATTGATTCATTCTCCATATTAAAGGCTGATACCATATTTTTTGCAGTTGAAAATCGTTTTACACCTTTTGTGATTTTATTATTTTCAACAATACAGACTCCATCCAACTGAAAAATTAATTTTTCGTTACTATTAACGGAGACTGAAGATTGAACCTGAAGTTTCTCTTGTGAAATTCCAATGGAAAGGAATATTGTTATCAATAAGGATAGAGGGCGTATATTAATTCGTTTCATGTTTAACATCTTTGAATAATGGATAAGTTACTACTTTTCTAACAGAATACTGATATTTGAAACGCTATTTTCTCATGGTTATGGAAGATGTCGTCAGTAATTTAGATTTCTACATTTATTAAAATTTTGAGGTAATAATGCAAGTGAATCCGTATATGTTCCGTGAATATGATATCCGAGGAAAGGTCGCCGATGATTTTCCACCGGAAGTTGTTGTTGCGTTAGGGAAAGGTTTTGCCACTTATGCAAAACGACTAGGAGCAAATGAAATAGCATTAAGTGGCGATGTTCGAACATCTACACCACGATTATTAGAAAATTTCAAGGAAGGTGTATTATCAACAGGGATGGATATTATCTATCTTGGTATACTCCCGACTCCAGTTAATTATTATAGCATGTTTAAACTAAATGCAACTGCAGCCGTTCAGATAACAGGCAGTCATAATCCTCCTGAATTCAACGGATTTAAATTATCCTTATTCAAAAAAGCAGTTTTCGGCGATATGATTCAATCCGTTAAGACCCTCATTGAAAACGAGGACTATGAAATCGGAGAAGGTGATGAAGCAAGATATGACCTGAAAAAAGAATATGCCGTAATGTTAAAAGAAAAAATCACATTCCATCGACCCGTAAAAGTAGTAATGGATTGTGGCAATGCCGCAGGTGCTATCAATGCACCAGAAATATTTAAAATGTTGGGTGCTGATTTGACCGAATTATTTTGTGATGTAGACGGAACATTTCCAAATCACCATCCTGATCCAACCGTTGCTGAAAACTTAAAAGACTTAATTGGTTTAATGAAAACGGGGAATTATGACGTTGGTATCGCTTTTGATGGAGATGCTGATCGTGTTGGTGTAGTTGATGAAACTGGTGATATTATTTGGGCGGATCAATTGATGGCACTATTTTTACCTGGGATTATTGAACCGGGTGATGAAATTCTCTATGACGTAAAATGCTCAAAAGCCTTAGAAGATGTTATTCTGCGCCTTGGTGGAAAACCGATTATGTGGAAAACGGGACATTCTCTAATCAAGCAAAAAATGTCTGAAGTTAATTGTAAACTCGGTGGTGAGATGAGTGGTCATATTTTCTTTGCAGATGACTACTTTGGCTATGATGATGCAACCTACGTTGCAGCCCGTTTAGTAGAATTATTATCAAAAACGGATAAAAAATTATCTGAACTAAAGGCCGAAATACCTAAATATTATTCCACCCCTGAAATGCGTATGGCAGCGGAAAATGACGAAGAGAAATTCCGTATTACAAAAGAAGCCGTCACCTATTTCACTGAAAATTATGATTGCAATACCGTCGATGGAGTTCGGATCAATTTTTCCGATGGTTGGGGTTTGGTTCGCTCGTCTAATACACAACCTGTTATCGTTTGTCGCTTTGAAGCGTCTTCTCCCGAAAAGATGGAAGAGTACAAAGAGTTGGTGCTGGATAAACTACAATCTATTGGTCACTTAGAGATTGAGGCAGGCCATTAATATAGAATTTCAGAATCATGTAAAAACCTTTCAAGATCAGGTTAATCGGGAATTGGAATCCCTTGATATTCCAATGGAACCGCATTATTTGTATGATCCTGTTCGCTACGTAAGTAAAGGTGTCGGTAAAAGACTGAGGCCAATTCTTGTAATGCTGGTTTGTGAAAAATATGGTGCCGATAAAACTGATGCTTTGAATGCCGGCCTTGCAGTAGAAATGCTGCACAATTTTACGTTGGTTCATGATGATATTATGGATCAGGATTCAATACGCCATGGACAACAAACTGTTCACAAGCACTGGGATGAATCCACAGCCATATTGGCTGGTGACGGGATCTATGCTATCGCTCAATTACTCATGAGTCGTGTAAAATCAAATCCTTTACAAGCAGTACGTGCTTTTAATCAAGCGACCTTGATGGTATGTGAAGGGCAAGCATATGATAAGGAATTTGAAAATGATTCAAGCGTATCATTAGATAAATATATCATAATGATTGAGAAGAAAACCGGTTGGCTTATTGGTTTATGTGCTGAATTGGGAGGAATACTGGCAGATCTGGACCAAGGATTGATATCGTGTTTACGATCTTATGGGTTGAATCTTGGAATTGCATTTCAAATTCAAGATGATATTCTTGAAATCACTTCCAATGCGAAAGATATGGGTAAAAGTCTGGGTAGTGATGTGGAAGCCGGGAAACAAACCGTGCTATCCATTATGGCTCGCGAAAAATATCATCAAAAATGGGATGAGAATTTTGAAAAATGGTCTACCTTAGATGTCAAAAAGCGTATGTTTGAAATGAAGACATTTATCGAGCAGAATGGTATTCTTTCTGATGCCCAAAACTTAGCCAAAACATATATTGAAAAGGCTCATCAAGAACTCATTAAATTTTCTCCCCAAATTGATGATTTGCATCGATTTTCAGAAATGGTTTTAAACAGGAAGAAATAAATGCATTATCCCATAGATAAAGAAAATATGCACAAATCAATATATGACTTTTCGGAACATATGACATTAGCCATTACAATTGGTGAATCAATTACTCTCAATCAATCTTATTCCGAAATCAGAAATATTGTAATTGCCGGGATGGGAGGATCTGCGATTGGCGGTGATATCATTCGCGCGCTAGTGGGATCGACATTAAAAGTACCATTAGTCGTATCACGTCACTACGAATTGCCAGCTTGGGTCGATGAGCGCTCACTAGTAATTTGTTCGTCCTATTCAGGAAATACAGAAGAAATATTGTCTGCTTACGAGGATGCCGCAAAAAAAGGTGCTCAGATTTGTGGGGTTACAACTGGTGGGAGATTGTTGTCACTCCTAAATGAAAACCTGTTAGATTCTGTTATCATCCCGGACGGTCTCCAACCACGTGCCGCTTTAGCATTATCGTTTATACCAACTTTATATTTGTTACATGCCTTAGGATTAATCCCTGACACATTCCAGGAAGAACTACTTCATGCACAATCCAGATTAAATAAAATACGTGAAGTATTTTCAATAGATAATGATGAAAATCCGTGCTATTCACTTGCAAGTAAAATTTACTGCACCATTCCAGTAATCTATGGTCAAACAGAATGGACATCTATTGCAGCAATCCGATTTAAAGGGCAACTTTGTGAAAATGGAAAGATGCTGGCTTATCACAATGAATTGCCGGAATTCAATCACAATGAAATTGTTGGCTGGGAAAATAATTCCAGTTTGCTCAATTCGATATCAGTTATTTGGATTCATGATGAACAAGATCATCCTCGTGTGAAGTTGCGTCAGGAAATAACCGAAAATATTTTATCAGAATTACCATCATCACAGCATATTGTAAAGGGTGAAGGAGATTCCGCCTTCGAACGGTTTTTATATATTGTCCATTATGCAGATTGGGTGAGTTATTGGTGTGCAATCCACCATCAAACCGATCCTACTCCTGTTATTAAAATTGATCATCTCAAAGATGAATTAGGTAAAGTGAAATAGTCCTTGAGAATTCTAACCTGAATTGATATAATCAACTATGGAATTTCTACTCCCTGTCACCATTGATCGAATTCGATTTCATCCACCTAGCCGTAGTTACGCTGTTGTTGTGAAAGATGTGAATAGTGAATTAAAACTACCGATCATGATTGGTACGTATGAAGCTCAATCTATAGCAATGGCACTTGAAAAAGTTAAAGCATCACGCCCAATGACCCATGATTTACTGACTTCCTTAATCGGAGAATTTGATTCTCATCTTGTTTCGATTCATATATCTGATTTAATCGAAGGTGTTTTTTATGCCAGATTAGTTATTGAAAATAACAGTGATGGGGTTCAGCGAAATATTGATTGTCGTCCAAGTGATGCAATTGCTATTGCTGTTCGCATGGATGCCCCAATCAAGGTGGCTAAACATGTAATGGATGAAGTGGGATATCTGGAAGAATCTGAAGTTGAAATGATGATAGACGATAATCCAACTGAGACTGAGTCAATTAGCGAATTAGAAGTGCAGTTAAATGATGCCGTCTTGCAAGAGGATTATGAAAAAGCTGCAATTATTCGTGACAGAATAAAAGAATTGCCCTAAAAATTTCCCTGTAACGTATCCAGTGCATATTGAGCCGCTGATTGTTCCGCGGTTTTTTTATTTGATCCCAATCCCGGGGGATATGTCTCTTCACCAATTTTCACATGAACCTCAAACATTTTCTGATGTTCAGGACCTGTGACACTGGTGATTTGGAAGCGTGGGTTTCCAATGGAGAGAGAATGGCAATATTCAATTAATCGACCTTTATAATTGGTGGATTTCCAAGCTTCTTCACGATGACGCCAGACCGTATCTATGATAAAGATGCGACATGGATCAATTCCATTATCAAGAAATATTGCGCCTACAAGAGCCTCGTAGCAGTTTGCATTTTGACGGTCTGCAATTTTATCTATCTCTAAATTGACTGTTGGGTCAATTGTTAAAAAATCGAGCAGATTTAATAAGCTGCCCATATTTGCTAAAAATGATTTTTGAACCAGAGCAGCACGTTTTTGAGTCAATAATCCTTCATCACCTGCAGGATATTCTTTCATGAGCTCTTTGCTGATAACAATATCGATGACGGCGTCACCAAGGAACTCTAGGCGTTCATAATTTTTTCTTGGAGTTGGATCTATAGAACGATGTGTAAATGCTTGATTAAGAATGGTAGGATCAAGAAAACGATACCCAATTATTGATTCAAGTTTTTTGAATTCATGTTTTGGGCGAAAAAGAAAATTTAGGAATCTCAAACGTCGTGCCAGCGCCTGATACAAATCACTCCATTATGTCCACCAAACCCAAAAGTATTTGAAAGAGCTGCTTCAATTGGGAATGACTCAGCCTTATTGGGAATATAATTTAAATCACAATCGGGATCTGGTGTTGTTTGGTTGATTGTAGGTGGTGCGATATTATTTTCAATGGCTTTAACAACAGCAATAGCTTCAATAGCACCTGTGGCACCTAATAAATGACCTGTCATAGATTTTGTTGAACTAACTTTAAGATTATTATAGGCATGATCACCAAAAACCTCACGAATTGCAATCGTTTCATTGCGATCATTAATAGAAGTAGAGGTTCCATGAGCATTGATATAATCGATGTCTTCAGATGCTAATCCTGCGTCCTTTATTGCCAAACGCATCGCCCGAATGGCTCCATCTGGGGCAGGGGCAGTAATATGATAAGCATCGTCAGTAGAAGCATAGCCAGCTAATTCAGCAAGGATGGTTGCTCCACGATTTTTGGCATGTTCTAGTGTTTCTAATACTAATAAACCAGCACCTTCACCCAATACAAATCCAGAACGTGTTAGATCAAATGGTCTGCTGACTGTAACGGGATCATCTTCACTTTTAGATAATGCCTTCATATTAGCAAAACCAGATACTGTTAGGGGGGTCACACTGGCTTCAGCTCCACCACTAATCATGACATCTGCATCGCCGTAATGTAATAAACGAAGAGCGACGCCAATGGCATCAGTGGCAGATGAACATGCTGTAATTATGGTTTGATTTGGACCTTTAAATCCGAATTTTATCGAAAGATGAGCGGCTCCTATATTTGCAATCATTTTAGGCACAAATAGAGGAGATACCCTTTTAGGACCACGATCCATGTAGACAGAATGTTGTTCCTCTAGGGTTTGGATTCCACCTACTCCTGTGCCGAGCGTCACACCCACACGTTCCAAATCGATGGAATCTAAATCTAACCCGGAATGATTCACCGCCTCTTGAGCCGCTATTAATCCAAGGATCGAGAAACGATCCAGCCTACGTACTTCTCGAGGATCCAAGTAGTCTATAGGATTGAAAATAGATAGTTCACCAGCAATTTTTACCGAATGGTCTTCTGTATCATAACTGGTAATCGGACCGATCCCACTTTTCCCAGCAAGAAGTGCGTTCCAATATTGCTCTACATTATTTCCGTTTGGTGCGAGGGCACCCATTCCCGTAATAACTACTCGACGATGTTTCATAAGAATTTTCTGCTATACTTTGGTTTCGATATAAGTTACCGCAGCTCCAACTGTTGTCATATTTTCAGCATCTTCATCTGGTATTTCAATGCCAAATTCTTCTTCTAATTCCATGATAAGTTCTACAGTATCTAAAGAATCTGCACCAAGATCATCAACGAATGATGCTTCCATGGTTATTTTATCTTCTTCGACACCAAGTTTATCAACGATTACTTCTTTTACTTTATCATAAGTAGACATACTCTCTCCTTGTTTATATCATTGTCATTCCGCCGTCGACCGTAAATGTTTGTCCTGTTATATAACCGGCCTCGTCGGATGCTAAAAAGTTTACCATTGCTGCAATATCTGCAGCCTTACCAATGCGACCCAAAGGTATTTGACTAAGCAAAGTCTCTTTTGCTTTATCGGTAATAGCATTGGTCATTTCAGTTTCAATGTATCCTGGTGCAACACAGTTTACTGTGATTCCACGAGATGCATATTCTTTTGCTATCGATTTTGTAAATCCAATTAAACCCGCTTTTGAAGCAGCATAATTGGATTGACCGGCGTTTCCTGTTAATCCAACGACAGAGGAGATATTGATGATCCTTCCACTGCGTTGTTTCATCATGGGACGTGTGACAGCTTTTGTCCCGTTAAAAGCGCCTTTAAGATTAATATTTAGGACCATATCCCAATCATCTTCTGACATTCTCATAAGTAAAGTATCTCGAGTAATTCCTGCATTGTTCACAAGAATGTCAATATGACCATATTGCTCCATTGTAAATTTTACTAGATTTGAAAAAGATTCGGCATTGGAAATATCCGCTGCGAAATAATGAGCATTTCCATTGTTTGCGTTAATGGAGTCAGCAACGACTTTTATATCGGCTTCAGTGCGACTTGCACAAACAACTGTGGCACCAACCTTTGCTAATTGTTCTGCGATTCCTTGCCCGATTCCACGGGAAGCTCCGGTAACAATAGCAACTTTATCTGTTAAACTATACATGGTTAAAATTCCTGATATCTTCTATCGTTTCAACACCTGATATTGGGATATCTCTGTTGATACGTCGATTAAGCCCTTGCAGTACTTTACCAGGACCAACTTCAAAAAATGTGTCAATTCCGTCATTAATCATTGCTAAAATTGTCTCATCCCATCTAACTGGGTTTTCCAATTGTCTTTCCAAGCCATCCTTAATAGAAGCTCCACTTTTTACTGGAGCAGCATCTACATTGATATAAACAGGGAAATGAGTATCGTGAATTTCCACTGTACAGAGCTTTTTCGCAAGTGCTTCTCGTGCTGGTTTCATGAGAGGGGAATGAAAGGCGCCAGAGACATTCAACGGGACGACCTTCTTCGCACCATATTCACGAGCCAGTTCCATGGCACGATGAACAGCAGCAAAATCTCCTGAAATCACAATTTGACCGTTTGAGTTATAATTTGCTGGGACTACAACTTCATCCACAGTAGTTGCTTTTGCGCAAAGACGTAAAATATCATCAGGTGAAGACCCAATTACGGCTGCCATTGCTCCATTTTGAGTTTGACCAGTTTCATACATACTTGATGCACGTAGTTTGACCAAATCCAAGCCCGTAGCAAAATCGAATGCACCTGCAATAGCAAGGGCAGAGTATTCACCAAGACTATGTCCGGCAGCAGCTTTGGGAGTGGCACCTTGTTCCAACAGCAATTCTCCAAGGATGACGCTAACGATGTAAATTGCAGGTTGCGTATATTTTGTTTGTTTTAATAACTCATTTGGACCTTCAAATATAATGGATTGAATATCCTCGCCCATAATATCATTTGCCTGATTGAAATAGGATTTACCTAATTCGGTATTGTCGTATAAATCTTTTCCCATTCCAACCTTTTGAGAAGCCTGTCCTGGAAATAAAAATGCTGAATTCATTGCTACATTCCCCAGCGAATAAGAGTGCTACCCCAGGAAAATCCTGCACCAAATGCTGCCAGTAACAAAAGATCACCTTTTTGTAATCGTCCGTTTTCGTAAGCCTCATCAATGCCAATAGGAATTGTACCGGCTGTTGTATTACCATAGCGATCAATATTTATCAGTACTTTGTCTTCTGAAATATTGCATCTGTTTGCGGCTGCATCGATTATGCGTTTATTAGCCTGATGTGGAATAAATAATGTGAGATCTGTACCATCAACACCGTTCCGTTCCATAATTTGAGCACTTACATCAGCCATACCTTTGACAGCAAATTTAAAAACTATTTTACCATCTTGTTGAATATAGTGCATTCTTTTATCGATTGTTTCATGAGAGGTTCCGTGTAAAGATCCTCCTCCTGGCATTTTTAAGTATTCTCCGCCGGAACCATCAATGCGCATAATAGAATCAATGATTCCTGTATCATCTTCAGATGCTTCAAGCATAACGCCACCAGCACCATCTCCAAAAAGGACGCAGGTGTTTCGATCTGTATAATCAAGAATGGAACTCATGGTATCCACGCCAATCACAATAACTTTTTTGTATTTCCCAGATTCAATAAATTTTGTCCCACATTCAAGGGCATACAAAAAACCAGTGCAAGCACCGGATAAATCAAAACCCCATGCGTTTTTAGCTCCAATATTATTTTGTACTAATGCAGCAGTAGAAGGGAATTGCATGTCTGGTGTGACCGTAGCCAAAATAATTGCTTCAACTTCAGATGGATCAGTATTTGATCTTTCTAATAGAGTATTAGCAACATGTGTAGACATATCTGCTGAAGCTTGACCTTCTGCCACGACATGTCTTTCACGAATTCCTGTTCTTGTACGAATCCATTCATCAGACGTTTCTACCATTTTTTCCAATTCATGATTCGTCATTATCCGTTCGGGTAAATATCTTGCAGTAGCTGTGATGGTTGCCTTCAAGCGCTTGCTCCTAAATGTTCTTCTAAACTGATTCGAATATCTTCGATTAGATTTTCATCAATACATTTTTTTGCCAAAAGGACAGAATTGCAAACAGCTTTGGGTCCGGCACTGCCATGCGTGATGATCGAAACACCATTTACTCCCAATAAAGGTGTCCCACCGTGTTCTTCATAATCAAATTTTTTCGCAAATCCTTTGAATACGGGTTTTAATAATAGTGCGCCAATTTTATAAGAAAATTTATCTGAAATTCTTGCTTTAATTTCATTGGAAAAAACATTGACCCAACCTTCGGCAAATTTCAATAATATATTTCCAACAAAACCATCACAAACCAAAACATCGGCTTCGCAGTCCATAATATGGCGGCCTTCAATATTTCCTATAAAGTTTGGCAATTCTTTTTTTAACAATTGATATGTCTCTTGGTACAATTCACTGCCCTTATTAGGTTCAGCTCCAATATTTATTAGTCCCACTTTAGGATTTTTATGATTTTCAACATGGTCAAAGTAATGGCTTGCCATGATAGCAGACTGGAGAATGTGGTATGGTTTAGCATCAGGGTTAGCACCTACGTCGCATAATATTTTTCCACCGTGCAGGGTGGGAATGTATACACCCAATGTGGGTCGCTTTACATGCTTAATCCGACCATAGGATAATAATGATGTCGTCATCACAGCACCAGTATTTCCAGCACTTACGAATGCATTCGCTTCCTTATTTGTAACCATTTGAATACCACGTACTAAGGATGAGTCGGGTTTGGTTTTCAATGCTTTAGATGCACGATCATGCATCCCTACGATTTGGGTAGTATGTATAATAGATAGTCTAGGAGAAATAAAACCATCCAACACTGTATCGATGGTATTTTCATCTCCTAAGAGTACAATTGAAAGATCACTAGGCGATTCGGATAAGGCCTGAATGGCACCCTGTACTACCGCCTCGGGAGCATTGTCTCCTCCCATAGCATCCAAGGCTATGATCATTCGATATTAAGATTCCTTGGCGGAAACAACAGGACGACCGCGATAATAACCGCAGTCTGGGCAAGCGTGGTGTGGCATTTTCATTGATCCACATTGTGTACATTCCATGAAAGAAACATGTGCCGCATTCCAATGTGTTCTACGTTTTCGACCACGTGCTCTTGAAATTCTAGTTTTTGGTAGTGCCATTTGCTCTCCAAATTATCAATATTTATTTAATTCTTTTAATACTTCCCACCTAGGATCACCAGATTTACTCTCACATGAACAACGTTCATGGTTTAAATCATTTCCACAAGTAGGACATAAACCCTTACAGGATTCTGAACATGTTTTGCTATACGGGACTTCAAGTAAAATGAGATCATGAAAAATCGGACCTAGATCAATTTCATCCATGGAGTCTGGAAACCAAATCATATCCAAAGAACCATTGTCTGCATTATCTTTATCTGGAGTCAACCAAATTTCAAAATGGTGTGTGACTGATGAATTGAATTGATTTAAACATCGATCACAGACCAAGCAAAATGTGATATCAACAGTGCCAAACACTTTAAATCCAGTAGGGACAGTTTGCGCTGATAATGTGCAGGGAAATGACTTATGACCTGACAAAACAGTATCAGCACTGATATTCTCAACAGAAATATCAAAAAGCTCTTCGTGCAAACCACGATTCAATTCTAATCGTAATAGCTTCATTTTTAGCCCGGAAAAGTACCCAAAAACAATTGTTTATCCAAGGGATAAAAGGGTGACTTAAATCATTAATTATTGGGTGAGTAACCCGTTATTATTTTATTCTTTTTCTTCCGTGTTGGTATCAACAGTTTCGCTTGAATCATTTTCAATTGTGCCACCGTCTGATTCATCCTCAATATCATCGTCGGAATCAGGTTCGTCACTATCTTCTTCTTCTTCAAGCTCTTCTTCATCTTTTCTCTCTAAGAGATTATCGTCGTCTGTTTTCTTTTTGAAAATAACAAACATTAGGACTTCACCTACGGAAAGAATGGATAAACCATAGCTAATGACGGAAACCACAAGCAAGAATAAGAAAATTGCCAGAATAATCCCCGAGACATATTCGGTGCCATTTAACACTACATTGGTTGGTACCGCGCTCATATCAAACCATGTACAGCATGACCATCCACTACAGGCATGAGTTGTTGCACAACAGGCATCAACTTTTGGAGCACATAATGCAAATGGATTAACTGTGTTCCATGCCCAATGTGCAATATTTGCCAGTTTACCACTTGTAAACCACTCTAGACCAAATACGGACTGTAACCAGTTCATACCAAATACAGCATTTACTAGTTTGTAACTGGCAAACCAGAAAAATTGAAATATATGAATGCCAATCATACCAATGGGTAATAGGACTGCATGATAAAGTACAATTCGCCATGGTTGTGACCAGGTGATAGAATAGCTTTGGAAAACTGCTCCCATTGTATCTTCTTCATAAACGGCTACAATAGCAGGAGTGTAGATAAAGGAAATAAGGAAAACAACCGCTGTGTATACGGTGAACAATGATCCGAAAAAGTATAATAAATATGGAAGAACAAACAAGAATTCGCCGATAAATGGTATTTGACCGAATAGAGCGAATACAGCTGCACCAATCAAGAAAAACAATATGATAAGAACAAATGAAATCCATGTAAAAATAACAGGATGCCAATGTTTCTTTACATATTTAAAAGCATCACCAGCTGAATAGAATTCATCACCTTTAAGTTGCTTATAGGTGACACGTGCTACTGCAGTACATCCCAGGCTGATAGCATAGAATAGAATAAGTGCTCCTGCCCAGTATAAAATGTTTCCAAAAAGGGTTAACGAACTACAACACAGAAATGGATATAAACCATATTGTTCCCATCCGGCGCCAACAGTCGTTCCAGAAACAGCCAGGGCAATATAGGCCAGTAGCCAAAAGGCTGCGTAACCAATAACACCAGCCAATGTAAAAATAAATATCTTTTTTCCACTTAACGCCATCCGTGGCGCACGGAAAATATCTCTTACATCAAAGTAGAGTTTCATTGGACCCATTATTATCTCCTGGTATTATAATTATTGTTCAATTCGAACGTGATCAATCCATGTGGATAAATCATGTGTTTGACCTAAAGATTCCGCAACAGTCTTTGCTATTGCAATATCATTATAGCTGCCAACTCTAACGCGATACCATATTTGATCGGTTTCGATGAAATATGCTTTTTGAATATATGCGTCAAACCCAGCATTAATTAAATCAGCGGCTACTTTTTCAGCATCTTTGAGTTTGTTTCTTGAAGCAACCTGTATCGTATACCGTTCCACATCAAAAGGGATTTTTGATCCAGGAATGGCTTGTTTTTTTTGTTTTCGTGGCGGAGGGGGAGGTTCTTTTTTTGCAATTTTTACAGGTTCGATTTCAATAGCCACTTCTTCTGCTACAATTTCAGTAACTACAACAATAGCATCAGTAACACTATCCGTGCCAGGTGTTGTATTCAACCATTCTTCTTCGGTGACTTCAGGTCGTTCTTCATCCTGAGAATCATCGCCATTGTCATCGTCTTCAATTTCATAAGTGAAAGTTTGAGAAGATACTTCATCACCATATTGTGATAGAGTGGCTATAAATGCATATGTACCAGGTTCGTCAGGGATAAATGTGGCAGTTGCCATATCATCAGAATATTCAGCATCGTCAACATTTAACCAGCTGTCCTCAGGTTTTTCCTGGATTACCCAGGTTATTTCCAAGTCATCACCGGATTCCAGTGACTCAGCTTGAAGAATAATTGATTCGCCAACTACGCCTGTATCAGTTTGACCTCCACAGGAAATCAACAGACTGTATAGTAGAATGAGTATTATGTTAAGATAGAACTTCAAGGTATGATTTCCTCTCCGATATAATCGGTTAAATTTGGATTGATGTGAGGAAAAATGCAAATACTCTTCTAATTATCGGTTTGCAATCAATTCTGCGTCAGAAAAGAAGAATGAAATCTCGATAATTGCATTTTCATCGCTGTCAGAACCATGCACTGCATTTTCACCTAAACTGGTCGCAAAATCTTTACGTATTGACCCTACATCAGCATCAGCTGGATTGGTTGCGCCGATTGTTTCACGCCAGGCAGCGACGGCATTTTCTTTTTCTAGTGCTAATACCATACTTTGACCTGAAGACATGAATGTAGTCAATTCTTCATAAAATGGACGTTCTTTATGAACAGCATAAAATCCTTCAGCCTGTGCTTTAGTCATACGCATAAGTTTTGCACCAAGGATTTTAAAATCTGATTGCAGGATACGGTCATAGATTTTTCCAGTATGTCCGTTTTTTACTGCATCTGGTTTAATAATTGCGAAAGTTCTGGTTCCCACTGTATATCTCCTAATATGTCATCGCAATTGCAATGACATAATGTTTATTTATTTAATTGCTCTGCCATGGCTTTACCAATTTCAGCAGGACTGTTCACAACATGAATCCCAGCTTCTTTTAGTGCTTCCATTTTCTCTTTAGCAGTTCCTTTACCTCCAGCAATGATGGCTCCGGCATGTCCCATGCGGCGTCCGGGAGGTGCTGTTTGACCTGCGATAAATGAAACAATTGGTTTTTTAAAACTATTGTCAATAACCCATTGGGCAGCTTCTTCTTCAGCTGTCCCACCAATTTCCCCTATCATAACAATTCCGTGTGTGTCATCATCATTAGAGAACAATTCTAACATATCAATAAAATTTGTGCCAATAATGGGATCGCCACCAATACCGATAACGGTGGATTGACCCATGCCAAATTCACTTATTTGATGAACAGCCTCGTAGGTTAACGTGCCTGATCGAGACATAATTCCAACATGCCCAGCGGAATGAATGAATCCCGGCATGATTCCAACTTTTGCCTGCCCGGGAGAAATAACTCCGGGACAGTTTGGGCCAACTAACCGTGTAGGTTTTCCCTTCATAAAATCATTAACAATGATCATATCTTTTGTGGGAATACCTTCAGTTATACAAATAACAAGATCTAAGCCAGCATCAACCGCTTCCATAATGGCGTCTGCAGCAAATGGAGGGGGAACAAAAATAACTGATGTATTGGCATCCGTGGCGGCTTTTGCTTCTGCAACTGTATTGAAAACGGGTTTGCCAAGGTGTACAGATCCACCTTTATTTGGCGTAACGCCACCCACAACATAGTTTCCATATTCTATCATCTGGCTACCATGGAAAGAGCCTTCTTGTCCGGTAAATCCTTGGATGATCAAGCGTGTATCGTTATTGACTAAAACACTCATATTCTCTCCTAACTGGCAGCGTGTACTGCTTTTTCAGCAGCATCACTTAAACTTGTTGCGACAATAAAATCTAATGGGGATTCTTCTAAAAGAATGGCTGCTTCTTTGGCATTCGTACCTTCTAGTCGTACCACGACAGGAATTTTAACTTCCACCGTTTGCATAGCATCAATCACCCCTTGAGCCACACGATCACAGCGGACGATTCCACCAAAAATATTGATCAATATGGATTTTACATTTGGATCAGAAAGTATAATCTTGAAACCATTTGCTACAGTTTCAGGATTTGCAACGCCGCCCACATCAAGGAAATTTGCAGGTTCACCACCATATAATTTGATGATGTCCATTGTACCCATTGCTAAACCAGCACCATTGACCATGCAGCCGACGTTTCCGTCCAACTTGATATAGTTTAGATTAAAGCGACTGGCTTCAACTTCTGCAGGATCTTCTTCCGACAAATCACGAAGTTCAACCAAATCCTTCTGACGGAAAAGCGCATTGTCGTCAAAATTGATTTTCGCATCCAAGGCGATAACATCGTCGTCTTTGGTAACCACTAATGGATTAATTTCCATTAATGTACAATCTTTTGCTTTGTATACTTTCCATAAAGCCATGAAAATGGATACGGCATGTTTTACCTGTACGCCTGATAATCCTAAAGCAAAAGCGAGCTTTCGTGCTTGAAAGCCTGTCAATCCTAATCCAGGATGAATCCATTCCTTTACAATTTTTTCAGGAGACACTTCAGCAACTTTTTCTATTTCCATTCCGCCTTCAGTTGAAACCATGAAGACATCTTGCTTTGATCCACGATCTAATACGATACCAGCGTATAATTCACGCTCGATGGGAATACCGGACTCAATCAATAATCGCTGAACTTGTTTCCCTTCAGGTCCAGTCTGATGAGTAACCAATTGCATTCCCAGGATGGTTTTTGCAATTTCCCGTACTTCCTCAATAGAATGTGCAAGTTTGACACCGCCGCCTTTTCCACGTCCACCAGCATGAATTTGGGCTTTTACTACAACAGGAAATCCTTCCAGTTGTTTGGCCAAACTCACCGCTTCATCGACAGAAAATGCTGGATATCCAACGGGAACATTTACATTAAACTTCCGAAATAGTTCTTTACCTTGATATTCGTGTATTTTCAAAGAATACTCCTTTTAGGTGGCATTGTCTCGGACAATAGTTGTACCGGATCGTCCACCAATGGCTTCTTTTACATGTGAGATAGAGGTAATGATCACTTTCTCACCATGGTATTTTAAAAAATATATGGCTGCCTCAAATTTTGGTGCCATACTTCCTTTTTGAAATTGTCCTTCATCCAAATATTGCTTAGCCTGAGATGCAGTACATTTTTTTATGGGACGTTGCGACGCTTTATTAAAATCCAAATATGCACATTCCACATCGGTAATAATCCACAACTCATGGGCTTTGATAATGCGTCCCATAAGTGCAGCAGCAAGATCTTTGTCAATGACAGCGTCTAAACCCTCCAACGTGTTTGAGTCCTTATAATGTACAGGGATTCCTCCGCCACCAGCACATAAAACAATGGTGCCATGGTCAACAAGCGTTTTTGTGCTAAAACCGTGCATGATAAATTGGGGAAGAGGAGACGATACAACCCGTCTCCATTCCCCTGGATTTTGTTCTTTAACCGTCCAGCCGAATTTTTTCGCTAGAGATTTCGCCTCATTTTCAGGATATCGCTGACCAATAAATTTGGTTGGATTCTGAATAGATGGATCATCTTTATCAACAATAACCTGTGAAACTAACGTTACAACTTCACGATCGACATGTGCTTCTTTTAAGCGGTTTTGCAGAGATTGTTGGATCATATACCCGATTGTGCCCTGGGTTCCAGCAACACATAACCCAAGAGGTAAGGGAGGTACTTGCTCATGAGTTAAATCCATGCGCAAAAGTTCATCACCAACTTGTGGCCCATTGCCATGCGTAATGCAAATATTGTAATCAAAGTCTACAAAATGCATGATGGCTTCAAGACTTTTTCGAGTATGTGCAAATTGCACAGTAATATCACCTGCACTGCCTTTTGGTGATAGGGCATTCCCACCTAAAGCAATCATGACAGATCGGTTTGGTCTCATCTTCGGTTGTTCTGCAGTCTATTTAAGATGTGAAGGGTTTTAATACTTCTTCAAGATTTGGTGAACCAATTTCCTGTAATTCATACGTGACGCGAACAGATGGTTTATTGATCTTTGCAACACGTCTCAAATCTATAGGAGTACCAATAATGACAACGTCACACTCAGTATTCTCAATGGTTTCTTCCAGATCTTTCATCTGCTGCTCACCGTATCCCATGGCTGGTAATAATTTGCCAATATTAGGATATTTTTCAAATGTTTCAGTAATAGAACCAACGGTAAATGGTCGTGGATCAACAACGCTGTCAGCACCAAATTTTTCTGCTGCCACCATACCGGCTCCATATTGCATTTCGCCATGTGTTAATGTAGGGCCATCTTCTACGACAAGTGCTTTTTTCCCATAGATTAGTGTTGGGTCATCCACTGAGATAGGAGACGCCGCATCAATGATTATTGCCTTTGGATTGGTTTCGCGTACATTCCAACGCACTTCATCGATATCTTCCATATCAGCCGTATCAATCTTGTTAATGACGACGACATCGGCTAACAAAAGGTTTGTTTCACCAGGGTAATAGGAAAGCTCATGTCCGGGACGGTGTGGGTCTACTACTACGATATAAAGATCGGTTTGATAAAAGGACATATCGTTGTTTCCGCCATCCCAAAGGATGATATCAGCTTCTTTTTCAGCTTCACGAACAATGGCTTCGTAATCCACACCTGCGTAAATAATCGTGCCTGAAGTAATGTGTGGTTCGTATTCTTCCATTTCCTCAATTGTACAGTCGTGCTTCTTTAAATCTTCGATTGTAGCGAAACGCTGGACTTTTTGTTTTACCAAATCACCATAAGGCATAGGATGTCGTATAGCTGCAACTTTTTTTCCGGCTGCTTTTAATATTTCAGCAACTTTGCGTGTTGTTTGACTTTTACCACAACCAGTTCTAACAGCACCGATACCAATAACAGGTTTGGTGGATTTTATCATGGTGGGTGTGCTACCCAAAAGTTTAAAATGTGCTCCCGCTGCCATAACGCGAGAGGCTTTATGCATTACATCTTCGTGGGCAATATCAGAGTAGGAGAATATGACTTCTTCTACCTCTAAATCCTGAATGAGAACATCAAGATCAGATTCATCGTGGATGGGGATTCCGTTTGGATAGAGTGAACCTGCTAATTCAGCAGGATATGTACGTCCGTCTATGTCAGGAATTTGTGTGGCAGTAAATGCAACGACTTCTACAGTATCATTATTTCTGTAGAGTAAATTGAAATTGTGAAAATCGCGCCCTGCGGCGCCCATAATTAATGTTTTTGTACGATTCATTTTTCTTCTCCATTAGTTGTTTAGGTAGTGATCATCAAGCAAAAGACGGACGTGTTAACTAAACCCAAACGTTTGTTCAAAGGAGATTAATCGATAAATATATTTGATCATTTTTCTTCCATGAAGGGATATCGGTAATCTGTTGCTGGCACAAAAGTTTCTTTGATTGTTCGTTGAGATACCCAACGTAATAAATTAGACATGGATCCTGCTTTGTCATTGGTCCCAGATGCCCTACCACCGCCAAATGGTTGTTGACCCACTACAGCTCCAGTTGGTTTATCGTTGATATAGAAATTTCCTGCAGCATGTGTTAATGCATCAGCAGCTTCTATTATGGCATAACGGTCATTAGCAAAGACACAACCAGTGAGAGCATAGGGAGAAGTGGAATCAACCAAATCTAATGTTTCTTTCCAATCCTTAGGGTCATAGAGGAAAATAGTTAGTACAGGTCCAAAAATCTCTTCTACCATCGTTTTGAATTTAGGATTATCTGTCAGGATTACCGTTGGTTCGATGAAATATCCGTCCGTTTTATCATAACCTCCACCAAAGATGATTTCTGCATCATTGGCATTCTTTGCATAATCGATGTACCCTGTAATAGTGTTAAATGCAGCTTCATCGATAACAGCATTCATAAAATTAGAAAAATCTGTCACGTCACCCATTTTGATGGTGGAACATTCATCTATCAGCAGTTTTTTTAATTCAGGCCATTGCGTTTTTGGTAAATAGGCACGGGAGAGGGCAGAACATTTTTGACCTTGATATTCAAAGGATCCGCGAACCATTGCAGTAATGACACCCATCGTGTCGGCAGACTCATGGGCGATACAAAAATCCTTGCCACCAGTTTCACCAACGATTCTCGGGTAGGATTTATAGGTATTTATGTTTGATCCAATAGTACGCCACATGTTTTGAAAAACAGCAGTTGATCCGGTAAAATGAACTCCGGCAAAACTTGGATCATTTATGACGATTGGGCCGACTTTGCTTCCAGGGCCAGGAATAAAATTGATAACTCCATCAGGAAGACCGGCTTCCTTAAACATTTTCATTAAAAAATAAGTGGGGTAAACTGCCGAAGATGCTGGTTTCCACAAAGCAACATTACCCATGAGAACCGGGGCAGTAGGTAGATTGCCAGCAATACTCACAAAATTAAATGGAGTAACTGCAAATACAAATCCTTCCAAGGGACGGTGTTGGACAGTATTCCATAATCCATCAGGAGAGATAGGTGGTTGCTGTTCGTAAATCTCTTCGGCGTACCAGGCGTTAAAATTATAAAAATCTATCAGTTCACATGCGGAATCTATCTCAGCCTGATAGGCATTTTTACTAACATTCAGCATAGTGGCAGCATTCAGCGTATCGCGATAAGGACCCTGTAACAAAGAAGCCATCTTTTTAAACACTGAAACACGATGTTCCCACGGTGTAGTTGACCATTCTTTCCAGGCTTTTTGAGATACCCTTATTGCTTCGTGCACTTCAACTTCACTTGCTAAGTGATACGTGCCTAATACATGATTATGATTATGAGGCATCACACAGTTTGCGGTATTACCAGTGCGTACTTCTTTTCCATTTATTATCAATGGAATTTCTATTGTAGTATTTGATAATTCAGCGAGCTTCGTTTTCAGAGAGACTTTTTCTGGGCTTCCAGGACCATATGATTTAATTGGTTCATTAACTGCTTTTGGGACAGTTACCTTTGCATTAGCCATGATACCTCAATCGTGAATGATTTATAAAAATATTATTCGAAAAAAGAGTAAAAAATTACCCATATTTTGGCAAGGGAATCAATAGAAGTGAACAATTTCTGTAGATACTTTTTCATAGAATAGAATATTCACGTTCAACAATAAAATTTCATGATTTCATTGTAAAAAGTATCTCTCTCATTTCATCAATTCCCGAAGAAGAAACCAGAGATTTTCTAATGCTTGCAGCACTGGGAAATCCTTTGATGTACCATCCGAAATGCTTTCGAATGAGATTTGTAGCAATATATTCACCTTTATCTTCTATGAGTAATTGAAGATGTCGCTCACACATCTCTATTAAATCATTAGGAGATGGGGGAAGGCTAACAATACCATCTCTATCATTATTAAGTTGTTTGAATATCCACGGATTTCCTAAAGCAGCTCTTCCAATCATAATAGCATCACATCCCGTTTCTTCAAACATTCTTGTGGCATCATTCGGCGATCGTATATCGCCATTCCCGATTACAGGTATTTTAACGGAATTCTTCAATTCTTTGATAAGAGACCAATCTGCAAATCCAGTATATTTTTGATTTGCAGTTCGTGGATGCAACGTTATGGCGCTAACTCCAAGAGCTTCCAATCTAACTCCAGCTTCTGGAATAACAATCGAGTTTTTATCCCAACCCGCTCGCATTTTAACTGTTACTGGACGATCTTTCACAGTTTCTATAACAGCAGCTGTGATTTCATCCATAAGGCAAAGGTCTTTTAACGCTGCTGATCCGGCGCCTTTTTTAGTGATTTTTGGCACTGGACATCCGTAATTAATATCAATTAAATCGGGATCAAATCGATGAACAATTTCTTTGGCTGCTTTTGACATAACTTCAGGTTCATCGCCAAATATCTGAATTCCAATGGGTCGTTCTGCCTCAGAAAATTGTATCATATTTAGGGTTTTGGAATTCTCCCTGATGATACCATGTGCTGAAACAAACTCAGAATACACAATGCCTGCACCTTGCTCTTTGCATATAAGACGAAAAGCATAATCTGTTACTCCAGCCATGGGAGCCAGAAAAAATGGATTTTCTATTTTTAGTTTACCGATAACCATTATTTATAAAAAATTAAGTTGTTACTTCGACCAATCAATTTCAAAAAACTGATAGTCTGTTTTCTCCCATCCAAGTGAAGAATAAACATGTTGGGCTGTTGTATTTGATTCATCAACATATAATCGCATTCCACAAATGCTCCCTTTCTGCTGGGCTAAATCTTTAGCATGGAGGAACAATGAGCGAAAGATACTGCGTTTTCGATAGTCAGGATGAACATATACAGACTGAATCCACCAGAAATAACCATTGCGCCAATCAGACCATTCAGTTGTAATCATCAGTTGCCCCATGATAATATCGGCATCCTTGGCAATAAGGTAAAATCCTTTTGTTGTATCATTAATTACGGACGTCACACCCTTGTGAACCACATCATAATCAAGCGTCTTATTTTCTGTTTCCTGTGCCATGGCAATATTATATTGAACAAGTATTGATATGTCTGATACAGTAGCGATCCTAATATTCATTTTAACCTCGATTTAGAAAAACAAAATTACAACAACAAATATTTGAACTGTATCAATTATGAGATTAAATTCATCGGCTTTTTTGGATTGCAAAAAGATTTATTAGAGGATATTATGAGTAGAGTTTGCGACGTAACAGGTAAAAAACCAATGTTCGGGAATAGTGTGAGTCATGCTAACAACAAAACCCGTCGTAGGTTCGATGTTAACTTACAGAAGAAAAGATTTTGGTTGCCGGATGAAAAACGGTACATCACGCTTAATGTATCCACACGTGGATTACGAATTATCGATAAAAAGGGAATTCGTAAGGTTGTGAATGAACTGCGTGTAGGTGGTATGAAAATTTAAATCACACTTGACACTGTATTAAATAAAAGCCCCGGTATTTTAAATATCGGGGCTTTTTGTTTCTATCCTGCTATGGTAGAATTAACTATTCGTGCTGACGACGAATGAAAGCCGGAATTTCCAACTCTTTGCCAAAAAGTGATGGTTTGCTATCATCAAAGAAATGACGTTGTTTAGATGGTTCCGGTATTACGGGTTCTTCTTTAGGAGTTGTTTTTTGATTGTGTAACGGAATATTTACTTTTTCAGCCAATATGTTTGTCTCAGGCTGCGTGTTTCTTTGCGGCACAGAGTGGACGGATTTTTTCTCTTTTTCAGCCGTATCCATGCGGTTGAAGCCTGTAGCGATTACAGTTACAGAAATTTGATCACCCATATTTGGATCTATTACGGCTCCAAATATGATGTTTGCATCATTTCCTGCTTCTTCAAATATAATCTGCGTGGCATCTGTTACCTCATGAAGCGTAAGATTGGTCCCACCAGTTATATTCACCAATACGCCTTGTGCGCCATTGATACTTGCATTATCCAGTAATGGGCTTGAAATGGCTTGTTGCGCAGCCAAAACAGCACGTTCTTCTCCTGCAGCAGTTCCAGTACCCATAATGGCTTCACCCATGTTTTTCATAACCGTTTCAACATCGGCGAAATCAAGGTTTATAATCCCATTAACGTTGATAAGGTCGGAGATGCCTTTTGCTGCTTGATGCAGGATGGAGTCGGCTAATTGAAATGCTTCTGTCAATGTGGTGGATTTATCCACAATTGTCATCAATTTTTGGTTCGGGATGACTATCATAGTATCACATGCTTTCCGAAGTTCAGAGATTCCGGCCATTGCGCGGTTCATCCTTTTGGGACCTTCGAACGTAAATGGCAATGTAACAATCCCAACCGTAAGGATACCCATTTCACGGCTGATTTGTGCCACAACTGGCGAAGCGCCTGTACCGGTTCCACCGCCCATCCCGGAAGTGATAAATACCATGTCGGCACCTTCCAGAAGAGTTTCTACAGCCTGACGGTCAGCTTCTATTGCCTCTTTACCAATGTCTGCTTTGGCTCCAGCTCCCAGACCCTTGGTTAAATTTTTTCCAATTTGTACTTTGTGTTTAGCGGGATTTAGATCAAGATCCTGGGCATCGGTATTAATAACAATAAAATCAACACCACCCATACTGGAAGTGATCATTCGATTTACGGCATTTCCACCGCCACCACCGACACCAATGACTTTTATTTTTGCTTTTTGTTCAGCAAGATTATCGAATTCAAATAGCATAACTATGCTCCTTCATTTGCAGGTTAGAAAAACTCTTTAAACCATTTTCCAAGTTTTTTAAATAGATATCCCGGGTGTAAGACCCCTTCTTGAATGTGACTTGATTCGGGATTAAACTGATACCATTGGGTTAAACCAAGGGCACAAGCATATTGTGGTTTTGCTGCCACATCAGAAATACCGCGGAGTCCCCTTGGTGAGCCAATTCGCACTCGTGTTTTTAACACTTCTTCAGCCAGTCCGGCTAAATTTTTGAGTTCAGAACCGCCGCCAGTTAAAACCAATCCGTAAGTGAGTTTTTCATGGATGTCGGCTTTAGCAACTTCACGTGCGGCTAATTGTAAAATTTCTACCATCCGCGCTTCAACATAGCGGGAAAGTTCATGCTCTGAAACATTACGCTTCATATTCTTTTCATTGTCTGGGATTTCAAAATCCAGCTCAGGTGATGCCATGGATGCTTTGGCAGATGCATATTTTAATTTGATTTCTTCAGCAATCTTTTTGGGGACTTGCAACATAACAGCAATATCATTTGTAACACTGTTGGCACCAATGGGAATAACTCCCGTATGACGCACGCCACTGTCAAAGAAAACGGTAACCTCTGTTGTTTCAGCACCGATATCCACACAGGCTACCCCTAATTCCATTTCATCCTGATCAAGGACGGCAATCGCAGAAGCCAATCCCTGAAAGACCAAGCCATGAACTGTAATTCCCAATTCTTCAACACAATTTACTAGGTTGGTCATGGCGGATATGGCAGTCGTGACTAAGTGAACACGCGCCTCCAAGCGACGACCAGTCATTCCAACGGGATCCTTAATTCCAGTCATCGTATCAATAATAAATTCTTGTGGGAGGACGTGGAGAATATTGCGATCAGGGGGGAAGGTGATATTTTTCGTCATCTCGAATGCTTTTTGGACATCTTCCTTCCGTATTTCTTGTTCTTGCGGAATGCCCGACCCAGGAGCCTTATGGATAGGAGTCGCACCGTTTGTATTTATCCCACGGATATGATCGCCCGTCAGCGAGCACCACGCATTTTGGATTTTCACATTTGCCATGGTTTCCGCATTGGTGATTGCAGATTCCAATTCTGAACTAACCTTGTCCCTGTGAATGATACATCCTTTACGAATGCCGGTGGATGGAGATGTGCCAATCCCTAATAATCGAGCATCATTATTGGCGTCACCTAAATCAACAATACTGCAGGTTATTGTAGCAGACCCAATATCAATGCCGGTGATAATATTTTTATCTGTCGTCATACTCAAATTCTTCATAATCGTCGTTCTCGTGCAATCACCTGGTTATTGTATCTCAGATCTAAGTAAGCATAATCCGTAAGTAATCGTTTAGACAGAAGCGTAGATTCAAATTCTTTTAGTACATTTAGTTTTGAGTACAAATCTAATTTCCCAAGAATTATGCGAGTGGGATAATTTTCAAGCACTAATTCATAATCATCTGATGGATTCAGTCGTATTTCTGATAAACTTTCATATAGTGTCGGATAGGATTCGATCATCCAACTCAAAATATCGCCAGCTTTGCGCACTGGCTGCGAAATAACTATTTCGCCTTCGGGGTAAAGCTCAGGTGCCGGATTAAAATTTGACATAATGGGCAAGTCTAAATCGTCTAAACGTTCATTATTAGGCAATATATACCCTTCACGTCCAACATAGATATTGGATGAATTATTAACCCAGGCAATAGGTTGTCTTTCTGATAATTCAATAATAACTCTCTTTGGAAAACGACGAGAAACACGTGCTGCCTTCACATAAGGATGGTTTTCCAACTGCGTATGAATTAATCCCATATCAAGCGACAAAATTGACGATGAATCAATGGTTGGAATTGCATTTAAATACTCAGACGTTTGTATGATAGTATTACCTTTTATTGTAATAGCGGCAATCCGCGTAGATTCTGTGAAATCTGCCCATTGATAACTATATCCCGTTATGAGAAAAAAGACGATTGTGATTGGAATACCGACCAACCATATTGACCAAGGTTTTGGTTGCTGTGATTTTCTACGCCTGGCCATGAATATCCTTCAAATGATTTGCATAGGATTCACTAAAACGCCAAATGCTACCGGCACCAAGAGAAATAATGATGTCTCCAGGTCGCGATAATTCATCGACCAGTGGAGTTAATGAGTCAATTTCTTCAACATAGTGAACATGTTTATGTCCTGATTCCTGAGCCGCTTTCGCAACAATTTCTCCTGTAATTCCAGGGATGGGATCTTCGCGTGCAGGGTAAACATCCAGCACAATAAATATATCACAGTCCATAAAGGCCGAAGCAAAATCCATATAAAAGTCTCTTGTCCGGGAATATAAATGGGGCTGAAAAATGGCGATGATACGACGATCCCATCCATTGCGCGCTGCTTTGAGTGTCGCCTTAACTTCCGTTGGATGGTGAGCATAATCATCCACGACCATTATATCATTAGTCTGACCTTTAATTTCGAATCGGCGACGTACACCGCCATAGGAGGCGAGACCTTTTTTAATTATCTCAAAGGATAATCCCATTTCCATGGATAACGCCACAACTGAGAGCGCATTCAATACGCTATGTGTCCCGGGAACTTGTAGTACGATTTCCCCAAGTTTTTCATTTCCAGACATCACTGTAAATGTGGATTGAATCCTATCGAAATTCAAATCTTTCGCACGATAGTCTGCCTGGTGGGAAAGTCCATACGTTTTGACAGGTCGTTTTATAGATGATAAAATAGTTTGTACACCAGGAGAGTCAATACAAGCGATTACTCTGCCATAAAAAGGTGATGAATTGGCGTATTGTGTAAATGAATTCTGGATATCTTCCAGATCGTCGTAAATGTCTGTATGTTCTAATTCAATGTTGGTAATGATACTCATTGTGGGGCTTAAGGCCAGAAAGCTGCGATCATATTCATCAGCTTCCACCACAATGATGTCACCAGAGCCAAGAACGCTATTCGTATTTAATGTTGTAACTAGGCCGCCAACCACAAGTGTTGGGTCCAGTCCTGCATTAGCGAGAACAGCGCCAACCATTGAAGATGTTGATGTTTTACCATGCGTTCCTGCAACACCTATACTTGTTTCTTTAACCGCCATAAGCTGACCTAGCATTTCAGCGCGACGGATAACTGGAATTCCACGACGGTTAGCTTCAACCAGTTCTGGATTATTCTGTTTTACTGCGCTGGAATAAACTAAAACTTCGCAATCTGCCACATGGGAAGCTTCATGACCTTTAACTACATTGGCGCCTAATCTTTGCAAATTTTCAACAATGGGCGAGAAGTTTAAATCTGATCCTGAAACCTTGAAACCCAGGTTAATCAATAATTCAGCAATTCCAGACATTCCGATTCCGCCAATTCCCACAAAATGTATATTTTTTACTGAGCGGTATTTCATACTCGCGCAATCTCCTCAATAATGTCAACAATATGGGATGTTGCTTCAGGTTTACTCATGCTTTTTGCAGCTTTACTCATTTCAGATATTCGATCTTTGTCACTAATAATTTGTTTTATCAATGAAAACAGTTTTTCAGGTGTCAGATGGGGTTCTTCAATCATTATAGATGCACCAACCGTTGCCATTGCTTCAGCATTTTTTCTTTGATGATCTCCGGCGGCAGAGTGAAGGGGAACCAAAACACTGGGTTTCCCCCAAACGGCCAATTCGGCCAGCGCGATGGCGCCAGCACGACTAATTATGGTATCGGATATACTGTATGCTAATGCCATATCTTCAATAAAGGGTAGGACGCGAATGCTTTCGTTATCCTTGGATTGATACCGTGAAAAATGATGTTTTCCAGTTTGCCATAATACTTGAATACCAGCATTCACAAACAAGGAAGAAGCAATGTTCATTATATGATTTAGTATGGCAGAGCCCTGACTTCCACCCGTAAGGAAAACGGTGGGCATATTTGGATTTAAATTGAAGGTTTCAGCTGCCAAGATTCTATTTCCCTCTGGCTGGGAATACCGTACCGGATTTCCAGTAAAAACAGTATTGGTATTCAGAAGATTGGTTGTTGTTTCAAATCCAAGACAAACTTTTTCAGCCCGTTCTGCGAACATTCTGGTTGTTAATCCAGGAAAGGAGTTTTGTTCTTGCAATACGACTGGAATGCCTTTTTGAATTGCGATTTTGACAGGCAACGCGCTGGCATAACCGCCAGTCCCTATTACAACCAATGGACTAATTCTATTAAACAGCCTCTTCGCTCTATAATATGAAACGAACAAACGCCAAGGTAAAAGCAAATTTCTTCCGACGGATCTAAAAGAAAGACCACGTTGCAATCCACGAATAGGTAATAATGTGTAGGTAACATTTTGATTTGGTAATAACGAAGCTTCAATCCCAAATGTGGATCCTACATAATGTACAATACAATCATTGTGACGTTTTTTCCACTCATTCCCAATTGCCAAAGCCGGGAATAAATGTCCGCCTGTTCCTCCACCTGCAATTAAGATATTCATTTATTATACCTCTGCATAGTTGAAGGACGTGACACCACACGTCGGGATTGACTGATATTGAGTAAAATACCAATTGCAGCAAAATTGATAATCATTCCAGACCCACCATAACTAATCAGAGGCATAGGAAGTCCTGTTACGGGGAATATATTTGTTGTTACGGCAGCATTGATAAAGGCATACAATACAATATTGAATGAAATGCCAATCGCCAAAAAAATACCAAAAGGGTCAGTGCAGTCTTTAGCTATTTTGATTCCACGTTGGAAGATGAACAGAAAAATCGTCAAAATAAATATGGTACCAATTAATCCAATTTCCTCACCAATGATGGAAAAAATAAAATCAGTATGAGGAGTAGGGAGGAAAAAGTTTTTTTCCATACTATTGCCTAATCCCAATCCAAAAAATCCGCCGTTACCAAGACTAATCAGAGACTGCGTAACCTGGTAGCCGATAGATCCATCATCAGTGCCGTACAACCACGCCAATACACGAGCACGACGGTATGGCATTGCCATCATTACCGGTAAGGCTACAGCGATAGCAACCGCTCCGGTGGCCATCATATGTGGTAATCTGGCACCGCCCATGAACAGCATCACCGCTGTTATGATACCAAACATCATTGCTGTGCTGAAATCAGGTTGAATTACTATGAGAGCAAATAGAATGCCGATAACGACAATAGGAGGTACGAATCCACTGTAAAAATCTTTGATTTGATCTCGTTTATAATCGAGGTATGCCGCAAGGTAAATAATTAGTGACAATCGTGCAATATCCGCAGTCTGAATGGATATGGGGCCAAGATACAACCATCGTGCTGGTGCGTGAATTCCTTTAATAAGAAAAATAGCTTTTGTAATAACCAGAAGGGCAATTGAACCATACATTAACCATGGAGCAATATTTTTGAGATTACGATAATCAATAAGAATACTGGTAAATAAAACAATAATGCCAATTAACATTCGTTTTAAATGTGCCTGCAAGTAGACTGTGTCGGTTCTACCACTCGTTTCTGACATGGATAAGGACGAACTTGCACTGTAGAGCATGACTGTACCAATTATTGCCAGAATCACGACTGCTGCCATTAATGGCCGGTCAAAATTCTTCATACTTAGTGTGATTGTTTTCATGCAATCTGCTCTAATTCATTTGCCCATTTTTTAAACATATCACCACGTTCTTCATAACTGGTAAATTGATCAAAGCTGGCGCAGCCCGGGGACAATAAAACAATATCCCCGGAGCTGGCAAGCTGATGGCTCAAGCGGACCGCATCCTTAAGACCCTCCACTAAGGACAGTCTAACCGCATCCTCTAATGCAGTCGCTATGATATCTCGAGCCTGGCCGTAAGCGAGGACGGCCTTTACGTTGTGGGTATGTGGTAGGAGTTGTGTGAAATCGCCCCCTTTATCTTTCCCTCCAAGGATTAGGATAATCGGTTGCGTATAGCTTTGTAGCGCCACTTTAACTGCATCTACATTTGTGGCCTTGGAATCATTAATGAAGTCGATTCCGGATATTGTAGCTACATTTTCTAACCGATGTTGGATGGCCTGGAAAGATCGAAAAACATGCTGAATTTGGTCATCAGGAATGCCAATAGTTTTTGCCGCCATTGCGGCTGCTGTCAGATTGGCAACATTATGAGGACCTGGTAATGCGATTTCATCAATTTTTATATAAATATTTTTGGACTTATCATAAATATTGGCTGCATTGATTCTAAATGAATATTCAGAATTTTCATTAAATCCGAATATTTTGATTTGAGAAGAGACATTATTTAGTCGTTCTGTTAAAATAGGATCGTCGCCATTATAAATAATCGTATCAGATTTGCCCTGATTTTGGCACATATTCATTTTTGAAGAAGTGTAATCTGCCATGGAACCATGACGATCTAGATGGTCAGGTGTAATATTTAGGAAAACAGAAATATTCGGATGAAAGTGTTGAATGAATTCCATTTGAAAACTTGAAATTTCAAGTATATAAACTTGGTTCGGATCAGGATTTTCAATCTCGTCTAAGACATTCTTTGAGAAGGCAGAGCCTACATTGCCCGCCAATACACCATGCGTAGAATCTGTTTGGCACATGGCAGTCAAAATGTTCACAGTTGTTGTTTTTCCATTAGAACCTGTCACTGCAATAATGGGAGATTCTGTGAACCAACTAGCGAATTCAATTTCGCCTACAATTGTGATCTTTTTAACTAATGCGTGTGTAACAATTGGTTCGTTTTTAGGTACACCGGGAGATAAAATCCACAAATCTGCGTCATAAATATTATCCGTATAACTGCCTAATTCTACTGAAATTCCTATTTCACTTAATTCTTCACCACGTGATTTGACTATATCGGATTGGGAAGGATCACTAATCAAAACGTGCGCACCACAATGAATTGCAAGTTTGGCGGCGGCGTACCCACTGAGACCAAGACCGATCACTACGATCTTTTTATCCTTTAAATCAATAGTATTTCTATTTGAAATGTCCATTTATCGAATTTTAAATGTGGTTAATGAGAATAATGCTAATAGTAAACCAATAATCCAAAAACGGATTACAACGCGAGTTTCCGGCCATCCTGATAATTCAAAATGATGATGTATGGGGGCCATACGAAATAATCGTTTACCTTCACCGGTCTTTCGCTTTGAATATTGGAAATATGTAAGTTGTAACACAACGGAGGTGGCTTCCCAAACGAAAACACCGCCAATGATAAACAACAATAATTCTTTTTTAAGTAAAACAGAAAGAGTACCCAATGCCGCACCCATGGAAAGGGAACCTACATCGCCCATAAATACTTGGGCGGGAGTGGAATTAAACCAGAGGAAGCCTATGCAGGCTCCTGTCAATGCTGCAGTAAAAATTGTGAGTTCTCCTGCACCAGGGAGATAGATAATATTTAAATAATCAGAAAAGTCCACTCGACCGCTGATATACGCAATCGCTGAAAAGACAGTAAATGCAATAGCCAATAAACCTGCTGCTAACCCGTCTAATCCATCGGAAAGGTTAACGGCATTAGAATAGCCAGTAATAACCAGAACAATGATTAATGGATAAAGCAGACCAAAATCTAACTCGAGATTCTTGAAGAAGGGAACGGAGGTACTGCTTTTAAATGCAGCAAATTCTGGTGTATGAAAAATGATATAACTTATGATGAATCCAAGGATAATTTGTCCAGCCAGTTTATATCGTGCTACTAAACCATCTTTCATCTTTCGGATGGTTTTTAAGTAATCATCAAGGAATCCAATCAATCCCATCCATACAGTCGCCAAAATGATGATTTGCACATAGATATTATCCAGTTTTGCAAACAGTAATGTGGGAATAAATACTGCCAACAGGATGATGATTCCGCCCATTGTTGGAGTTCCACGCTTTTTTTGGTGGGATTCAGGTCCGCGATTTCCAATTTCTTCACCGATCTGGTGTTTTTCGAGTTTTCGAATAATCCACGGACCAATAATAAAACTGATAAGAAGAGCAGTAATGGCAGCAAAAGCTGCGCGTGCTGTAATGTATTGAAATACATTCAGGAATGATAAGTGCTTGGTTAATGGAAATAGGAGTTCATATAACATTATTTTGACTCCAATTCAGCAATAAGGGTTTCCATTGCCATTCCGCGAGAACCTTTGAATAGAACAATATCGCCAGGTTTGACGATGTCGCTCATTGTTGGAATAAGTCCTTCTTTAGTATCGGAATGAAATTTGATAATTCTGTTGTTTACAGCCTCATGGGTATAAGTGGTCCATTTACCAGCGGTCAATACGACATCTAGTTGTTTTTGCGTACAATAGTTGCCGATTTGTGAATGGAGGTCAGAAGAATCGTCACCAAGTTCCAACATATCACCAAAAATGAAGATTTGTTTGCCATTGTCAAATGAAGATAGAAAATCGATGGATTCTTTTGTCGATGTCACGTTTGCGTTGTACGTATCATCAATAATTGTGATATCACCAATTTGCTTAACAACACACCGCCCATTTGTGGGTGTATAGGAAGCAATTTGAGATTGAATAACCTCCCAATCAACGCCGAGCGTAACTGCAATCGAAGCAACTGCCAGAATGTTTTTTGCCAATGTTTTATTTCGAGAATACGTGAGAACATCGACAGTATTAATGTTCACTGTAACGGATTGATCGTCTTCCACAATGAGATCGGCGGCAAAATCACAAATAGGTGTAAATCCAAAATGGATTTCCTCACCAACGATGGGCAAATCAACAATTCTTGAATCAGAATCATTAACAAAGGAAATACCATCTGACAATGAGAGGAATAATTCACCTTTTTCCTGGGCAATAGCATCGATAGATCCAAAACCTTCAAGGTGGGCAGGAGCAATATTGGTGATTAATCCGTGGGTAGGTTGGGCAATGTCACACAAGTATGAAATATCCCCGCTTTGATTTGCGCCCATTTCAAGAATTGATGCAGTATGCGTATCTGTCAGTGTTAATAAGCAAAGCGGTAATCCAATCGACGTATTGAAATTTCCCTCGGTTGCATGGACATTATATGACGACGACAAAACATGTCGTAATAGCTCTTTGGTGGTCGTTTTACCGTTTGTACCCGTAATACCAATTACCGGAATCGAAAATCGTTGGCGCCATTTTTGAGCAATTTCCCCAATAGTGATTATTGCATTACCAACAATGATGGATTGAGCAGATTCAAATTCTTGACTACGATTCTCAACCATTAAAGTTGTGGCACCAGCTTCTACGGCCTGACTGACAAAAGTATGTCCATCGACCTGTTCACCTTTTAGTGCAATGAACATGTCTCCAGGAAGAACATGGCGATTATCCGTGGCAATTCCCGTCACCTTATTATCAAGATGCTGTCCTGTAACCGCTTGGAATACTTCAGCAAATAATTCAGGTTGTGGCAAGCTAATTCTCACAGCAGTACTCCCGAATTATCGCCAAATCTGAATACGGTATTTTTTCTCCGCGGATTTCCTGATAGTTTTCCCGGCCTTTTCCTAAAACCACAACAATATCACCTGTATTGCATTCTTGAATTGCCTGTTTTAGGGCAACTCCACGGTCATCAAATAGTGTATAAATATGTTTGGTAAAACCGGCGATAATATCCTGGTTGATTTGACTGATATCCTCATCCCTGGGGTTATCAGGAGCAATGAAGCATCGATCCACATGCATTTCTGCGATGGATGCCATAGCCGGTCGTTTTGAAGCATCCCGATTGCCACCGCCACCAAAAACAAGAGTTATGCGACCACCTTTGTCTATCAAATTGTGGATGGTTCTTAATACTTGGTCATAGGCATCGGGTGTATGAGCGTAATCCATAATGACCATTCCACCATTTCGACAGGGAAATTGTTCCATTCTACCGGATATTGTTTTGCAATTTTTTATACCATTAGAAATGGCTGAATTAGGAATGCCGATGGCATGCATGGCGCCGACAGCAGATAAAATATTTTCTACATTAAAACTACCAATAAGACCAGACTCAATAGTATAGGTCTCATGTCCTCCGGTGATGGTGCCATTAATTCCATTTAAAGAGGAATCCAAATCAGAAAAATGCAAATCATCAGAATTGTAGGTGGACGTAAAAACAACCGGTGCCGGACAAAGCTCAGGAAGTTGTTGCCCGTATTCATCATCCATATTAATGACTGCGGTGGCAGTGATTGGGAGCTTTTTAAACATTCGTGCTTTTGATTGGAAATATTCTTCCATGGTTCCATGATAATCCAGATGCTCTGGAGTGAGATTTGTAAAAACAGCTACATTAAAATCCACATCTGCTACACGATATTGATGGATGGCATGGCTGGAAACTTCCATGACGACATGGGTAAATCCCTGATCGACAAAATCCCGCATAGTGCGCTGTAACGTGATGGCATCTTCTGTTGTGAGGGTCTTTTTTGCCTCGTATCCATCAGCAATAATGCCCAAGGTTCCCATCTGTGCAACCTTAATATCAGCCGACTCTAATATGCTGTTTATAATACTAGCCGTTGTGGTTTTACCATTTGTTCCTGTAATGCCAATAACGGTTAATTCCTTTGTGGGATGTCCATAATATTCAGCCGCAACCAAACTTGCCATACGTCGTGGGTTGGCCACGTGAATCACGGGAACTTTTTGCTTTCCAATTTTCCTGCCATTGGCAATAATTGCTGATGCACCTCGTTCAACAGCGTCTGGGATAAATTCATGGCCGTCATGCGCCGTGCCAGGAATAGCAATATATATGTCCCCGGGATTCACTTTCCGTGAGTCAATGGATATGCCGGATACATGCGTAGGCGGTAGGGATTGTTCTTCAGACAATAGATGTTTTAACAATGTGTCTAAACGATGATTCACTGCAATCCTATCTCACAAGTATTTCCGCTTTTTACTCGTGTTCCAGGAGCAGGACTTTGCCAGATTACTTTCCCTGAACCATTGACTTTAACTTTGAGATGAGCTTTTCTCAGTGTTGATAAGGCTTTCTTCAAACTCATCCCCCTTACCTCTGGTACTTTACCTAATTTTTCTTTTTCTGAATAAAATTCTGTGGTTTGTAATAAAGCAGTCGATATGCTGCTTATAGGATTCATTGCCATAACCATCTTTGTTTGAGCCAAAACTGGTTCTGATTTACTTGGTTGTGTTTTTGGTGTCTCCAGATTATCATCCATATTGATAATCCGTTGCATTACCCGTCGAAAAACCGGTGCTGCACCTTCGCCACCCCAATGTTTACCATAACGTGGCTCATCAATTATTATCACACCTAAAACCTGAGGGTTTTCAGCAGGGAAGAAGCCCACAAAATTGCTTACGAATTTGGAATTGGAATATTTTCCGTCTATAAATTTTTGTGCGGTACCCGTTTTGCCAGCCACGGACCATCCCATGATTTGAGCATTACCTCCCGTACCACTTTCCACAACTTTTACCAACATGGATTTAACAGATTCCATTACCTGAGGAGAAGCAATTTTCCTGATCACTTCAGGTGTCTCGCGGTATACAATTTGACCGTTTTGATCCACAATTTGATGCACCAAACGAGGGCGCAATAAATACCCACCATTAGCAATGGCAGAATAGGCAACCGCCAACTGGAGTGCCGTAACACCAATTTCGTGTCCCATGGATAATTCAGCTAAAGATATATCACTCCAGTCATCGACTTTTCGTAATGTTCCGTTAACTTCACCAGTCAGATTAATATTTGTATTGCTGCCAAAACCAAAATCACGACAGTAACGATAAAATGAATTTTTGCCAATGGTTTCAGCAATTTTTATAATGCCAACATTACTGGAATGCTGAATGATTTGAACAACAGTGAGCAATCCATATTCTTCATGATCGTTGATCCGAACATCTTTTAAGGTATAACCGCCATATTCGCAGTTGAATTCCTGATCGGCTGTTACAGTATTCAAATCTAATGCAGCAGTGGCAGCAACAATTTTATACGTAGAGCCAGGTTCAAACTGATCGGTTATCGCTCTTATTTTTTGATTTTCAGTTGGATATTGAGAAGAATTATTTGGATCAAAATCAGGGACGGAAGAGATCGCCAGAATATTACCGGTTTGAGGATCGATAATGACCCCGGTGGCGCTGGTGGCGTCGAAGGATTTTACAGCATTCGCCAATTCATCCTGTAATATGGACTGATATTCCAAATCCAATGTTGTTTGGATATTGGCACCATCCACCGGATGTTTGGAAGGGAAACCAGTTTTTGGATTGAGTTGACCTTTTCCATTCCGTTGTTTTACGATCCAGCCTGGTGTGCCAAGGAGTGTCTTATCATAATCTTTTTCCAGCCCTGTGACACCATGATCATCAACATCAACGAGACCAATAATCTGTGCACCGACATTATCGTGAGGGTAATTCCGGCGGGAGTTTCGTTCAACGATAATCCCATCTGTTTTCTTCAAGTCCAGCGTGTTGTAGACATCCTTGCGGAGATTACGCTCTAAATAAACAAACGATTTACCCGACTTCAATTTCTTCATATAATATTCGCTATCGCGACCCGTCACTTCGCTGACTTTCACTGCAATAGCTTCTTTGTCACGGATGCCAGATGGATGTGCTCCGATGGAATAATGAATAATGTTTCGTGTCAACGATGTGTTGTTACGATCAAAAATGTTTCCACGAACTGCCATAACAGGTTCACGGAATTGACCTTGCTGGATTCCACGAGCATGATAGCGCTCACCACTCATAATCTGCACTTGAAACAGGCGGATGGCCAATCCTGCCCAGCTCATAATGACGAGCGATGATATTATCATGACGCGGGTTCTATATTTAAGGTAGGTCTTTGTCATAAGGTGTTATTAAACCGCATGGGTATATAAACAATAAGTGATTCAGGTTCGGCGGGAACCATATTTAATTCTTCACGGGCTTTTTTTGCGACCATATCGGCACGCTGTAAATAATCGATATCACTTTTCATTTCTTCAATATTATTTTGAAGCTCGTGCAATGTTGTGTATTGTACTTCAATGGCATAAAGTGTTTCATCGACTTCTGAATAGACCCATAGGTATGCAATCAAACCAATTATGGTGGTTGCGGTAAAAAAGAAAAACAAAAGGGTTTGGATAATTTCCTTTTGTTTTTTTGAACGTCGTTTTGTTTTTCGAACCATTAGCGAATGCGCTCCAATGCACGGAGTTTGGTAGGCTTGGCTCGTGAGTTTTCACGTAATTCTTCTTCTGTTGGCGTTAAAGGTCTTTTGGTGAGAACGTTGGCAACACCTTCCTGTTTTAACGCACGAAAGCGATGTTTTACCATGCGATCTTCCAGTGAGTGAAAACTCATGATAACAACCCGACCACCAATTGCAAGATGGTTGAAAAAGATATCGAGGAAATTGGTGAGATGATCCAATTCTTTGTTAACAGCAATACGTAAGGCCTGATATATCCGGGCTTGGGATTTATGTCGTTGTGCCGGTGGAGTAGACCTGCGAATCGCCTCATTTAAATCACCAATTGTCTGCACCACCGGCATCTTCTTTATTGCACGAGAAATTTTTCTAGAATGACGCTCTTCGCCATACTCATATAATATATTGGCTAATTCTTCTTCTGAGGAATTGGCAATAAGATCGGCAGCTGTACCATCTGCGGATGAATCAAATCGCATATCAAGGGGACCTTCATTGCGGAATGAAAATCCTCTTTCATGGGTACCCAATTGCAGGGAAGAAAGGCCAAGATCTAATAATATCCCGTTCACTTCGGTGATTCCCAATTGTGACAGGATGGAAGGAAATTCGTCGTATGCCGTGTGAAAAAGTGAGACCGGTGAAGAGGCAAGTATATGCTTTTTACATATTTCCAAAGCCTCTTCATCACGGTCAATCCCGACAAGCCTCCCAGTTTGGAGGGTTGAAAGGATGTGTTTGGCGTGCCCTCCTAATCCGATGGTACCGTCCAAATAGATTCCATCGGGGAGAATGTTGAGATAGGATAAAACTTCCGCTACCATGACCGGAAGATGAACTGGTGTTCCATCCTGCTGCTGAATGGTCATATAATAATTTTTTCAGCCAGTTCATTATAATCAGTTTGTTCAATAGTTTTGGCCTGTTCTTCAAATGTTAACAGGATTTGTGGGTTCCAGATTTCAATTTTATTCACCATGCCGATGATTAGGGCATCGTGCGATAGATCAGCATGTTGAATGAGAATTTGCGTTAATGGAATGCGACCTTGTTTATCAAAGCTAACAGTGGATGCGTAACGCACCATGTCACGGATGAACTGTCGGTTCACGGCATTAATAGAGGATAAACTGCGCAGAGCACCTTCGATCTGACTTTGCCAGACGGACAGGGGATAGGCATAAATACACGGATCTAAACCTTTAGTAATAACAAAGGTTTGATCGCTATCTGCCGACAGCGATTGTCGGAATTTCGCCGGAATATTGACACGCCCTTTGGCATCAATAGTATAGGCGAATTCGCCGGTGAATGTATTTTCACTTATGCTCATGCTTGCACTTTTATACAGAGATAGTTACCCACAACTACCCACAACGTAACACTTTTGATCAAAATGGGCAAATATTATTTACATTTTTATAAATAAAGTTTTATAACAGATCATATTTAAGTTTGAAGATTTTAGAGAAGAGTTAGGATATTTATGTAAATGAGTGAAATAAAATGGTGAGGAGTGGGGAGGAATTATGGATTGAATTAATATCCACAAGTAACATTCTAAGATAATAAAAACCCTGGTAATTTCACAAACTAGGGCTTTTTGTAATTTCTACTATATATTATGGAGTAATTATGTTTGAAAATATAAAAATGTCAGCAGCTGTTCTTTTTGCATCTGCGATTGTAGGTATATTGGGTGGATATATTCTTTTTACTAATTCTGTAAGAGAAGAGATTCGGGATATTGTTTATTCGGATAATTACTTAAGTGAGGTTGCTAGTAAAGTAAATCGATATATGATTTTTGATGATCAGAAAATTGTATCTTATGATAGGCATACTCTTGATCTAATTGAGGAATTCGATATTGAATGGACTACACCAAAAACCGGAGGTAGTGACTTTCCGGGGAAGATTACTGTATTTTTTAAAGAATACATAAAAAACGAACCATTGCTTTCAATAGTTAATAATTATAATCAAAATATAAAAATACAGAGAGGTGAATTTAAAAATTGGATATTTATTTTAAATCGACCTATCTCAAATTCAAGCGAACGTGAACCAATAAGATATAAATTGGAATTACTTGACTGATGAATACACCGATTCTGGATCTACCCGTTATGTCGGAGAATTTGGAATGCTGAATATAACTGCGAACTACCTATTGAAATGGAACACTGCCCCCATTGGGATTAAATGAAGTCCTTGGATTAGTTATGATTGAGTGGATAAAAGAAATGGACTGGGAGTTAATTAATTCATTTACAGGTTGGTTAATACTCATCTCAATTTATATAGCCTATATCATGATGAGAAGACGTGTCAGAATCAGAGCACTAATGTATGTGGCTATTGATAACCCAACTGAATTCCATAGTTTAAAAATTGAAGTATTGAATAGTGGCTATAATAATATATCCATTAGTGGTGTTTTTTACCGAATCCGTTTTTTTGTTTGGAAAAAGGATTACTGGATTCGCGATCAATCGTTTAATGGCTCCAAAGTGTTAGTTTCCCAGGAATCAGTCGATTTTATGATACCGGAATTAGTATTAGCAGAACATTTAAATAGTATCTTCCAACGTTATAAATATATTCCAAAAAGAATAATACTCGGTTGTTTATTTGTAACGGCACCATCATCAGTCAAAATATTTCAGAAGCACATAGGTTTTATTGATCAAAGACAGATATGGAAAATCTACAAGAGATATCCATTTGATTAAATACTGGAGATTCAATGATTGAATACATCAAGTTGTGGGATTGGGATTTTATTAACTCGGTTTCACAATTGTTAATTGCATTTTCAACCTTTTTAGCGATCATCCTTTCTTTGTATTTATCAAAGAGCGCAATAAGACAAAGAGTAAAATGTAAAACAAAATTTATTTATTATTACGAATCAAATAAATATGGAATCAGTTCAGTGTTGATTAGTAAATGTCCAGCAAAAATATTTATTGATAGTGGTAATATTCAGTATGGCTATTTATTCAGACATAAAGAAAAGTTAGCATTCGAATCATTTAATGATTGGTTTATAAATCCGTATGGTTCATTCGAATTGTTTGCAAATAACTTTGGAATAAGTAAAAAGCTAATCTCAAAATATAATATTTACCCCCGAATATTTTTTATAATCTACTTACTGAGTTTTCGTGTAGTATTTATAACTACGCATGGGAAATTAATAAAAGCTGCGTTAGGGAGAAAGTCGCGGAGATATTTGTTAGATTGTATTTCAAATAATTAAGTACAATTCTGCAAAAATGCCACCATATCGAGCACTATATTTTTATTTTGTTTTTTTCACCAAAGACAGACTGTCACACCGCTCATTAAGCATTTAATAGGGATTCAACGACGTATTAAACGTATTTAACGCCCGATTTAATCATCCACCCTAATGCGAGATCGTTCCCGCGATTTCCCATCATTTCCCGGGTTATCCCGCTTATTTCCCCTGTTAACGCTGCAAAATCGCCCGAATTTTCTACTGATTATTGTTAGTCCCCACATTTTTTCATACTGCATATAATTAATAAAAATACGTAGTAGAGCGTATGGACAAAAAATTGAAGAACTCTTAATTTAGTCCAGTTGGAAATAAATAATTCTGATGTGGAATATAATATTCTTTATAGTAGTAATTATCGTATTACAACGGGGGAATCAACAAGATGCCCAGAATATAACCATCGTTATTTCCAAAGAGTAGAATGTAATGAAGCATACACTATGAAAATAGATGTTGCTTACAGAATGTAAAATCATATTGAAATAAAAAAGAGGACTAAATCATGAGTGATTATAATATCGATCTTGACAATTTCGAAGCCAAAACACTAAATGAAGAAGAAAGTTGTACTAACTTAAATGTTAAAGCAAACCGGACAAGTACCTTCACAGCCAATAAGGGTATAAATGTTGATAAAAATGCTTCTTTGATAACTGATAATGTGAGCACCATTACTATAAACAAGCACTTGAAATGCAATGGCGATAGTACTATAACAGCAAATAATGTGAGTACCATTACGATTTATGGCGCTGATTTAAATGGTCATACTACAATAGTAGCCAAAAAAACCTCTACTGTGACAATTCATGGAAATGTTAAAAGTTCTACAATAGATAAAGACAATTCCTCAACGGTTACATTTTATAGCCGATAAATAGACTGCGAATATTGCTTATACTAATTTTCAGTAAAGCATGAGGATGGTTAGCGTTGTCGGGGTGGGTTGAGGAGGTAGACCTCCTTGATCCGCTCCGAATTACAGAGCTTCCAGACTAAATCTATATTTCAGCAAAAGCAATAACATGACCGTCAAGGTCTAAGCAATATCCAACACGTTGCCCCCAATCGCGATCTTGTAATGGGCTGAGCAGTTTTGCTCGCGCTTCTTGGGCGCGACTCAAATATTCATTGGCATTTTTCACCTGTAAATACAATTCAGCTTTGGCTTGAGAAACATCAAAATCCGCAGAATCTAGGTGGGGTGATAGTAATTGTTGAATTCCTGAATAGGGCATGAGTCCAAGTGATGATTGTTCGCTTAATTTGAATTCAGTCATTCCCGGTACGTGTAAAACAGGTTCAGCACTAAGCACGGTTTTATAAAAAGATGTACTTATTTCCTGATTGGATACATAAAGAATAAACATGGGATTCATGAGCTTTCCGTATGTTGGGATTATTGAATTGGTGTATAATGAATAACGGTAATATTCAACGGATCAGCCGTGACCCGAACACGAACAGGATCATTCTGGGATTGGATCTTCCGAATGGCATCGCCATTGAGATATACATTTAAACCACGAGAATGATTAAACAAGAGATCAAGTTCCTGATCAAACGTATAGGTTCGAATATCACCAGCAGGGATGGCTATTGCTTCACTTGCCAATGTATCTTGTTTCACCTGAAATCCCGTGGCGTCAATCGTAATGATTTTCAATGAAAATGGTGGTTCAATATTGAGTACTGCCTCATCGGTGGATGCTGCAACAAAGTCAGAAAGCAGTGCGACCTCTGTAATAATATCCACATCATTGGCTAGATAGGCCGCTGCTGGAATTGTCTCAGGTGACGATTCCTGCTTTTGAGAAATTGATTTCTGAATAATAAAAATGGCAAAAACCCAGATGATGAGTAAAACGCCACCTTTAACCAAGTTCGAACGATATTGGGAAATGGAAAACGTTTTGCCAGAGCTAGGTGCCCCGGTTTGTTCAGCAGCCATGGTTATCACCGGTTTAGACTTAGACTTTTCTCTAACAGGTTCTCCTTCAGCACGGCTCAAAAAATGTTCAAATTGAGTCAGAGCTTCTTCAGGATCGCCGCCAATTTCGATGACATAGGCGCGTAAAAATAACCGGACATACGCTTTAGGTAATACTTCAAAATTGCCTTCTTCAAACGCCTCTAAAAATTTAATATTGATTTTAGTACGGTTTTGTATTTCCGCTAAATCAATGCTTTGGCGTTCTCGGAGTGCTTTTAGTTCTTTGTAAAATTCGTCCATAACTTAAAATCGTGGCGTGAAATTAACGGGGATTCTTGGGAAGAGGAAGAGAAGTTTTAAGGTTCATGGTAGATGTTTGATGGAAGATGGCAGATGTTGGAGTTCCGATTTATCGGGAGTAATCCCGATAGTGAAATGAAATGGAGCGTATCGTAAGAAGATGGCCTTCTGTTTCATTTATTTTTCCCATTGGTATTTTTCCAGCCTTAATTTTTGAATTAGAAAATAAGTTATAATTTTGTAACCCAAGTAATAAAAACGCATCTGATACATATTAAAGCAGGAACCTGAATGTTTTTTAGAAAACCACGACTAGATGAAATTGATGTAAATAATGCCAAACAACTGTTGGATAATCCTGACATAGTTTGGTTGGATGTGCGTGAAATTATTGAGCACAATCAATTGCGTATTCCGAATTCAACATTAATTCCCATGGGATTACTTCCTCTGCGAGAATCTGAACTCAGGGATGTCCTGGACAAAGAAATTATTGTCTACTGTCGGACCGGAAGCCGTTCGTATCATGCCACGCGATGGTTAAACGACAGAGGATATAACGCTAAAAATATGGTGGGTGGAATTATGCAGTGGAGCAGGTTTGATCATCCAACAATACAAGGTGCAGTATGAAAACAAAACTTCAATTATTTATAATTTTATTATCACTTTCTATCATGGCTTGTTTTGCAAAACCCAGTGCAACTGTTTCAGGAAAATTGCTTAGCGGATACCGGGTTTTAGCCGTTCAAGACAATGAGGAAAAGTTGACATACACTGTGTATCGTGGTGATTACATCAAGTTCCAATTGCCCAGTCAGGATCAAAATATTGATGTCATTTTCCCATCACTGGAAAAGTCTGAATCAATTACGGGTATACCAGAGAATGATCCTTATTTCAAAATGAAAGCCAGCGGAAATTTTCAATTTATCATCGATGGTAAACCGGGAATTATAAAAGTATTGGACTATGTTGAAAGCTCATATACTGAAATCTCCGCGACTGAAGCCAGGAATTTTATCCAAGATCGTGAACCGTTTATTTTGGATGTGAGATCAGCGCGCGAATATGCCGGTGGTCATCTACAGGATGCTACGCTGATACCCGTGCAAAACATTCAAAATCGTCTTCACGAATTAAGTGATTATAAAGAAAAAGATATCATTGTTTATTGCCGATCAGGTAATCGTAGTACTGTTGCATCTAAAATCCTAGTTGATGCCGGATATAAACGAATTTATAACCTACGGTCTGGTATGAACGGTTGGTCCAAAGCAGGTTATCCTACCCAAAAATAATCTTTTGTTTAAGAGCGGATTTTCAATTTGATTTCGTTGTAATTTGTCCTCCAAACTGATATCAAGGGACGCATGGGAGACAAAAAAGAAAAATCTATTCAACACCTCATCGGTGTAGCCGAATCTGTAATCAAAGCTGAGGCAGAAGAATTATTGCTTGTGGCAAATCGCATCGATCATGATGTGGTGAAAGCGGCTGAAATCATTATAAATCATTCCGGTAAAATTGTTATTTGCGGATTAGGCAAATCTGGCATCATTGGGCAAAAAATCGTTGCCACATTAAATAGTACAGGTACCAGAGCCGTTTTTCTACATGCTGGCGAGGCTCTACATGGTGATTTGGGAATTTACAAGCCGGGTGATCCCACCATTCTTTTATCTAAAAGCGGAAGTACCGAAGAAATATTGCAGTTGATTCCGGTTTTGCGTGAATTCAATTCGGTATTGATCGGTATTGTAGGAAATGTCTCTTCACCCGTGGCGGCGAATGTGGATGTCATTATTGATGCTTCCGTAAGCAGGGAAGCCGATCCGCTGGGTGTCGTACCCACAACAAGCACAACGGTGACCATGGCAATCGGTGATGCATTAGCGGCAGTGCTCATGGTGGCACGCAATTTTAAACACGAAGATTTCGCCCGCTTTCATCCCGGAGGCAGTTTGGGTAAGCGTTTGAGATTACGTGTGAAAGATATCATGAAACCGCTTCGTTCTGTGGCAACGGCAAAAGCAACCGACTCGTTGCAAAAAGTCGTTATTGAGATGACAAAAAATCCCCAGGGTGCAGCCTTAATTGTAGACGATGATAATCATCTTGAAGGAATTTTTACTGAAGGTGATGTTCGTCGCTGTATGGCTCTGGACAAGGATTTTCATGAGATCGAAGCAGGTCAAGCCATGACTGCCAATCCCATTTTTATTACCAGTGATGCCATTCTAAATGATGCCATAAATTTGATGGAAGATCGCTCATCACAGATATCAGTATTACCAGTCGTGGAAAATGGAGGAAAGATTTGCATAGGTCTCATTCGATTACACGATATTTATCAGACTAAATTGGTTTAATTCACTTTGTAAACTGACACGGACACTTTAAGTGTCCGTGTCAGTTTCTAGATCAAGATATAAATAAAAAGCCCCCGAATCATCGGAGGCTTTTTATTTTATTCAAATGGATTGGTAGCAGTCGTATCGGGTTCAGGCGGTTTAGGAATTTCACCCCAGTATTTTGGTGAAGTATTTAAAGTATAAATGACGTTTTCGTTAGTCAAATACACTTCATCTTCTCCTGGAATTCGCACATAATTATGACTCCAATCTGAGCTCGAACGCCCAAACATTGCAGATGCCAATTCTTTTTGTGATGCATCTTTAACCTGAATAAATGATCCAAGGGAATCGTCTACGGAATAAGTAGCCCACTTAGCAGGATTTGACGATATCATTGTTTCGCGCTTAACAGCAAGCGTTTTGCTAAACAAATTGTCAATTTGCCCGGATTTCATCACGAGCGTATCATTCCCGGCAATCGTCCAACTATCACCAGTCCGGAAGAGTGTGATGCTTTCATTATCCTTAGAAATGGTCACTTCCCAAACATCATCTTTTTCAACATCAAATACTTCACCAGTTTTGGTAACATGTCGGTTTTGCATCATGGAGTTAATTCCCCAAACGACTACCAAAACCACTAAAGCAATAGATGCCCATTTAAGTTCTTTAGTCATAGAGCTCCTCCAAGAGTTTTGTGCGTCCACTTTCGCGCTTCCAATTGATAAATCCAAATCCAATAACCAATAGTGCAGGAAGTAAAATATTCAACCATTTCCAGCGTGCTTTAGAAGCATCTTCCAACTCACCTAATGGACGAGTTGTGATTTCTCTGGATCGAAGTGCTACAAGATCACTATCGCCGATGAGGAAATCAACGGCATTCATAACAAATACCATATTTTCAGGACTTCGTCCGCCACCGTTATCACTCATGAGTTCAGAGTCACCCACCAAAATCAGCTGTGATAATCCACTGTTTTCACCAAATGATGCCGTAGCATATGCAGCCACCAATTTTGGAGGTTGAGACAGATTTTTCAACATCGGATTATCAATGGGGCTCAAACTATATCGTCCCGTCATGGCTCCTGATCGATTTGATGAGGAAAACAGAGGAAGGATTGATCCACTTCCAGTTGTATCTGCGATGATTTCACTGGTAAAAAACAATCGTAATTGTTCTAAACCTGACACAATGGTATGATCATTAAAATCTCTGATCAGTGGGAAGAATTGATATTCCATGGCAGTATTGTAAGAAAAGATACCATTACGTTGTTGAACGGTGACACTTCCACACTTTTTGTCCAACACAAGGTTTTCCTGAATATGTAATCCAAATTGATCGGTAAGATCAAAAATATTGGATTGAATGGGCGTTCCTTGTTGTGATTGCAAATCGGCAGAAACTCTGGATTGACCCATGAGAACATTTCCACCATTGGATACGTAATTCTGAAGATTCGCATATTCGGTTGTAGATAATGAATCGGTCATTCCATTCACCAATACCATTTGCACTGTAGGTGGAATGGGATTCGCTAACTGAATATTCTGTACTTGATAGGATTCTCTGAGGGCATTGGCAATATTCTCATTCTTTGACGTTTGATGAGCTGCTGTTGCAAAGGCCACGGATTTCTGTTGCGTATCCACCAGTTTTTTGATTTTGGTGGTAATATCATATTCAAGACCCGTCGTTGTTTGAATAATGGGAATCGATTCACGTTTATCTTCATAAAGGATAACCATTCCCATATGAACCCGTTTGATTTCCATTTTATCATTTTCCACAACTTGAAGTTGAACTGGTTGAATACCATATTTTTGTGCTTCTTGAGTCAGTTCTTCATCATTATCCGGTTTATAAAATTCAAACCGAAGTTTTCCGTCAGAGTAAGCAGAATATTCTTCTAAAATATCCTGTAAGAAGCGACGATTATTTCCGTATTCCCCAGGAAGGTTTTCTGAGAAGTACACTTTTACCGTCATCAAGTCGTCAATTTTATTCAAGACAGCTTTACTGGATTTTGATAAGGAATACATTTTGTTATCCGTAAAATCAAGGCGGAAGAACATATTCCGTGCTACCACATTTGCCAATAAGACAGCTACTAAAGCGATGACGATATATATCGTTAGAGATTTTTTATTCATTACATCCATGACTTACCTCCATCTCCGAGTTTCTACCATACGGATGGTAAGGGTGAGAAAAAGCCATATCATGGTTCCAAAGTAAATCAGGTTTCGGGAATCAATTACTCCTCGCGACATATTTGATAAATGGTAATCCACGCTCAAATACTGGATAATCCCTGCCAGTGAATGAGGGACGAATATTAGGAGTTTATCCATGAGGAAAAATACCAATACGATGACGACCGCAATGATAAATGCCACCACTTGATTTTCAGTAAGGCTGCTGGAAAAAATCCCGATGGCAGCATAAAATGCACCAACGAAAATCAATCCCAGATACCCACAAAGGGCCGCACCAAAATCAATATTAGCTCCCACAGACGCTAAGGTGAAAAAGTGTACCAGGGTAAATGCTAAACCTGCAACGATAAGTACTAAAGCGGACAGATATTTACCCATCACAAATTCCCAATCACGGATTGGCAATGTTGCAATTACCTCGATGGTACCGATATTTTTCTCCCTCGCCAAAAGTCCCATGGTAATCACAGGAATAAAGAAAAGGTAAACCAATGGAACGATGCTGAATAATGCGCGCATATCCGATTGATTAATGAGGAAAAATGTGTTTGTAAAGAAATACCCGTTAAACAGGGTGAAACACACCAAAAATATATATGCCATTGGACTCATGAAATAGGAGCGGAGTTCTTTGACAAAAATGGTTTTCACATTATGCATTTGAGCCTCCTTCCATGGTCAATGAGCGGAATACATCCTCAAGTTGAATTTTATGTCTGCTCATTTCAAGGATGACCCATCCGGAATCGACGGCATGCTTGAAAATGGATTCCCGCGGATCAGATCCACGTTCATATTCAATAGAAAGTGAAAATGTTTCACCATCCTTAGGTCCGATGGATACATCCAATGCCGGATGTGTTGCTTTCAATGTATGGACAGAATCCTCGCTCACATTTTTCACTTCAAGAGCAAGCTGAGTACGACCTTTAAGATTGGCAATGAGTTCCTTGCTGGTTCCATTTGCCACAATGATTCCGTCATCAATGATGACGATTCGGTCTACCGTTGCTTCGATTTCTTGAAGAATATGGCTGGACATAATGACCATTTTTTCTTGTCCGATTTGCTTGATAAGCTCCCGGATTTCCACAATTTGGTTTGGATCTAATCCTGTGACAGGTTCATCCAAAATTAATATGTGTGGATCATGAATCATGGCACATGCTAATCCAATGCGCTGTTTGTATCCTTTCGAACAGGCTGAAATCTGGCGGTGGATGACACCTTGTAACCCGCATTGTTCCACAACTTTGCCCAATGCTTTTCGGAAATCTTTACCGATAATTCCTCTTACACGAGCTGTGAACTCAAGTAAATCATATACCATCATTTCTGGGTATAGTGGATTCGATTCAGGTAAATATCCAATTTGCTGACGGATATCCAGGGAATGATCTAAAATGTTTTGATCGTTTACATAAACATTTCCCGATGTTGGGGAAAGAAAGCTAGTCATGATTTTTAAGGTTGTTGATTTACCAGCGCCGTTGGCACCTAAAAATCCAACAATTTCGCCATCATTTACGTCAAAACTAATAGATCGCAAAGCCTGGACATCACCATAATGTTTAACAAGATTCTCAATACGAATCATTGGTGATAACCCTCCAATATTATTTGGCTATACTTTGAAAAAAAACAAAAGTTCCATACAAATTCAGGGCGGGAAATTAAGTGGTGATGCACGGAGATGGAAGAGAGAAAATGAATGAGTTGCTAGCTATTAGTTAGGAGTTTACAGGTTTCAGTATTAGGAGATAAGAATGGAGTGGTTGATGGATAAAAGAAAAAACATTAACCACGTTTGTCATTCCGATCCCGACGGGTCGGGGGAGGAATCTACTTTAATTAATATAGATTAAAGATTTATACAACGAAGATTTCTCACATGTCTTCGACATGATTCGAACTGACAGCGACTGAAGTACGTTTGAAAAACACTAAACTGTCATCACGAGCGAAGCGACGTGATCACATAAAACATACAATGGGATTGCTTCTCCAGATAAATCGGGATCGCAATGACAATAAATTAACTGTGAAATATTTTTCCTCAACATTAGTGTCTCAAAATGCATCGAAAATCTATAAATTTTGCTCTAATTATTGTGGTAAAGGTTACTGAATGAATAAAGATTTTGTTTTAAGTATAGACGTCGGCGGTACAAACACCGCGTTTGGACTTGTTGATAAAACGGGTTACTGTATTGCCAAGGATTCCTTACGAACCAATTCAGGGAAAACTGCCGAAGAATTATTTACACATTTATTTATGCAGTTTTCAAACACACTGAAAGAATTCAAAAAGGATCATCATTTGGTTGGGGTTGGTATTGGTGCTCCCAATGCGAACTATTATACTGGTGAAGTCAAAGCTCCACCAAATCTAACCTGGCATGATGTAAACCTGGTCCAGCTCCTTTCTCAATTTGTGGACGTTCCTGTAGTAATTACCAATGACGCCAATGCCGCTGCATTAGGTGAAATGCATTTTGGTGCTGCTAAAAACATGAAACACTTTATTGAAATAACATTGGGTACAGGATTGGGAAGCGGTATTGTTGTTGATGGAAAAGTTGTATATGGTCAGGATGGTTTTGCTGGCGAATTGGGACATGTGACAGCAATCTTTGATGGGCGAATATGTGGTTGTGGTCGCAAAGGATGTCTTGAGGCATATGCATCAGCTACTGGCATTGTGAAAACCGCGGTTGAAATGATGGATACTATAAATGGTGACTCAGAACTTTTACATATTGATAAGGAAAAACTTGAATCCAGAGATGTATTTGTAGCTGCGCAAAATGGTGATCAATTGGCATTGGAAATTTTTGAAAAAACAGGTGAAATCCTTGGACGTACTCTGGCAAATTCCGTCGTTCATACGTCCCCTGAAGCATTCATCTTTTTTGGTGGCATGGCGCAGGCAGGTGATTTGATTTTGGATCCGGTACGACGACATTTAGAAAAAAATGTTATGAAAGTATTCAAAGGAAAAACAAAAGTATTACCATCCGGTTTGCCAGGAACCGATGCTGCCATTTTAGGTGCCGCAGCATTAATCTGGAATGAATTAGACTCATGAAAATACTAATATCAAATTTGCCGAAAAACCCCTGGTGGGGACACGGAACTCCCATCTATGAAAATAATCCTGCAATGAAAGAAGGGGTCGTACCCAATCAGGAATTGGTTGAAATTGAGATTTATCTTCTGAAAAAACTTTTTCAAAAGTTACCTTTTGAACTCATCGACCTTGACTTTCCATATATCTTAGACCAACACAATTTTGATTTACGGCAACACGATTTTGTTTTTGTCCGTGATTTATTTACCAGCGATCAAAATGGAAACGTCGTTATTTCAAAATTCCGTGAAAAAGAGCGACAGATTGAAGCGGATATTATTCAGGTCATTTTAGATGCTATGGGTTATAAAACGCATCGATTGCCGGAATCATCCGATTGCTTTGCCGAAGGTGGAGAATTTTATTATTGTTCGAATGAAAAATTTCTTTTTGGAGGTATTTCACGGAATAATATAAAAGGTACTGAGAAAGTCGCCGAAATCCTGAATGTCAAAGAGTTGGTTATACTAGAATCAAAAGCATTTCATTTGGATACGATTTTTACGCCTGTATTTAATAAGGAAAACAAAACTGTGGCGGTGATTACAGCAACGGAATTACTGACGAATGAATCTGCAAGGAACTTGACAGTATTCTGTGAAAAGTATGGTATTGAGTTGGTACAGGTTTCGCCGGAGGAGGCCATCGGCACCGACACCGAATTAGGTGAATTTGCAGTGAATTGTTTACCGCTGCCTGGATATCTTATAGGTCCGGCACGTTTCAGAAGTAATAAAATTGACCCATTATTAAAATCGTTGGGCGTCATGCATATCACCATTCCAACAACCCAATTTCGTTTAAGCGGTGGAGCGATTCATTGTTTAACAAATGAATTATAAATTGCTTTGTCGTTCTTTTAGGACTCCTCGTAATGACACGGGTATTGTCATCGCGAACGTAGTGCGGCGATCTAAGCAGAATTATAGATTACTTCGTCGTTCCAATAAACTGGAACTCCTCGCAATGACATAGGTATTGTCATCGCGAACGCAGTGCGGCGATCTAAGCGGAATTTGAGATTGTTTCGTCGTCCTGTCAGGACTCCTCGCAATGACAATGAATAGTGGAAATACACTACAAAATGATCATTTATGGTTGTTTGACGATATTCAAAAAGGCAGTCCCTTGGTTATCTTATTTGCACTTTAAACCATCATTATTACAAACCAATTGGTAGCTCGAAAATTTACTCTAGTTACAAAACAGGCGACGTAATAAATATAAAATAATTCACGTTTCTTTCTTCAGATTTAAACTTTAAAACTTTGTCGTTCTCGAGGAGCAATACATTTGGTTTTCGAATTCATTTCCGCCAAAAGTTTTTGAGCGGTTTTCAATTTCATATCTATATCATCATCATTTTGATCTGGATCGTGATGAATAATGTGTAATTCTTTTACGCCCGCCTGATGAGCCAGCTTCACAACTTGTGACACAGAGGAATGTCCCCAAGTACTCTTTTGCTTATATTCCTCGTCGGTATAGGTAGTATCGGTAATTAAAATATCTGCGGAACTTAAAAAAGCGGTTAGTTTTTCCCAGTAATCCAAATTATAGTTTCGTGAATTTTCAGGAAATAACTCATTATCGGTTATGTAACAGATAGATCGGTTCTTGTATTCTAATCGATACCCAAGGCAAGTACCGGGATGAGAAAGTAACATCGTTTTTAGCTTGATATTATTTATCTCGATTTCCTCTTCCTTGAGATTTCGAAAATATGTTCTGGAGGCAAACTCTTTCATCGTGATGGGAAAATAGACCCCATCCATTTGAGCTGAAATCAATTCACGCATAGTAATATCACCGTGAGAAGCACCCAATATCTCGAATTCATTTCCTGGGATGTATAAGGGAACAAAGAATGGCAGGGCGTTGATATGATCCCAGTGGGGATGAGAAATGAGGATTTTTGCATGAAGTTTTGGACCCTGTGTGCTCAATAAGTGATTTGACAACTGTTTGATTCCTGAGCCAGCGTCGAGAATAAAGAGATTGTTTTTTGGGAATTGGATTGATACACAGCAGGTATTGCCACCATACTTAAGTGATTCTTTCCCAGGAACCGGCAGTGTCCCACGTACACCCCAATACGTTAATTCGATTTTGTCTTCAATTATATCTTCTAAGTGTTTGATGAATACTTCATTGTCTAATGGTTTAGTTAAATACCCATCGGCACCTAATTCCAGGGCACGTTGTTGATCATGCTCATACGTTTTGCCCGAAAAAATAACAATTTTAAGATTTTCCAGGTTTGGTTCCTGCCGCAATAACCGGCACATATCTAATCCATCTATTCCAGGCATCATTAGATCGAGAATTACTACATCCGGCTTAGTCCTCTTTATTTCCACAATAGCCTCAGTGCTGGAAGAGCTGGTAATTACCTTTGCCTTGTATCCCTCCAGTAATGATTTCAGTATTAACAATGTACCGGGATCGTCATCGACTATATGAATAATAATATTTTTTAATATGGACATTGTTTCAATTTACATTGTAAAGAAACGTAATACACAGTGACTTTTAGGGAAGTTATACCGATGAAAGATTATATAATGTGTACGTAGGTGTAATAAGCTATAATTTTGACATCCATTATTAACATTAAGAATTCATTCTAAACATAGATATTGTGGATTTACCGTGGAGTATCCTACTCAACGGTTGTCGGTTTTAAATAAAATAAAAACTTTTGAGCATTCATGACAACATTCTGTAATTATTACTATCAGATTAGAAGATTTATTAACGAATTTCAAAAATTAAAGAGGTGCCCCTTGCGAAATGCAATTATTCTTTTGATTATATCTTCGCTTTTTGCTAATGAGTCGACTTTTAATCCTGAAGATTTTAGGTTCCGAGATGTTTATGCTGTTCGCTTGGAGAAACCACTAGTGTTAGATGGTCTTCTGTCGGAAGACATCTATTCTGGACCATTCGTTTCAGATTTTATTCAATATGCTCCTAACAATGGAAATCGAGCCACAGAGAAAACTGATATGTGGATTGGTTATGATGACGAAGCTCTTTATGTTGGTGCTCGTATGTGGGATGCCAGTCCTGATTCAATTGTAACTCGTATTGGGCGCCGGGATGATCATTTTAATTCCGATTTATTTGAAGTGATTATCGATTCATATAATGATAAGCGCACCGGTTTTTCATTCCAAATTAATCCGTCTGGAGCCATCCGTGACGAAACATATTATAATGATAGTTGGACCGACCTAAGCTGGGATGGCATCTGGGAAGGGAAGACCAGTATCGATGATAAAGGATGGACGGCCGAACTGCGTATACCATATTCTCAACTTCGGTTTGACGAACAGGAAGAATATACCTGGGGCATTTTCCCCACACGGTATATACAGCGTCGTGGCGAATGGGATTATTTTATGTACAAACCGCTCGAGGAAAGTGGAGCCATGTCGAAAGCGGCAACGTTACACGGCATCCGTGGTATTAAACCACCAAGAAGACTTTCTGCTATGCCATATTTTGCTTCGAGCACGAGCAATCTACCATCGCAGGAGAATAATGCATTTACGGGCGGTCGTCGTTCGAATATAGGGATTGGAACTGATATCAGAATGGGCATTGGCGGAAACCTGACCCTTGATGCAACGATAAATCCTGATTTCGGCCAGGTTGAAGTTGATCCTTCCAGTATCAATCTATCAGCGTACGAAACGTACTACGCGGAGAAAAGACCGTTTTTTGTTGAGGGACGTTCAATATTTGATTTTGGTAGCAGTGGTCCAACCAATAACTGGGGTTTTAACTGGAGTAGTCCAAGTTTTTTTTATAGTCGGAGAATTGGTAGATCGCCACAAGGTTACATTGGGGTGCCTTCTGATTCACTGAACCAGCCAGATGCAACACGCATCCTTGGAGCTGTAAAGGTTAGTGGTAAATTGAAAGGTGACTGGTCGGTTGGTGTATTAAGTGCCCTAACCAGTCGCGAGTTTGGTGAATACTATCTTGATGGCAAAAAGGATGAGCAACAAATAGAACCACTTACTTCATATAATGTGCTTCGTGCGCAAAAGGAAATAGCCGATGGTCGTCGTGGTATTGGCTTTATTGGATCGTTTACAAATCGAAGTTTCAACGGTTCCAACCTAACTGGGATTGATGGTATTTATACTCTATCAGACAATCTGGCCGAACAAGCGTTAACCTTCGGCGTCGATGGTTGGAATTTCTTTGGGGAAGATCGAGATTGGGCACTTGGTGCCTGGGCCGGTATGTCACATGTAAGCGGCACTCAGAATCGCATCGCTAGTCTACAGAAAAACTCAAGTCACTATTTTCAAAGGCCTGATGCTGATCATCTTGACTTTGATCCAACTCTCACTGAACTAAATGGGTTTGCAGGACGACTTTCACTCAACAAAGAGCAGGGAAATATCCAGTTTAACACGGCATTGGGAGCGATATCGCCAGGCTTTGATAGCAATGATCTTGGACGTACGTCCGTTACTGATAGGATAAATCAGCATACAGTAATAGGCTATCGCTGGACTGAGCCCGGCAAGACTATCCGATCTGCAAGGGTGGATTTTGCTTACCAGACAAATCATAACTTCTCAGGTGTGAAAAATGGTGTACAGATTATTTCTATGGGTTATGCCAGCTTCCTCAATTATTGGGGTGTTAATTATTTTTACAATTGGATGCCTGAAGTATTGAGCACAACGGCTCTTCGTGGGGGTCCCGCAGTCATTAGACCAACTATTCATAGCCTGGATTTAGGTGTAAACAGCGATGGCCGAAAGCAAATTTCCGGCGATGCATATGTCAGCTTCTCGACAGATGCTGGTGGTGGCCATAGTGAGTTTTTTGAATTATCAGCGGACATGAATTTTGGCGACCAGTTTAATGTGAGTATTGGTTCATATATATCAAATAATTTAGAGATGACTCAATATATCCATAGAGAGCCAGATTCTTTAGCCACAGCAATGTTTGGGAATCGTTATATAGTAGGCCAAATGGAGCAGCACACCGTTGGTTCGAATATTCGAATTAGTTACACATTTACTCCCAAACTATCTTTACAGGCTTATATACAACCATATCTATCCGTTGGGAAGTACAGCCACTTCAAAGAATATGCCGCACCTGAAACGTACTCATTCATCAATTATGGTGACGATGCATTCACAGTGACGGAGGATGGCAATTATGTGATTGATCCACAAGGTGACCCGGATACAGACGATCAGTTTACAATTTATAACCCTGATTTTAACTCGAAATCGCTGGTGGGTACCGCCGTATTGCGATGGGAATTCAGCCCTGGTTCTACAGCATTTCTGGTTTGGACACGTAATGGCTCAAACTATGATCGCCCAGGAGTCTACGATTTTGCTCGTGATATGGGAGATGTGCTTTCTGCCCAGGCAGATGACTTTATTGCTCTTAAAGTAACCTATCTACTTGGGAAATAGTAACCGATTGTAAAACAAATCTGATTCACGATTAGTTCACCATCCCAATAACCCAATTTTGATTAAGCGGTGGTGCGATCCACCGCTTGACGAATGAATTGTAAGTGGTTTTATCAACCGGAACACTTTACAGTTGAAACATTTCTTATAACTAAATAGCATAATGTTATTACGATTTCAGTTACTATTAAAACTCATATAAATACGTAGTAGAGCGTATTGTATTATTCAATACCACGTTACTATACTTATTACTTATTTTTAGAATATACTCAATGCGTTTTCACAACTAAACGAAACAGGAGATATTTTGGGGCATACTCGATTAGGATATATACCAAAATCAAAAAAATTCAAAGCGCTTTTGGAAAACTATTTTTCTAACGGGGCATTTGACAATTCTGAGATTGAAAAAGCAATAATCACAATTGCTGGAGCTACACTTGAAGCTGCAAAAGAAGGAATGAGAATCGCTAAATCTGATAAAGGTGTACAATTTATATTTAGTCTTTTAACTCAAATTGTCTCTTCGTCTTCAAATGATAATTGGTATGACGAGATGAAAAATTTGGGAATTAATATCAATAATAAATCTCAATATTTTGATTTATCCTGTGAATCTCAAAAATTAGTTGATCAATATTTATTCCATAATAACCTTGGTTCTGATCTAAGCGAAATGGCTCAATCTGCAATGGGAGATGCATTGTCGTCTGTTGTGAAAAGTGAGACAGTCAATCTATTTAAATCTGACAATGACCTTCAGAGCAGATTTAATAAAAATACAGAACAAGAAAATTTCGTTTGTATCAGCAAATCATTTTTCAGTGGATTTTTAAATAGATATCTGAATTTTTTTCTAAGCCGGATATCAGTTGATACTAATCGTGGGAAAATGATTAGAAACCTACAAGACAATAGGGATTTCAATAAATCGCTAAAGATTCACTGCGATCAAACTTCTTACATAGTTGAGGATTTTAGTAGAGGATGGTATGGAAAAACTAGGTATAAGAATAAAATCGATAAGCCCGACACCACAGGATTTGTTGCCACAGCTTTAGATAAGCTTAAAAACGAGATGATTATGCAGGGTAAGGGAAAATAGTGATCCAGCCCAGGATATATCTCTGTAATGGAATTTGCGAGAAGGAATATCCTTTATTACCTGACAAATACAAACCTGTCGAATTAAATTCGAATATTAGGTTCCCCAACGTAAATGTATTTATAGAACTTTATAATATAACTAACAGGTTAAATAATAATATTTCTCCAAGAATGCGTGATTTATTAGAGATAGCGTCTTATATATATTGTGGGGATATTGCGACAAGTAGAGGATCTCACTGGACAAATAAGAGTTCAATTGAATCTTGGCAGCGTGAACTTAAATATGTTATTCCAGTTCGTGATTATGATTTTTGGACTCAATCTTCAGTAATATTCCAATTAAGAGAAACTTTAAATTTCTTAACAAATGATATTTATGATTTTGAGTTTCGCAAATTAAATATTTCTGATCATGATCAGATGTATATCAAATTATCAGAAGATAAAAAAATAAATGATTATATCTTTGACAAAGTAGTATTATTCTCAGGAGGACTTGATTCTTTAGCTGGAGCAATTGAATCTTTACACAATGATGAAAAAATTATACTGGTCAGTCATAGATCAAATGCAGTATTAGATAGTCGTCAAAGGAAATTATTTTTCGAGATTCAACGCAAGTACAAGAAAAATGTATATCATATTCCGGTATGGGTAAATAAGGCCAAAGGGCTAAGCAATGATTATACGCAAAGAGCTAGATCATTTCTCTTTTCTTCACTTGGAGCAATAGTTGCCCACTCACTTTCGATTAATAATATTAGATTTTACGAAAATGGAACGGTTTCAATCAATTTACCTGTAGCAGAAGAGGTCGTTAGAGCGCGGGCATCAAGAACCACCCATCCAAAAACATTATTTTACTTCCAAAAATTTTTCAGTTTGGTAACAGAGAAAAAATTAAATGTTGAAAATCCATTTATATACTGCACAAAAACTGACGTTGTCACCAAACTTAAAAAATATAATGCTGAACATTTAATACCGTTGTCTTGTTCATGCGCGCATCCGTTTGAAAAAACAAAAACTCAATGGCATTGCGGTATATGTAGTCAATGTATTGATAGGAGGGTGGCAATACTATCTTCAGGATTAAGTGAGTATGATTCCGATAACGATTACATAACTGATGTCTTTCTAGGTAAGCGTAAAATAGGACCTCAAAGAAACATGGCATTGGGATATATAAAATTAGGATTAGATTTATATGATCTTGATGAATCAGTCTTATATGAAAAATTCAGTCTTGAAATATCTAGGGCGATAGAAAATTCTGATAATCGTAGTGAGGCTGCAGGATCAATAATTAGTCTTTTAAAAAGACATGGGGAAACCGTACGGAATGTATTTCGAGAACAGTATAGGTCTAATTCTGATAAAATTATTGATGGGGAAATTGAACCAAGTTCAATATTGGGATTAGTAATTGGACAAAAACACAATGAGAAATCATGGATGAAATTTGCTAATAGAATTTTTGAAATATTAAACGATGGAATTCCAATTATTTGCCAAACTGAAAAACCTGATATTGAACCTAGATTGCAAGAAATGTGTGATGGATTACTAAGTTCAAATGGGGAAATATTAGATCGGGAATATCCTTTTGTTCAATGGGCATCTCGATTAACAAAACCTGATTGGCAGTCTGAAGAATATTCACTATTTGTTGAACTGAAATACATTAGGGAAAAAAGCGATATCAGTAGGATTACGCGGAGTATTTCGAGTGATATTACTACATATGGTGATAATGGTAGAAAAACTTTATTCGTGGTATATGATCCATATTATTTACTTATTAGCCGTGACAAGTTCGTTTCAGATATTGAAAAACATGATGGCCAGCTAGCAAAGATAATTTAGTCGCAATTATTCGAAGAATTTTTGTACATCAAGAATTATAATTTTATTTACGTTTATTACTATACTTGTTTCAAATGAATCTCTTGGAGGTATCATGATAAAGGAAAATACTGTGTTCATTTTAGGAGCAGGGGCAAGTAAAGCCTTTGGCTATCCTACCGGAAGGGAGCTTACAAACTATATTAAAACAAAATTCATTGGGGACTTTGAAAGGAGTTTTGGTAAAGTTACTCAACCGGGTTCAGCACAGGAGGAAAAAATTGATGAAGCAAAAATATTTGTTGATGCCTTTATACAAAGTGGCGGCGGAACTTCAATAGATTATTTTCTCTCGAGAGCCAGAAATCATGGCCAAAGACGAATAATTCAAAACTATGGGCGACTTGCTATTGCATTTAATATTATACAACGTGAAATAGTTCACAGTAAAAACCAGATTGATATTGAAAATGATAATGATGATAATTGGCTTGATTATTTTTATGAACATTATTTTCTTTCCGGTCAATTAGAAATAGATCCCGAAGAAATATCTCAAGTGCCGATTAGTATTATTACATTCAATTATGATAGATCTCTTGAGTATTTACTTTATAGTCGTCTAAAGCAAATTGTAAATAATAATGATGAGGATATAGTAATGAAAATCCTTAATAAAATTCCAATTATACATATTCATGGTATTATTGCTCATCTTCCCTGGCAAGTGATGACAAAGGAAGTGAAAAATCGAATTCAATATGGAGCATTGAAATTGCATACTGCAGATATATTAAAGCAGAACATTAAAATTGTACATGAAAAATCAAATACTGATATTATTAGGGAAGCGAAATCTAAAATTAAGAGGGCTGATAAAATCTACTTTTTAGGGTTTGGATATGATACAAACAATCTGGAGAAAATTGGAATCCCCAAATTGTTACATGAAGGACAACAAATATATGGTACTGGTCGCACCACTAATCGAATTCTTCATGAGACATCACAATCTCTCCTAAACAATGGACTTGAGGAAGAAGATATCATACTTGAAAACAAAGGCATTACACAGCTTCTTACTGATTACCCCTAAATAACGGATTAGGCCGCCAATCATGATGACATACCCAACCACCGAAGAATAGCCCACTTTTTTCGTTTTTTATAATCTCATTTAAACTGATCACCAATAAGTTTGGAACTTTTACATTATGATAACATACATAAATCTTTATTAATGACTGACCGGTCAGTAACCTACTGGCTAGTCATTTGAGGAAAATATGTCTATCATAGAACGTAAAGAACGGGAAAAAGAAAAACGGCGTGTGTCCATACTGCGTGCAGCAGAAACATTGTTTGCGCAGAATGGATTGCATCAAACCAATCTGGAAGATGTGGCCACTGCAGCAGAAATCAGCAAGGGCACCATATACTTGTATTTTAAAAGCAAACAGGATTTGTTTTTTTCCGTAATTGAAAATAAATATCAAGATTATATCGTTGGATTAGAAAAGGAATTAGACAAAGCCACTTCTTTAGAAGAAGCCATTCGGTTTCTGGTAAAATACCAATTGATGCATTCTCAAAATCACCACCATTTCTTTCGCATTATGATGTCAGAGCAATCGAAAGAAAGGGATGCTGCCCACAGTGAGCTTCAGCGCGGGTTCGTGCATAAATCACGACTTGTTTTAGAATCGGTAACAACAATCTTTGATCGCTTCATACCAAGTGATTCAACTTCTTTTTCATCAGATACATTGGCATTAAGTATCACCGGAACAATCAACGCCCATGTTATGTCCTGGCTTATTTCAGGAAAAAGCAGTGACCTGGATCAGGCCGAAAAAGAAATAAATTATCTCATTATTAATGGTATCAGGAATTAGGACGTACAATGCGAATTACTCTTATTTACTTGTTTATTTTTTCCATTGGATGGTCGCAGGCGTCGCTTGAATTATCGTTGCAAGATGCCCTTAGATTATCTGATGAGAATAATCTCACGCTCAAAAAAGCACGTTTAGATTATGACGTTTCCGTATCTCAAAAGCAGGAGGCAAAATCTAGCGCATATCCGGTAATCAGCACATTTGCCCAGGGGACGAAAAATCTTTCCATCGCTACTCAACCCATATCCTTTCCTGTGCCATTCGGTATCCTAGATGCCACTGGAAACCCGGTTGCTCAAATCGATGCAAATGGTATTCCACTTCCTCTTAGAGATGCTTATGGAAATGTTGTACCAGGGCAGATGCAAAAGACGGGGATCCAACTCATACCAGTCAACCTAGCATTTGGTCAGGATAACACATTGGTTTATGGATTCAACATAACACAACCACTTTTTGATGGAAGAGTTCTGGCAGCTTTACGCAGTGCCGGCACGTATGAAATCATGGCACAGTCCGGGCTCAATTCTCAAAAAAGTCTGATTATTGAACAAACTACGTCACAATATTATTCCGCGCTGGTAACCAATCGTGTATTAGCCGTGATGAAAAAATCTCTGGAATTGGCAAACCGACATCTCAAGGATGCCCAGGCACTTTACGCCATCGGGAATGCAGCCGAACTTTCAGTTATTCAAGCGGAAGTTCGTGTGGCCAATGCAGAAACGCAGGTGAGTCAGGCGCGAAAAACCAAGGAGCTAACCCAATCCATGTTAAAACGTACCTGTGGACTTCCCATGGATCAGGACATTATTCTTACGGAACAACTCGATGCTCCAGTTGAGGATATTCCAACCTATAAAGAATTGTCAAAAAAATTACTGGAGAACCAACCCATATTGAGGCAATTGGAAGCCAATCAAAAACTCATGCGTGAAAATATTTTGTTAAAAAAAGCAGAGTTTATGCCATCACTGGCTTTGACAGGAAGTTATTCGCAACAGCTTCCCTACAATGATGGGCAATTTAGCGACGGTGTATTTAGAGAAGCTTCTTCCGTCGGTGTGGCTCTTAGTTTTCCCATTTTCAATGGGTTTGGATCGAAAGCACGATTAGATCAGGCCAAAGCCACGTTCCAGAGCAGCAAATACACCTATAAGGATACGGAAAACGCTTTGTTAATGGAACTCTCCCAACTTTATTATTCTGCAAAAGAAGCTATTTTGCGAATCAGCGCAGGAGATAAGCAAGTCAACTTAGCCCATCGAGGGGCAGAGATTGCTGAATCCTTGTACCAAAAGGGCATGAGTACGGATTTGGAATATCAGGATGCCATCAATGGATTACGACAGGCTGAGCTTGGTTTGGCACAGGCTTATTATGAGTATCACACAGCATTGGCGGGAATTCAACGATCCACTGGAATTAACAATTTTTAAACAGGAAACATTATGAAAAAACTCTTTATACCAATCATCTTCTTATTTGCAATCGGATGTCAATCCGATAATAAACCTGCTGAATCAGAGAGCACAAAAGATGCTCCAGCGATTCCAGTACGGATAGCCACATTGGAATATTCTGAATTTCGTGAAAACATTAATGTTATCGGGAAAACAGAAACTGTTCGACGTGGGAATATCATTTTTGAAGTTCCGGGCAAAGTGAACCAGATAAATGTGGAAGAAAACGATAAAGTTTCTGCCGGAACTGTGTTAGCGCAACTAGATGATGAACAATATCAGGCTGGATTCACACTTGCAAAATCAGCCGTTGTAAAAGCTCGTTTAGATTTTGAAAATGCACAAACACTATTCGAAACAAATGTCATTTCAAGAGAGCAATACGATATGGCACAAATTGGTTTAAACAATGCTGAAGCGGGATTCATTCAAGCCCGAAAAGCGATGGAGAACACGGCCATTAAAGCACCCTTCGACGGGACAATTATTGACAAAAATTTGGAAATTGGCGATGTTGTTGCTCCCGTAGCTGGTTTGGCACCACCGTTTGCAATTGCTGATATGTCAGAAGTGAAAATTATTGTATCTGTACCAGAATCCAGGATTGGGTTTCTTCATGAAGGACAATTAGCTGAAGTACATATAAAATCCTTGCCCAACAAAATATTTAATGGGAAAGTGCATCGCGTGGGTCTGGCGACACAACGACTGACAAATTCTTTTGAAGTTGAAATTCGTCTGGAAAATACCGATGGTCTTTTAAAACTGGGAATGGTCGCAGATATTACGATCATTGTAAATCAATGGGATGAAGCATTGGTAATACCTATATCCGTCATACACCAAGATAAAACCGGACCATATTTATATGCTGCAAAAGAAGGGAAAGCAGAATTACGTCGTATCGAAATATTAAGCCTAAATGGTATCAATGCCCGAATCAGTGGTGAAATTGCCAAGGGCGATATCCTGATCACTCATGGACATCACGATGTGAGAAATGGCTCCAGACTCTCGGTTGTGGGAGGTTAAGATAAATGAAATTA
>JABMOV010000001.1 GCA_013203145.1 Fidelibacterota bacterium
ACTCGATATTCCGGATCATAAAAAGTAAAAACCGGATTTAGCTCCGTCAAATTTATATTGGCATTAAAAAAGGATCGAATAGTACCAATATCCTCCCAGTACCCATCAAATATATGAGCAACGGTTTTGTACTCTTTGATCGAAGCAGGTAAAATATTTTTCCCGAAATCATTCCCATCGAATTTCAGCGCCTCCTCCAGCACTTCTTTTTTGAAAATATAGATTCCCATGGAAATGAGTACTTCACTATCTTTATGCCATTTTTGTCCTTCTGTACTGTCCAGATATTCCAAACTTGGTTTTTCGGTAAAATCGGTAATGAAGTTATTCTCATCAATGGACATCAATCCAAATTCTTCCGCTTCAGCTTTTGGGATTTTCTTCGCTGCAATGGCAATATCGGCATCAACATCTAATGCTGATTGCAGAAAATCGCGATAATCCATCTTATATAAATGGTCTCCTGCAAGAATGACATAATGGGTAGCTTGAATCCGGCGTAAATCTTTCCAATAGGAGCGTACAGCATCGGCTGTGCCCTGAAACCAGTCCGTATTTTCCATGGTTTGCTGAGCCGCCATTAAAGATACATTGCCTCTGGAGAAACTATCAAATTTGTATGTGCGGAAAATATGTCTATGCAAGGATGACGTATTAAACTGAGTAAGAATCTGAATATTGCGAATCCCGGAATTGATACAATTGCTCATGGGAATATCAATCAGCCGGTATTTTCCGCCAATTTGTACAGCCGGTTTGGCCCGTGGACTTGTTAATGGTGTAAGCCTGGTTCCTCGTCCGCCACCAAGGATGATAGCGTCCATTTTCGCATCATGCACTTTCATGTATTCCCCCAGTTATAATTGTATTATACAAGTATTTATATTGTTTTGCTGACTGATCCCAAGAAAAATCTGCTGCCATGGCATTTTGAATAACTGTATTCCATGATTTCGTAGAGTAAACAGCGAGTGCTCTTTTAATACCATTCAGCAATTCTGTGGAATTGTACTCGTTAAATACAAATCCGTTACCAGAATGTCCGTCCCAATCAATAACTGTATCAGCTAATCCTCCGGTTTTACGAACGATGGGAATGGTTCCATATTTTAAACTATAAATCTGGTTTAATCCGCAAGGTTCATATTCCGATGGCATAAGAAACATATCAGCGCCAGCTTCGATCTGATGGGCTAACGGTTCATTATACTCCTGAACAACCGCCACGTGATTAGGGTACTTTTCTGCCATGCTCTTTAATTTTCCCATGATTCGGACATCTCCAGTACCCAAAAATACAAATCGACAATCCAATTGGATTAATTCTTCCATGATATCCAAAATCAGGAAAAACCCTTTACTCTCAACTTGTCTGGAAATGGATCCAAATAGCGGTTTGTCGATATCCAGTGGTAAACCAATGACTTCAAGTAAACGGTGTTTGTTCTTTTGCTTTTTCGATATGGAATCCACGGAATATTTTTCAGCAATAAACTCATCCTTTTCGGGATTCCAATATTCATAATCCGCGCCATTGAGAATACCGGAAAAACGATTTTGAATCTTTTGAATTGTGCCATGCAAACCATACGACAATTTCTGGATATTCACCAATTCATCGCGATATGTTTTGCTTACAGTATTGACAGCGTCGGAAAATTGCGATCCGATATCTAGCGAGTTCTTATTTAAAGAATTTAATTCCAATGAATCGCTGTCAATTGTGTCCAATAATTGCGCATCATCTTCGCTGAATTGCCCTTGGTACATGCTGTTATGGATGGTGAGAAGTGTAGGGATTTTCAACTTTCTATTTTTCAGCATCCACGGCAAAAGTGATGTATGGTGATCGTTGACATGAAGTAAATCGGGTGTGAGAAGTTGTTTTTCTATTCCTGCCAATATTGCCTTTTGGAAAAAGAAATAACGAGCGTTATTGTCAGAATATCCCTCTCCGTCACTGGTCGTATAAATCCCCGTGCGGGAATAGAAATAATCATTGGCAACAAAAATGGTCGTTACATATTCTTCTTTATATCGATAAAATGCAAAAGAATATTTTTCATCTCCCAATTGTAAATGATCGGAATATTCGGGAGTAAATAAATTATATTTAATGCGATCAACGGATGCATATAATGGCGTTATAATTGTGACGTTGCAATCCATTTTGGTTAAGGCCGCAGGAAGGGCTCCAGCTACATCGGCAAGTCCACCCGCTTTTGAAAAGGGCGTTACTTCGGCCGTCGCAAACAGGATATTCAACGTTTTTTTCATTACATTAAATTAGACCAAATCACTATTTTAAACTTTCTCAATTTTCTCAATAAATTTGTCGAACAGATATTCCGTTTCAACCAAAACTGCATGACATGATTGGATATCTTTTATATCGAGCAAATAACAAACAGAAAGAAACTCTTCAAATTGGTCTTTTTGAATATATCTATTGCCTTCCCATTCATTGTAGCCCATTAATGTTAGAAATTCAGCATTCTCCAATTTTTGTAAAATGAGTTCAAAAATTGATTTTGGGAACTCCTTCATTTGATGAAGCAGTGTTTCCCATTTTCCTGATGTGAGACCACACTTTATATTGATATATCGATCTAACATTGCCTCGTCATACAGCTTCCACCATAACTCATTACCCATTGATTGTGCAACAACCAGTAGGTTTGTTGCAGCGAGCATTTCATCTTTAAACCATTCTGGTCGGTTTTTCATATACCGTTTAAATACATCATTATTATGTTGAATAATGAATTGAATAATTTTATCTGAACCAGAATATTCTATTTCAATGCGATCATTTTTGTCAACAGTTTGAAATACTGCTTTCACCGATCGTTCAATTTCTTTCGCATTATTATCAACAAATGAACTAATTAATATGTCAAGCGATTGATGAATCCCGCGGAAGGGCAATACTAATAATTCACTCGAGATACTAGCTACTCCACGTCCATTTAAATCATCGTATAAAAAATGTAATTGATCCGATGCTGCCCATACATTGAAATTGAGATAAACCTGTGATTCATACCCATTCAATACTGCATAAAATCCATAGTCTGCTATATCCCTGATACGTCGTAAGTATTCCAATCCTGATCGTTGTTCCTGGAATACCACATAATCATCCATTCGATTATGTAAACGGAAGGCGTCCGTGATAGATTCTACTCGGAGTTCGTCCTTCGCTTTGTCTTTAAAGGGAACGGAAAAACGAATATTTCCGGCTGTGGATTCGTAAGCATTATTGACTATAATGAGAGCATATTCATTATTTTGGGAATTTGAATAGGCAAACACATTTTCATTTATAAAGCCTTCTTTTGTGTAAAAATCATAAAGTCTAAAATGGGTAGAATCTGCGAAAAGATATCGTTTTTTGATCAGCGGAAATATTTCATGTTGATGCCGTTCAACCAAATGCTGATCTGGATTTTCATCCCAATATGAACGAATATATTCCATACCATATTTTTCATGAAAACCTTCCGTTTGTCCATGTCCCCACATGGGTAGACCGGGCATGGTAACCAGTAACGTTGCTACACCAAAATATTTATCCCCATCGCCAAATTGAATCACGGCTGGCTCTTCATCGGGATTATTCATAAAATTGACAAATCGCTTCAAAATCTCAGGATCAAATTCTAGCGTTTGTTTAATAGATAATCGATATTGACCGTTTTCTTCCATTTTCAACATATTCATGAAAGCGCTGTTGTATACACGATGCATTCCTAAAGAGCGTACAAAAAACCCTTCCATCATCCAGAAAGCTTCGGCTAATAATAACGTATCTGGAACTTCTTTTGCTACACGATCCACGACTTCTCGCCAGAATTCTTCTCCCACGATTGCATCAAAAGCCTCTTTTGTCATGCCGAAATCTGCACGAGAGGCCACATCACTTCCCGTCCCTGGGATGGGAAACCAAAGACGTTGAAAATGTTTTTTTGCAAGTGTCATGGCTGCATCAAAACGGATGATTGGGAATTGACGGGCAACATGCAATATGGTTTGTATTACTGCTTCTCGGGTTTCACGGTTCAAATAATTCAATTGTGCCGTATCATTCCATGGCATGGACGTTCCATCATTGCCATGATAAATATATTTTTCTTCACCAGACAAATGATCAACACGCTTGAAAACTACAGCAGCATCGCTCTGGCTAAAATAGTGATCTTCCAAATAGAGTCCCACTGATGGATTTTCAGATAAACTTTTTCCTGAAAAGTTGTAGGAGGGATACGGACAATCGGGTCGTGAAATAAACCAATCTGGATGATCCATCATCCAATCAGAATCCAAACTGGTATGATTGGGAACCATATCGCTGGCAAGACGAATTCCACGTGTGCTGCACTGATATCGTAATGTTTCCATTGCCGATTCACCACCCAACAAATCTGCGATTTGATATCGTTTTACTGAATAGGCAGAGGATTCTGCTTCAACATTCCCGCACCAGTGTTTAATGGTTTTAGAAGCTTGGCTACGTTCCCATAGTCCGATGAGCCACAGGGCATTAAATCCATATGATGCCAATTTATCTAATTCTTCTTCCGGGATTTGATCCAGTCGTTTTATATCGCGATTGTAGCTCTTTGATAATTGATCCAGCCATACCAGTGTGTTTTTCGCCACCATGACGACTCCCGGCATCCAATGCTGGTCGGGACTAAATCGTTCGCCAGCTTCGGTCCAGTGACCAGAATATTCTAATGTCTGTGGTGGACCCGGTCCATCAAATCGCGCTTTGTGTTCTTCGGAATAATAATCTAAACCGCGCAAAAGTCTGGCTGCCCATTTTCCCAACCAAGGCTGCCATTGTTGCACAATATACTGCGCTTGTTGATCTAAGGAATCAGGAAATAACTCAGCCGGTTTTTCCAATAATGAAATGATAGATTGTTTTGTCTGAAACGCTGGTGGGAGCGAATCAGCTATTTCTTTTAACGTTGCTTCTTCTTCCGGTGATCCAAAATCCATATTCATTAACGAATGAATTAATGAAAAGGCCTTGTTGGGTATGGAAGCATTTTCAGCAACGGCTTCATAGACTTTTTCCTCTTCATCAAAATCGCCTTGAATCAGCTTGGAAAAATCAGCCTTGGATAACGTTGTATATTGCTCCAATACTGATCGCTGTGCTCCCATGAGGGCATTCGCCAAATATATTTCTGAGGCAGTTGGCAATAATGATTTCTGATTTCCTTTTTGAAGATTATGTAACCACTCCAGCGCATGTCGTAGCGTTGGAAATGGATCAAGATCGGTCTCTTGATTTGTCTTTGGCAAGTATTTGGCTAAATCAGTTTTAATAATCATAAGCAATAAAAGGATGCCATCCTCTTAAAGGATGGCATCCATAAATTAATTCCACTAGTATTTGCTAACAGACTCAATAATATTTTTCCTGATAATCTCTTATCATCCGTTGAGCTGCAAAATCGACTCCGGTTTTTATGGATTCGCGCATGAGACTCGCCCATTGATCTTTTCGATTGTAATAGGTTGGGAGTATTTCTTCTTCTAATAGACGGTAGAGATCTTCGGCATCTCTTTCATCGTCAGGTGCCTCGGGATTACCAATTGCCCATCCATTTTCACCATGACGACAGCCTTC
>JABMOV010000106.1 GCA_013203145.1 Fidelibacterota bacterium
AGCTACGAAGTTTACAGTAACGGTGTTTTAGCAGCTACAGTTACTGATGGTAGTCTTCAAGTTATTTTGGATGGACTGACTAATGGTACCGAGTATTGTTTTTACGTCAACACAGTATATTCCGAAGGAACATCTGCAAATTCAGATACTGCTTGTGGAATTCCCGCTCCGTGGTCACCTGATCCTCCAACGAATGTTGGTGCTATTATAGGTGATGAAAAATTAACTTTAACATGGACTGCCTCCACTGTTGCAAATGTTGGATTAGGCTATGTCGAGACATTTGAAATAGAGGATCTTGCTGCGATGTGGGAGATGGAAGGCAATTGGGCACTTAATGCATTTGCTGGAAACCCTGGTACAGGAGCTAGGTTTAGTTGGAGTCCTTCAGAAACAAATTACGATTACGGTATGTATTCAATGTTCCTGCCCGTTGGTGTTGTAACAGATGTTGAAGTGGTTTATGATTTATACCTTAGTGATTGGGGTGGTACTGGTTTAGAACATTTATCTGTTGAACTGTTTGTTGATGGTGCCTGGGTAGTGGTTGCTGATCATGCAAATACTGCTGATATATCATGGACATCCTTTTCATATACGGTAACTGGTGTCAGTGGAACAACTCAGATTCGTGTCAGAGCCTATGGTGCTGATTCATTTGAAATTAACAATTGGGACATTGATAACATTGGCTTGTTAGATGCTTCTACTGGTCGTGAAATCACAAATTCAAGCATAAGTGCAGTTGGTGATTATCTTGGTGGCGCTGCGATGGATCTTGGATTTTCGTTATATTATGAATCATCGGATGTTGAGTATCTAGATGGTGCTTACATGACATTCCCTGCCGGATTTACTGTAAATAGTGCATCTGACATTGGCGGTCTTGTTTTCAATGGCGAAACCGGTGATAGTGTTTCATGGGGTGCATGGGATGACGATGGATTTGGTGAACAATCTGCAAATGCAGATTTCACTGTAAATGTTACCATTGCTGATGGAATTAGTGGTCCTCAAACATTTGGTTGGGGATTATCCGGTGATTCCTGGGGTGGCGATCCACATGATGTAAATGGTACTCTTGTTATAAATGAGACTTCATTCAATGAATATGATTTTATGGGGTACAGTGTATTCTTAGATGGTGTACTACAAAATGATGTAGCAACACCTAGTCTTTTATGGGTTTTTGACGGCTTGACAAATCTGGTTGATTATGAACTAGGTGTTGCTGCAAGTCATTTCCCAAGTTATTCCAGTGATACGATTACTGTTGTAGCTGCACCACAATATCTCTTCGGTGATATTGTTGGTGTTGTTTTGGATCCCAATGGCGATCCCCTTGATAGTGCAGTTGTTGATGCTGGTGGTGTTGTTGATACCACAGGTGCCGATGGTGCTTACCTCTTGTGGAATCTTAATCCTGGTACTTATACTGTCAAAGCACAACGACATGGTTTCGAATTTACAGATGCGGAAGTCGTTGTAGTTGCTGGTCCAGATGCTTATGTACAAGACTTAACCCTACAACCGGCGTTGGCACGTGCTAACGGTGTTGTTGCAGAAGGTGGTGACAGTGAAGTATACTTGTCATGGAAGATGCCTGGTGGAGAAACCGAGTATGATTTATTCTATTATGACGATTTCTTTGACGCGCAACTTGGTTGTGGTGGCGGATGTGAATTTGGCGTTCGCTTTACACCTCCAGGGTATCCTGCTGAATTGACTTCTTTATTGATTTCAGTTCAAGGTGGTGCCACTGTTGCTGGTGCAAATATAATCGCCTTTTTAGATCCCTCCGGTTCGATCGCAGGTCCTACTGGCGATCCTGTTATTTTAGCTTCTAATGTTAATCTGTCGGATAACGGTGGACTTACGCAGTACTTAATTGATGTTAGTGATGCTGGATTTGTAATTCCATCTGGTGATGCTTATATAATGATCCAAGAGAACAATACTGGCTGGATGGGTATTGCTAATGATGTTGATCCACAATCTCCAGAATTTTACGACAGAAACTGGGTGTTCTCTGGTGGTGTATATTCGACTACCTTTGATGCAGTTGGTGGAGACCCAACTTTAACAGGTGATTTTGGAATATTAGGAACATTCTTTGGCTCTGCAGGTCGTGCAATGACTACAGATGTTGAAGGAAATGAAGTTGAATTACCAGCGATGGATCTTATCCCAACTGGTCAAGCAGGGGTATTTACTACTTCCTATCCTTCTTCAGGTGAAAGATCAATCGTTAGAAATCCGGACTTTGTAAGTGTTCTTGAAGGTACTTACGTTCCAGTATTACCGATGAATAATTCACGTGAAGACAGCTTGTTAGGCTTTAGTGTTTATCATATGACTGATAATGGTGATACTCTAGTTGCTGAAACAGTCGGTAATGACACATCAACTTTTGTTCAGGTTCCAGTAAACTATGTTGAATACTGTTATAATGTTACAGCATGGTGGGCAACTGATAGTTATGGTGATCTCCAATCTAAACCATCAGGTGAAGCATGTGCAGTACCATTTACTTCAGGTGATGCTGATTTTGATAGCGATGTGGATTTGGCAGATGTTCTTGCCGTTGTAGACTTTATCCTTGAAGTCTCTTCACCTTCTGCTGATCAATTCAGAAACTGCGATTTCAATGCAGACGAAGCAATTAATGTTGCTGATCTTGTAATGATAATTGACGTCATTTATGGTCCTCCTGCTGGAAAATTCATGGCATATGATACAGACGCTTTAGCTACGCTTGAATTAATGGTTGCTGATGAATCATCACTCAATCTAAACCTGGCTTATGAAGGTACCGTGAGAGGTTTACAATTCACTATTGATTATGATGCATCACAAATGAAAATCAACGTACCTCAATTACTGCATATGCAAGACAATGTCATAGTGACTACCAGTGAAAAAGAAGCTGGTAAACTAAATGTTGTGGTTGCAAATATTGGTGGTGGTGCATTGAATATATCTTCAGAATCACTGTTGAACATTCCATTTGAATTTGTTAATGGAAATGGTGAAATTGCAGAAATTGGTTTAATGAATTCTGCTCTTGCAGGTCCTGCTGGTGAACTTATTCCTGTGAATGAAAAATCGACTTCACTTGATATCGAAGTTTTGCCAGGTAAGTTTGCTTTACACCAGAATTTCCCGAATCCATTTAATCCAACAACAGAAATCAGATTTGACATTGCTGACGTAAGTGATGTAAGACTGACTGTTTACAACTTAATGGGTCAGGAAATTCGCACATTAGCTGCTAATGAAATGGTAGCTGGTTTCCATACTATTGTGTGGGACGGATTAAATGACAATGGTACTCCAGTTGCTTCTGGTATGTATTTCTACATGTTAGACGCTGGTAGCTTCCATGCGATGAAGAAAATGGTGCTACTGAAGTAATCTTAGATTACACTTAAAATAATAAACAGTCCCGACGACTCACGTCATCGGGACTGTTTTATTTTATAGGGAACTGTAATCTTATTGTATCGTAATGAGTAATGAATTACGAATATTGATTCTGAAAATTGGAGACTTAAAATGAGAAAAGAACTTAGCATAAGCATATTTGTATTTTTTGCTTTGGCATTTGGACAACATTCTATTGTTGATCAATTTAGTCAAGCATTTGCAGACGTTGCTGAAAAAGCAAATCCTGCAGTTGTAACCATTAAAGCCGAAAAGACAATTCAAATGGACCAAGTTCACCCACAATTTGATCAAAATATGTTTCCATTTTTTCAATTCCCAAAAGAGTACAATAGTAATGCACTTGGGTCAGGTGTAATTGTTGATAAAGATAAAGGTTACATTTTAACCAATAACCATGTAGTTGAAAATGCTGATGAAATCAAAATAGTGTTGATGGATAAGCGTGAAATAGAAGCAGAAATAATTGGAACCGATCCGAAATCTGATTTAGCCATTTTGAAAATTGATGCTAAAAATTTAAGTGAATTAGAATTGGGAAACTCTGATAATGTGCGTGTAGGGGAATGGGTACTGGCAGTAGGAAGTCCATTTTCTTCAAATTTAAGCCATACAGTTACTGCGGGTATTGTGAGTGCTCTTGGTCGAAGTAATATTATATCCAATCAACATTATGAAGACTTTATCCAAACCGATGCGGCAATAAATCCCGGGAATAGCGGTGGTGCTCTCTTAAATATGAAGGGAGAATTAATCGGTATAAATACGGCTATTGCAACTGGAGGTGTAGAACGAGCAAATCGTGGTGTTGGATTTGCAATTCCATCTAATATGATCAAAAAAGTTATGGATGACCTAATAAACCACGGATATGTTGTTCGAGCATGGTTGGGTGTATACATTCAACCAATCGATCAGAAAATGGCAAAAGTGTTAGATTTAGATTTCTTAGATGGTGCCTTGGTAAATGATATAGTAAAAGATAGTCCTGCAGAAAAAGCCGGGATAAAAAAAGGTGATGTAATTATTGAATTCGAAGGTGAAAAAGTTAAAGATCCTTCTCATCTGAAAAATGTTGTATCTGTGACCCGCCCCGAAACAAAATCTAATGTGGTAGTATATCGTGACGGTAAGAAAAAAACGATTTTTGTTACACTAGAAGAACTTGAAAATGAACCTCAGGTTTTTGCGGCCCGATCATCCAACGACCAAAATTATGGTATGCAGGTTCAAGATATTTCTCCCAGCATTGCTGACCATTACAATCTGAACAATACTGATAATGGAGTAGTTGTTACTGAAATAATTCCAGGAGGTCATGCCGATAAGTCTGGAATAATGGTTGGAGATGTTATATCACGCATTGGAAAGAAAGATGTAACCTCCGTCCGGGAGTTTAGACAATTGATTAAAAGTTCTGAAAAAGATGATACGGTACTTTTTTTAGTAAAGCGTGATGGCATCTCACGTTTTTATGCCGTTGATCAAAACGACTAACAAAAATTTTAATTATATTTAAAAAGTCCCCCATTTGGGGGACTTTTTTGTATATATGATCTATCTCAATCCATTGGAAAACATCAAGAGAGAAAGTAATTTCTGAATCTCTAAATAAACTAAAAATATGGAAAACGGACTAAATGCCAATTAAAAAAGTTGATCCTAAAGTTGACTTTATAGCCATGGAACATAAGGTGCTTGATTTCTGGGAAGAAAATGACATCTTTGCCAAACGTGTTAAAGCGAACGAAGGAAAACCACGATGGAGTTTCTTGGATGGTCCAATTACTGCAAATAATCCAATGGGTGTCCACCATGCCTGGGGGCGCACGTTAAAAGATATGTATCAGCGTTATAAGGCGATGGACGGACATGAACTCCGTTACCAAAATGGATTTGACTGCCAGGGGTTGTGGGTAGAAATAGAAGTCGAAAAAGAATTAGGGTTTACTTCTAAGCGTGATGTGGAAGAATTTGGTATTGAAAAGTTTGTTGACCTATGCAAAAAAAGAGTACACAAATACTCCAAAATTCAAACTGAACAGTCCAAACGCTTAGGATACTGGATGGATTGGGATAATTCCTATTATACAATGTCTGATGAGAATAATTATACTATTTGGGCATTTTTGAAAAAATTATTTAATAACGGAAAAGTATATCGTGGGACAGATGTCGTCCCTTGGAGTGGTCGGTCAGGGACATCCTACTCACAGATGGAAATCATTGAAGGTCGCAAACTCGTTGCACATGATGCCGTCTTTGTGCGGTTTCCACTTAATAATAGGGAGAATGAATATCTACTGGTTTGGACTACAACACCATGGACTCTCACATCAAATGTAGCAGCCGCAGTCAATGTGAATTTAGACTATGTATGTATTAGTGCTGCAGATGGATCAAAATACTATTTTGCAAAAGAAAATCTCAAAGTCCAACGGCTTGATAAACAATTTAAAGAGAAGAAAAATTGGATTGATGGCGTTCCAAAACTCAAAACTATAGAACAAATATTTAAAGAGCATGGTGGCTTTACTGAGGAGCGTACATTAAAAGGTTCTGAAATGGTGGGATGGGAATATGAAGGACCATTTGACCATTTTCAAGCTCAGCATGAACCTGGAGGATTTCCATTTAAGAAGAAAAATTTAGAATCTCAAGGCATCCGTGGCGTGGATTGTCACAGAGTGATTGATGGTGGCAAAGATGATATTGGGAACGATATTGTTGTTGCAGGTGAAGGTACGGGAATTGTTCATATTGCTCCTGGTTGTGGAGACATTGACAATAAAATTGGGAAAAAACTAGGATTAGTAGATATTGCGCCGCTAGATGATGAATCAAAGTACATTGAAGGTTTTGATTGGCTTACAGGAAAACTGGCAACGGATGAATCTACTAAAAATGAAATTATTCAGGACTTGAAAGACCGACAAATACTCGTCTATGTAGAACAGTATCCTCACGTTTATCCACATTGTTGGCGTTCCGGCGATGAGCTGGTTTTTCGAATTGTGGACGAATGGTATATCAATATGGATTGGCGCGATAAAATAAAATCGATTGTTGATGATATTGAGTGGAAGCCAGCCTGGGGTAAAGAGCGTGAGCACGAATGGTTAGATAACATGGGCGATTGGATGATCTCCAAAAAAAGATTTTGGGGTTTAGCGCTACCCATATGGACCTTTGAGGATAAAAGTTTTTATGTTGTGGGATCCAAAGAAGAATTAAAAGAGTTGGCCGTTGAAGGATGGGGAGAGTTTGAAGGAAATAGTCCTCACCGTCCATGGATTGACAAAGTAAAGATTCGACATCCTGAAACAGGATTGATCGGGACACGAATAAAAGATGTTGGAAATCCTTGGCTTGATGCTGGAATTGTACCATTTTCAACAATGGGGTATATCTCAGATAAAGAATACTGGGAGAAATGGTTTCCTGCGGATTTTATTACAGAATGTTTTCCTGGTCAATTTAGAAATTGGTTTTATTCCTTGTTGGCAATGAGTGCTTTATTAGAGGAGAAGGCACCGTTTAAAACGTTACTTGGGCATGCTTTGGTAAAGGATGAAACCGGGCGCGACATGCATAAATCCTGGGGAAATGCCATATGGTTTGATGAAGCCGCTGAGAAAATGGGTGTGGATGTTATGCGTTGGATGTATGCCGTACAGAATGTAGAACACAACCTTCGATTCGGCTATCCCCACGCCAATGAAGTGCGGAAAAAAATCATTACACTATGGAATACCTATTCTTTCTTTGCTACTTATGCTGCTCTGGATGGATTTACACCTGAAGCAAATGGACTCGATAAACAAGAATTATCCTTACTGGATAAATGGGTATTATCAAAACTTCATACATTAATAAGTGATGCCCGAACGCACTTTGATCAATATCAAGCAGACAAATTTATTAGAAAAGTGGAACGATTCTTAGACGATTTATCTAATTGGTATATACGTAGAAATCGTAGAAGATTCTGGAAGAGTGAAGATGATGGAGACAAACAAGCTGCTTACTATACATTATACGAAGTTCTTTTAAATATGGCTAAGATACTTTCACCATTACTTCCATTTATTACTGAAACGATATATCAAAATATCGTTCGTAACGTCGATAAAAATGCATTTGAGAGCGTACATCTTTGCAATTATCCTGAAGCAAATTCAAAATGGATTGATGAAAAACTGGTTTCTCAAGTTGATGCTTTAAAGCATGTGGTTGAACTCGGGCGATCATCCCGTAACAAAGCAAATCTGAAGATTCGTCAACCATTAGCTACTTTAGCATTTGTTACAAAGGATGATGAAATTGCTGCATTTATTCATGAACATCAAGATGTGATACTGGATGAACTAAATGTTAAGAAGATTGAGCGCACTTCGAAGTCGACTGATTTAATTGATTACGAAATAAAACCAAATTTACCGGCGATTGGACAATTGTATGGAAAAGATGTCCCAGTCATTCGGAAAAAAGTAATTGAAGCTGACCCCATTTCGATAGTGAAAGCATTAAAAACCAATGGAGAATATTCGTTGAAGCTTGGGGATAAAATTATTAATCTTACTACTGATCTTGTCCTGGTAGAGATGATTTCAAAAGAGGGTTATACTGCTGCTGAAGGCGATGGTTTAACAGTTGGATTAACGACTGAATTAGATGAATCTCTAAGAAGAGAAGGACTTGTTCGGGATATAATCCGACAAGTTCAAATTTTGCGAAAAGAAGCCGGTTTTGCGGTTGAAGATCGTATACATGTTTTCACAAAATTTCCTGAAGACATTTTGAAATCAATTGAGGATTTCAAAGAATATTTCTGTAATGAAACACTCACGGTTGGGCTTCATAAAGAATATCAAAGTGGAGAATTTTTCAAGGATATAACAGTTCGCGGAACTACCTTCCCAATAGGGTTGAAACGCGAAATCACAGACTAAGAGGTTAACATGACGAATAAAATGCGTTATTCTAAAGCTGAATTACAAAAATTTAAAAAATCGATTTTAGAAAAGATGGATAAAGTAGCAAATGACTTAGGAGAAATCAAAGATGGTATCAGTAATACTGGTCCTTCTGGTAGTAGTATGTCTCCTGATTCTATATACAGTCTTCACATGGCCGATGCAGGCACGGATTCACATGAGCGGGAAAAGAATTTTTTGCTCATGACGCGGGAAAATAATCATTTCAGAAATTTAGAACATGCTTTGGAACGGATTGAAGACGGAACATTTGGAATATGTTCTGAATGTGCAACTGAGCCGAAAAATTTGTGTGATACTTGTCCACTAGTTCCGGTTGAACGATTGATGGAAGTGCCAAATGCTACAAAATGTGTAGCTGTGAAGGAGCGCGATAAACTTAATATATTATGATAGTACTTTTATTGACGTTTGTTGTTGTTCTCTTAGATCAATGGACAAAATACCTTATTCGTATAAAAATGGAGTTATTTGAATCGATCCCTGTAATTGACGGGTTTTTCCATTTAACGTATGTCACAAACGATGGAATGGCATTTGGTATAAACTTTCCAGGCGGATTTTACATTTTTACTGCCGCCTCACTTATTATGACTGGAGTTCTGGTATATTATTTGTGGATTGAGAAAGAAGGATCGATAATTCTTCGCTTAGCTCTGGCATTCATATTAGGTGGAGCAGTTGGTAATTTAATCGATCGTGTAATTTTACGGTCTGTTGTCGATTTTTTAGATTTCATTTTTGGAAGTTATCATTTTTATATTTTTAATATTGCAGATTCCTCAGTAACGGTAGGAATGATTCTGTTTTTATTTTATTCATTTATCATTCACCCAAAAGAAAACCCTCAGCCAAATCTGATTGAAGAATAAATCATTCCTCGCTAAAGAATCAGGTGTTCGATTAGATAAATATCTCTCCCTAAATATCCCTGAACTCTCCAGAACTAAACTAAAATCTATTATTTCAACTGAACAAGTTTATGTGAATGGCCAGCATCAGAAAGCCAGCTATTTAGTTCAGGAAAATGATAAAGTTGAGATATCGTTTGCTATTGAGGATGAGGTAACTGATTCCTTAGAACCTGAAAATATTCCTATTTCTATTATTTATGAAGATGAACATTTAGCATTAATTAATAAACCTGCAGGTCTAGTGGTACACCCTGGAACTGGTGTGCAAAATGGAACATTGGTAAATGCTTTGATGCACCGTTATAATAAGCTATCCAGTGTTAACGGGAATGTGAGAGCAGGAATAGTCCATCGATTAGACAAAGATACATCTGGTGTTATGATTGTAGCTTTGACAAACCAGGCACATGTTGAATTGTCCCGTCAATTTGAAAATAGATTGGTAAAAAAAGTTTATATTGGCATCACATGGGGAACATGGATAGAGAAATCCGGGCTAATATCTGGTTCAATCGCACGGAAAAGAACGGATCCTACATCTTTTTCAATATCAGAACGAGGACGCCAGGCTGAAACAGTATATGACATTGAAGTAGAAAGCCAGTATTTGTCACAAGTAGTTTTCAGACCAAAAACAGGACGGACACACCAGATAAGAGTTCATGCGAATTCAATGAATCATCCCATAATTGGTGACGAAAAATATGGTGGAGGAATCAGTCGTATAAAAGGTTATATACCAGAAGCTGGTATTCTATTAAAAAACATGATAACTTTACTAGGAAGACATGCTCTACATGCATACCAACTCTCATTTACACATCCTGTCACACTTCAATCACTGCAATTTCAAGCTCCTATCCCGAATGATATGCAAATAATTATTGACCAATTGAAGGAAGATGTCAGAATATAGTTCCCAAGCTGTCGCGGACTTTTTAAATTATATTGTTCTTGAGCGGGGGTATTCTGAACATACAGCAAAATCATACAAGCGTGATTTGAAACAGTTTACTAGTTTTATTGAATCGTATTCCGGTAAGTCTATTGCGGATTTCAGATTTATTGACAAGGCAACCGTACGGCATTTCCTTGGGAAAGAATTTGAAGATGGCTATTCATCTAAAACAGTGGCCCGCAGGTTAGCAACTCTAAAATCATTTTTTAAGTATTTAGTTAAAGCTGAGATCACTACAAATAACCCAGCATCATCGGTACGCTCCCCTAAAATAAAAAAATCATTGCCTTCTTATCATAGCACTGATGTTATTGATCAATTGATGAACTTGCCTGATGAGGGTACAAAAACCGGAATTAGAGATAAAGCAATTTTAGAACTATTTTATAGCACTGGGATGCGACTCGCTGAGCTAACAAATTTAAATATTGGTGATGTTGATTTTAGAAATCAGGTTGTTAAAGTTTTAGGAAAAGGGAATAAAGAGCGGTTGATTCCTTTTGGTAATCGTACCAAAATTTCAATAGAAAATTATTTAAAAAAACGAGGTATTGGGTTGTTTACTAATGGTCAGGATACACCGCTATTTGTTAATAATAAAAACGGGCGATTATCTGCCCGAATGATTCAACGTCGCGTGAGAAACTATTTGAAACTTGTAGCAAATACTGAACAATTGGGACCTCATTCTCTTCGTCACAGTTTTGCAACGCATTTAATGGACAGGGGGGCCGATATTCGCGCTGTGAAAGATTTATTAGGGCACAGTAGCTTATCATCGACACAAGTGTATACTCATCTACAACCAGAAAAAATGAAAAAGATATATAAACAGGCTCATCCTCACGGGTCTAAATAGGAGATAAAATGACTACGACTAGTAAAGAATTAGGATTAAATGAAATAGGATTAACGGATATTGACAGGATTATCAGAAACTTGCCGATTGAAGGAATAATTGAAGATATCATTTTACATAAAGAAGGCAAGATGGGGATGAATGGTGCAATCATGGTTGATACGGGACGTTATACCGGTCGATCTCCCAAAGATAAATATTTTGTAGAAGAAGAATCATCCAGTGATAATCTTTGGTGGGGACCCGTAAATCCCAAAATAGATGAATCCATTTTTGATGAATTGTTAGCGAAAGTTGTGAAATATTACAATCATGCCGATGATTCAAATACTTACATTTTTGATGGGTTTGCCGGCGCTGATCCAAAATACAGAATGAATGTGCGACTGATAGCAAAAAAAGCCTGGCAGGCACACTTTGTACATAACATGTTTATGCGTCCTGAAAAAGACGAATTAATTGATTTTACGCCTGATTTTACAATCATTAATGCATCGGATGTATTTAATCGCAAATTTGAAGAATATGGAATGAACTCAAAAACATTTATCATTTTTCATTTAGGCAAACGGATTGCGATTATTGGTGGGACAGAATATGGTGGTGAAATGAAAAAGGGTATTTTTTCAGTGATGAATTATTATTTACCACTAAAAGGTGTCCTGGCGATGCATTGCTCAGCTAATGTAGACAAAAATGGCGATAATCCGGCCATATTCTTTGGTTTAAGTGGAACAGGCAAGACAACCTTAAGTACCGATCCTGAAAGACCGTTAATCGGAGATGACGAACACGGTTGGTCTGATGATGGAATTTTTAATTTTGAAGGGGGTTGTTACGCAAAAGTTATTGATCTAAACCCGGAACATGAACCAGACATCTATAACGCAATTCGACATGGGGCGCTATTAGAAAATGTCGTTTATGATGAACGAACAAGAGTAGCAGATTTTTCAGATAGATCTAAAACAGAGAATACTCGTGTATCATATCCATTGAATTTTATTGAGAATTCAGTATATAGTCAGGGAAAACCTGCGATGTCAGGGCATCCAAAAACGATCATATTTCTGACCTGTGATGCATATGGAGTATTACCACCTGTAGCAAAGCTGACTCCAGAACAGGCGATGTATCATTTCATCAGCGGATACACTGCAAAAGTTGCTGGAACGGAGAGAGGTATTACTGAACCCGTCGCCACTTTTTCTCCCTGTTTTGGAGGACCCTTTTTAACATTACATCCTTTGAAATATGCTGAATTGTTACGTGCTAAAATGAAAGAGCATGAAGTCCCGGCTTATGTAGTAAATACTGGATGGATTGGTGCAAATGCTAATTCAGGCGCAAAACGTATCAGTCTTCCGATTACTCGTGAAATCATTCATGCGATTCTTGATGGTAGTATTGCAAAATCAGATTTTATTCCGGATCCTTATTTTGATTTTGACGTACCAACAAGTCTTGGTGATATTGATCCAAAACTACTCATTCCTGAAAATGCCTGGGCATCCAAGGCTGAGTACCATAAAACGGCGATTGAACTAGTTAAGAAATTCCGTGAGAATTTCCGTAAATACGATACTGGAGATTCTGTAGTTAGAAATGCAGGACCTTCACTTAATTCATAACCTCAACAAGGGAGGTATTCTTGAATATTGAATTCACAGCAAGGCATTTTCATGCTCCAGAGAACCTTAGGGAATACGCTGAGAATGAAGTGCAGCGTATTGCAAAATATTATGATCGGGCTGTACAATGTCAGGTCATTTTATATCACGAAAATGGAGCCTATAGAACGGAATTGAATTTGTCCATACCCAAAAGAAAATTCAATGTTAACGAAACGACCGACAATGTGACGAAATCAATTGATAATGCTGTGTCAAAAATGATATTGAGAGTTACTAAGTATAAGGAAAAACATAATAATCACCACTAGTATATAATTCCAAATTATCAATTCGTTTGAGATTGGTATGGAGATATATATTCTCAACTAATCCATACCCCTCAAAACGTAGAACGACTTATCGATCTTTGAAGGTTGTTGTCGAATAAGATTGATAATTTGTGGAGATTTCTCCCATCAATAATAAGTAAATTAAAGACTGAATTAATCTCAATAAGAGAATACATAAAGTAGAATTACAAAAAATAGGTGTTTAAAAAGCAATGAGCAAATTTCATTTTACCAGTGAATCAGTAACGGAAGGACATCCAGATAAAGTATGTGATGCTATTTCAGATGCTATATTGGATGATTTATTAAAACAAGATCCGAATTCGCGAGTTGCGTGTGAAACTCTCGCAACCAAAGGACTCGTGGTTGTTAGTGGTGAAGTGTCTACCCACGGATTCTGCGAAGTTGAACGCATCGTTAAAGAAACATTGCAAGATATCGGGTATACAAAAGTGGCATATGGAATGGATGATCAATCTGTCCGTGTTATATCCTCTTTGCATACACAAAGTCCCGAAATTGCCCAGGGTGTTATTGAAACTGAGGATCATGAACAAGGTGCTGGTGATCAAGGCCTGATGTTTGGTTATGCCTGCAATGAGACAAAAGAATTGATGCCATTACCGATTCATTTAGCACATCGATTGACAGAAAGATTAGCGCGGGAAAGAAAAAATGGAACACTTCCTTGGTTGCGTCCTGACGGAAAGTCACAAGTATCTGTTGAATATGTAGACGGCAAACCAACAAAAGTTACCAGGACAGTTATTGCTACCCAACATGATGATATGATTGACAAGTATGGCTCCGAAGTAAAAGAGCATGCATTTGTCGAACAAGAAGTCATAAAAAATATTATTACTCCAATATATGAAGAGTTTGGTGTCACGTATGACAATGAATTCATTGTTAATGGAACCGGACGTTTTGTTTATGGTGGACCCGAAGCAGATACAGGTCTGACTGGGAGAAAAATTATTGTTGATACATATGGTGGATATGCTCCTCATGGTGGAGGTGCTTTTAGCGGGAAAGATCCTTCAAAAGTGGATCGTTCTGCTACCTATATGGCGCGTTATATTGCAAAAAACATTGTTGCTGCTGAATTAGCAGATAAGTGTGAAGTTCAATTATCCTATAGTATTGGTGTTGCAGAACCTACATCCATTTATGTTCGATCTTTTGGTACAAGCAAATTGAGCGATGAAGTGTTAACAAAACTTGTCACAGAAGTGTTTCCCTTAAAACCGGGCGAAATAATTTCACATTTGCAATTAAAACATCCTCGATACTATCCCACGTCATCTTATGGGCATTTTGGTCGAGAATTAGATTTATTTACCTGGGAAGCTACCAATATGGTCGACTCCCTTATTAGAAAAGCATAAAGGGCACAAATGGATACATTAACAAAATCAATTGTTGAAAAACTTTCTTACAAAATAAAAGATATTGGCTTAGCGAATTCCGGTCGCAAAGCTATAGATATTGCTGAACAAGAAATGCCAGGACTCATGGCTACCCGTGAAAAATATGGAAAAACTAAACCGCTTGCGGGATTGAAGATTACTGGATCACTTCATATGACTGTTGAAACTGCAATTCTTATAGAAACTTTAAAAGAGCTTGGTGCAGATATTCGATGGGCTAGCTGTAACATTTTTTCTACACAAGACCATGCCGCAGCAGCCATCGCAGAAAGTGGAGTACCTGTATTTGCATGGAAAGGTGAGACCTTAGAAGAATATTGGTGGTGTACTTTACAAGCGTTGACATTCAACTCAAATGAAGGACCAAATCTCATTGTGGATGATGGTGCGGATGCAACCTTACTCATTCATAAAGGGTATGAGCTTGAGGAATATTATGCAAAGCATAATGATGTCCCAGAAATCACGACTGAGATTGAAGAAGAACGTGTTATTGAAGAGTTGTTAAGAAATGTTTTAAAGAAAAATCCATTACATTGGCATACGATCAAAAATGAAATAATTGGATCGTCTGAAGAGACAACTACCGGTGTGAATCGCATTTTAAGGATGGAAAAAGAAGGCACTTTGTTATTCCCTGTTTATAATGTGAATGATTCTGTTACGAAATCTAAGTTTGATAACATCTACGGTTGTCGTGAATCGTTAGCAGATGGAATTAAACGCGCAACGGATGTCATGATCGCAGGTAAAACAGTGCTTGTATGCGGTTATGGAGACGTTGGTCGCGGTTGTGCTCAATCCATGCGTGGGTATGGTGCACGTGTACTTGTTACGGAAATTGATCCCATTTGTGCTTTGCAAGCATCCATGGAAGGATATGAAGTTGTAACGGTTGAACAAGCCCTTCATGAAGCGAATATCTATGTAACAACAACTGGAAATAAAGATATTATCAGATTAGATCACATGAAGAAAATGAAAGACCAGACCATTGTTTGCAATATCGGTCATTTTGATAATGAAATTCAGGTAACTGCATTAAATAATGATTCCACCACGACGAAAGAGAATATTAAACCGCAGGTTGATCGGTATACGTTTGAAGATGGCCATCAAATATTCATGCTTGCTGAAGGTCGATTAGTCAATCTGGGATGCGCCACTGGACATCCAAGTTTTGTCATGTCAAACTCTTTCACTAATCAAACCTTGGCACAAATGGCTCTGGCAAAAGATAAACCAGAAATTGGTGTTTACCGATTACCGAAAATACTTGATGAAGAAGTTGCTCGTCTGCATTTAGAAAAATTAGGTGTTACACTTACAGAGCTTACTGACGATCAAGCTGAGTATATTGGTGTGAATAAAAATGGCCCGTATAAACCGGAACATTATCGGTATTAGACCTTTTCCAAACTAGATAATCTTTTCATCCTCATTTTTAAATCTGTGATGGCATCCTTTACTGGGGATAAATATCAACTATTCCAATTTTGGTCTTTGAGCATTATAGCCTCATTATATACATTTTAAAATATAGTTAATATAAATTATATTAGGACTTGCTTGTCCTGTAATCCATGAATAAAATTGGCACTTGATTTTTCAGACCAAGAGAGGAACTATCATTGCCAAAATGTAATTGCGGAGAAAATCCGTTTGTTATCAAAACTAAAAATATCGAATTATATAATTCTCTTCCTGAAAATCATGTCCTAAAAACATTGATGGAAGAACATTTCAACATTCGGAGATTTGTTTCTGAAATGGAAGAGGCCGTTAAAGAGCTTTTGGAGTTAAATGAGCTTCCTGAAAGTACACCTTTGATGACGGATTTATATCGTGTAACAGATCATTTACTTCGTACAGAACGTCATCATATAAGAGAAGAAAGTGTCATCATGCTTCGGTTAGATAAAGAAATGGTGTCAACAGATGATCTTAATATTCGTACGGATCATGATGATCTTAGATTAATGAAGCGTCGATTTGCAAAATTAGTCCGTAGTCTATACAATACACCATTAAGCAGCGTTCGTGATGAAGTTTCTGAACTATCAAAAAAGATTTCAGACAGGCTGCAAATGCATATTGAGACTGAAGACACAGTACTCTATCCTCTCGCACTTAAACAGATTCCAGGTGATCAATGGGAAACTATGACTAAAGAGTGCGATAAAATTGGGTACATTTGTTTTACTCCTGGTAAAGACTAGCTCATAAAAATCCTCCTTTATTTTATGTAACTTTCGATCCCTATTTTAATCGGAAGTAATGTGAATCTCGACCTACCTTCAATATTTATTATTGGATTCCTAAGTAGCTTCAGCCATTGTTATGGAATGTGCGGTGGTTTTGTAATGGCTTATAGTCTAAAAGCTAATTCAACTGAAGAAAAAGTAAAACGAATTCTGCCGCATCTAATGTATAATTTGGGTCGGGTAATTACATACGCTTTTTTAGGTGCGTTATTTGGTTTGCTCGGAGCCAGCCTCCAACTCTTCATTCATGATGCTCAAAGCATTCTATTTATTCTAGCTGGATTATTCATGGTGGGCATGGGGTTAGATTTAGCCGGGTGGGTATCCATTTCAATTCCAGGTAAAATACCGGGAATTGCGACGTACAAACGTATAATTGGTTCACTTCTTGGACAAATAACAGCTAAGAACATGTTCCTTTACGGAATTGTGCTTGGTTTTATACCCTGCGGATTGGTCTATATCGCAGGAGCAGAAGCAACAGCATCAGGATCTGTAGTAAACGGAATATTGATAATGTTGAGTTTTGGACTTGGTACTATACCCGCATTATTCATTCTTGGCATGAGTGCACAGTATTTCTCCCAACGATTTCGAAAAATAGTATTTAAGGTGGCAGCAATATTCGTGATATTGTTCGGATTATTTACGATTGTAAAAGGTGGAATGAAATTGGGTGATATCCCAATGCCGTGGATGAAACACGATATGCAGCACACGACAATTCCATTGGATTCTTGTTGCATGCCACTCCCGAAAATGAATGCCAACTAATCCTCCAAATATTCCCTGTTATCATTGCGGATTGGATTGTCATACTTCCGAAATAGCAGTAGAAGAAAAGATGTTTTGTTGTCATGGATGCTTAACAGTCTATGAAATTCTTAAAGCCAGTGATTTGTGCGATTATTATGATCTAAACCAATCACCTGGTTCCACACCGAATGAAATGGGACTTGAAACGAAATACGGATTCCTGGGTGATGAATCCTTGCAAAAACAATTATTGAATTTTGCTGATGGAGATAAAGCGAACATTACATTAACTACACCAACAATGCATTGTAGTTCGTGTATTTGGCTTTTGGAAAGTCTCTATAAATTGAATGCTGGAATTACCTATTCTAAAGTAAATTTTTTAAAGAAAACGTTAAATATTACTTATAACACAAATACAACAAATCTACAATCTATCGTTCAGTTACTCGCTTCATTAGGGTATGAACCTGAATTCAATCTGCAACAAATTTCAAATAAATCTCAGCAGACTGCCCAAAAGAGCCTTTACATAAAAATTGGTATAGCCGGATTTGCTTTTGCCAATATAATGTTATTAAGTCTTCCTGAATATTTTGCTAAAGCCGATGAAGTTCCAGAATCTTTTATCTGGTTTTTTGGTTGGTTAAATATACTTTTAGCCTTGCCCGTTTTACTATTTAGTGCTCGTGATTATTTTATGTCAGCATGGAAAGGGATTAAACACCGTGTAGTGAATATGGATATCCCAATTGCAATGGGTATTTCAACCTTATTTATTCGGAGTACATTTGAAATTGTTTCAGGAATCGGGCAGGGATGGATGGACTCTTTTTCTGGGTTAGTATTTCTTCTGCTTATTGGACGATTGTTTCAGGATAAAACATACCAACGCTTATCATTCGATAGGGATTATAAATCATATTTTCCATTATCTGTTATTCGAAAGAGAGAATTAAAAGAAGAAAGCATTCCCCTTGGAAATTTGAATCCTGGTGACCGGATTCTTGTGAGAAATAATGAAATTATTCCAGCTGATTCCATATTGATTAGTGGTCATGGAAATGTAGATTATTCATTCGTGACAGGAGAAAGCGATGCTGTAAAAAAGCAATCTGGAGATATGATTTATGCTGGTGGGAAACAGGTCGGAAGCACCATTGAATTAGAAGTTGTAAAGGTTGTATCCCAGAGTTATTTAACACAATTATGGAACAATGATGTTTTTCGAAAAGAAGATGATAATAGTATAGATTCGCTGGCAAATACTGTAGCAAAGTATTTTACAGCAATAGTCATCTCAATTGCAGTGGCCACATTACTCTACTGGTTACCAAACGGTATTCAGTCAGCATTAAATGCAGCAACAGCAGTGTTAATTGTAGCTTGTCCGTGTGCGTTAGCATTAACAATCCCATTTACATTTGGTACAGCAATGCGGTTTTTTGGTCGGATTGATTTTTATATTAAGAATTCGCAAGTTATCGAACGACTTGCAGAAATTAATATAATTGTCTTTGATAAAACTGGCACGATGACAGATTCGCAAGGCATGGAAATAGAATTTATTCCTGAAAATGGTAATAGATTAAGTGAAAGTGAAATTCAACTTATCCGGGATATTGCCAGACATTCTACACATCCGCTGAGTAGAAAATTGGTTTCTTTTTTACCTATCACTGACTTGTATATGGAACCTGAATCATATGAAGAAATCCCAGGTAAAGGGATAATTGCTTCGATTGATGGAAAATCGGTTATGTTGGGTTCATCTGTTTTTGTGACAGGAGAAAAAAAAGACAGACGTACTATAAATGCTACACGAGTTTTTCTTACCATTGATGACATTAATCGTGGATATTTTGAGTTTCGGAGCATATATCGTAAAGGATTAAAAGTGCTGATGTCATCACTCGTTGATAAATATGAAGTGGATTTATTATCTGGTGATAATGATCATGAAAAGGAAAACCTATTACCATATTTTGGAGGGAACTCTGTATTAAAGTTTAATCAATCGCCTGAAGATAAAATGAAACATATACATTCATTGCAGAAGCGAGGCGATACTGTAATGATGGTAGGAGACGGTATGAATGACGCAGGAGCTTTAAAACAGAGCAATATTGGGATATCCATCTCCGAGGATGTACATGCCTTTTCTCCTGCGTGTGATGCAATTTTGAATGCTGATGAATTTCAGCGTTTACCAAATATTCTTAGAATGGCAAAGAGCAGCATATCTATCGTAAAAGTTGGGTTCGCAATTTCATTCTTGTATAATATTTTAGGTTTAACGTTGGCTGTGCAAGGATATCTTTCACCTTTAGTATCGGCAATTTTGATGCCAATTAGTTCTGTAACGGTAGTCGTTTTTTCTACTGTCGCAACAAGTCTGGCAGCAAAACGGATATTGATCGACAATCCAAGATATTAAGAGTAGAATGTCCATAAACTGTCTTAAATTTCAGACTCTAATTATTAAATTTTGAGCTAAAATTATGGGTGTACTTCCAATTCTAATTATTGCAAGTCTATTTGTTGCCATTTGTTTTTTACTGGCTTTTTTGTGGGCTGTGAAAAATGGTCAATATGAGGACTCTTATACACCATCTATTCGTATGTTATTAGATGATAAAAAAATGAATAACCAAGTTGAAATAGAGGACAAACATGGGAATTGAAACCTTCAAGTACGATAATAAAATCGTAAAGTATTTTGGATTGGCGACGATAATATGGGGAATTGTAGCCTTTCTTGTAGGTCTGACAATAGCCTTACAGTTAATACATCCAATATTCAATTTCAAAACTTCATTTCTGACGTTTGGTCGTTTGCGACCATTACATACAAACGCTGCAATATTTGCTTTTGTCGGGAATGGAATTTTTATGGGTGTTTATTACTCTCTGCAAAGATTGCTGAAATCCAGAATGTTTAATGATACGCTAAGCTATATCCATTTTTGGGGTTGGCAATTAATAATATTATCTGCCGCGATAACATTACCACTTGGTATTACGATGGGGAAGGAATATGCTGAGCTTGAATGGCCCATTGATATTCTGATAACAGTCATTTGGGTCATTTTTGGTATAAACTTGATTGGTACCATTATGAAGCGTCGTGAGCGGCATATGTACGTTTCTGTTTGGTTTTATATCGCTACATTTTTCACAGTAGCGTTGTTACATGTTGTAAACTCTTTAGAATTGCCAGTATCCTTAATAAAAAGCTATCCGGTTTTTGCAGGTGTGCAGGATGCTTTGGTGCAATGGTGGTATGGACATAATGCAGTTGCTTTTTTCCTAACAACACCCTATCTGGGATTAATGTATTACTTCCTTCCTAAAGCAGCTAATCGTCCAATTTTTTCTTATCGGTTATCTATTGTTCACTTCTGGGCATTAATATTCATATACATTTGGGCAGGTCCTCATCACTTATTATACACATCACTTCCTGACTGGGTACAAACCTTGGGTGTTACGTTCTCAATAATGCTCATTGCACCATCTTGGGGCGGTATGCTAAATGGATTATTAACTCTTCGCGGAGCATGGGATCGAGTTCGACAAGATCCTATTTTGAAATTCATGGTCGTTGCTGTTACGGCATATGGTATGGTCACGTTTGAAGGTCCAATGATGGCTCTTAAGAATGTGAATGCGCTGACACACTACACAGACTGGGTTATTGCTCATGTTCATATTGGAGCTTTAGGTTGGAATGGATTATTAACATTCGGCATACTATATTGGTTAATTCCGCGATTATGGAACACTAAGCTTTATTCGGTAAAATTAGCAAATACACATTTCTGGTTAGCGACTTTAGGTATTGTATTTTATGCTATTCCATTATACTGGGGTGCAGTAACACAAGCGTTAATGTGGAAAGAATTCAACAGTGCCAGTTTGCTTGTTTATCCAAACTTCCTTGAGACCGTTACAAAAATACTCCCGATGTATTATATCCGTGCATTCGGTGGATTATTATATATTACTGGTGCAGTTATTATGGTAATAAATCTAGTAAAAACAATGATTATTGGTACATTCGAAGATGAAGAAGAAGTTCAGGCACCAGCACTAGAAGATACAGAAATCTCTGAAAATGGAAGTGTTGGCAAAGGCCATCGTTGGATTGAACGCCGACCGATTCAATTTTCAATTTTGGTATTGGTGGCAGTTTTAATTGGTGGTCTCGTTGAAATCATTCCCATGTATTTAATTAAGAGCAACGTTCCTACTATTGCAAGCGTAAAACCTTATACACCACTAGAATTACAGGGACGTGATATATATATTAGTGAAGGGTGTTATGTATGTCATTCGCAAATGATTCGTCCTTTCCGATCAGAAACAGAACGCTACGGAGAATATTCAAAATCAGGTGAATTTGTTTATGACCATCCATTCCAGTGGGGTTCACGTCGAACAGGTCCAGATTTACACCGAATTGGTAGAAAATACCCCGATGCATGGCATTTTAATCATATGAGTGATCCTGAATTAACATCACCTGGCTCAATAATGCCTTCATATCCATGGTTATTGAAACAGAAGGTTGATTTAGATATTACACCAAAGAAAATCCGAGCAATGCAAACACTTGGTGTACCATATCCTGAGGGTTATGATTTACGTGCGACGGCTGATCTTGAAAAACAAGCTAAATCCATTGCCAATTCGCTAGGAAACCAAGGCGTTTCTAATGCACAATGGGATACCAAGATCATTGCACTTATTGCTTATCTGCAACGATTAGGCACAGACATCAAGGCGCAACAATAATGTTACGTGATGTACTGAATTCTATTTCCGGAATCGGAATTTTTCCTACAATAGCATTGTTAATCTTTTTTGCATTATTTGTAGGGGCGATTATTTATGTATTCCGGATGGATAAGCCATATGAAAAGCTTATGAGTGAGCTACCTCTTAAAGATAATTCCGCGCCCAAGGGAGAATAAGATGAATACGAAAAAAGAAGATATTTTATTAGATCATGATTATGATGGAATTCGTGAGTTAGACAATGATTTACCACCATGGTGGCTGTATTTGTTCTATTTCACAGTCGCATTTTCTGTTGTATATATGGTGCATTACCATATATCAAATACTGGTCCATCTCAAGCCGAAGAATTTATGATGGAGATGAATCCTGAAAATGTAGCCGGTTCGTCATTTGGCTACCGATCACCATACTATAAAAGTACCGACTCGGGACCAAAATCAGCAGCGGCTATCATTGCCGAAGCTTCTAGAGCAGAAGCAGATGGTATGGCTAGTGACATAGAAGCATTGCCAGAATTGGAGGTACTGACGGATGCTGCAAGTTTGGAAAATGGCAAAGCCATTTATACTGCAAACTGCTTTGTGTGTCATGGTATTAATGGGGAAGGAACTATTGGACCGAATTTCACTGATCAATACTGGATTCATGGTGGGAATATTAATGATTTGGTTCGGACCATCAATGTTGGAGTAATAGCTAAAGGTATGATTCCATGGGATAAAACTCTGACACCGGAACAAATACACAACGTTGCCAGTTATATCCTGTCTTTGCAAGGAACAAACCCTCCAAATGGGAAAGCTCCTGAAGGAGAATTATACACGGGCTTATAAGTTCATGAAATCCAGAAACGATATAAAGTGCCATCTATTAACTAGGTGGCACATTTTTTTTACACCAACATGGGACATTTGTATTGTGTACATAATCTAATGGTTAATTTTAGTGCTAATATTTCGCGATTTGATAAGGAAAAGAAGTTATGAGTGCACCTCATAGTGATCCCAAAATTGTTGGGGAAGGCGATGTTGGAGATTATCGAGACCACATCTCTACAGTAGATGAACGAGGTAAGCGAATTTGGATATACCCCAAAAAGCCCGTAGGTCGATTCTACAATGCACGGTCGATTGTTAGTTGGTTATTACTTGCATTTATGTTCGGGGGACCATTTCTCAAAATTGGTGGACATCCTTTACTTCTCTTAGATTTCTTGGGGCGAAGGTTTTACATCTTTGGCGTTGCATATTGGCCTCAGGATTTATATTTATTCGGGTTAACTCTCATTACGTTTATTGTATTCCTTATTTTATTTACAGCTGTATTTGGCAGAATATTTTGTGGATGGGCATGTCCTCAAACTATCTTTATGGAAATGGTTTTCAGAAAAATAGAATATATAATTGAGGGGGATGCACGTTCCCAGAAAAAATTAAATGAAAGCCCATGGACAGGAAAAAAGATATTTAAAAAATCACTTAAAGTTATCATTTTCTATTCGCTATCATGGATCATTGGAAATGTATTATTAGCATATATTATTGGCACAGATAAATTATTCGATATTATTACATCATCTCCTTCAGATCACTTCGGCGGGTTCATGGCCATGGTCATTTTTAGTTTTCTCTTTTTTGGTACCTATTTATGGTTCAGAGAACAGGTTTGCACATTAGTTTGCCCATACGGTCGCTTGCAAGGGGTCTTATTAGATCAGAATTCGATTGTTGTTCATTACGATTTCCTCAGGGGAGATCCCCGTGGAAAGGGAAAGCGCAAGGAAGGCTCTAATCTGGGCGACTGTATTGATTGCAATCTCTGCGTTGAAGTATGCCCAACAGGGATAGATATTCGAAATGGTACGCAGCTAGAATGTGTTAATTGTACAGCGTGCATGGATGCCTGTGATTCAATAATGACAAAGATTGATAAACCAAAAGGGTTAGTTAGATATTCGTCGCACAACGGTATTGTAGATAAAAACTCTAAAATAATGAATTGGCGCATCGCAGGATACTCAATTATATTAACACTCTTAATATCACTGATGGTCTTTTTAATATCAACAAGGATTCCAATTGAGACGACAATTTTGAGAACCCCAGGTATGTTGTATCAGGAAATTAATGATAATTATATTCGCAATCTGTACAATATAAAAGTAGTGAATAAAACCTATCATGATAAATCGATTCGATTAGAAGTAAGTGAACCAAAAAATGTTATACTTACATTGGTCTCGGACTTAATAATTCCCAGTGATGACCTTGGTCAATCAGTCTTTTTTGTTGATATACCGCGTGATCAATTACGTATCCAAAAAAATAAAGTCAAAATTGATGTGTATTCTGGTGATGAATTACTTGAATCAGTTGAAACGTCATTTATAGCACCCACCAGTAGGGAATAATATGAATTGGAAAAATCGATATTTATGGGGGATCGTTGGAGTAATTATACTATTTTTATGCTTTAATGTATTTTTGGTAACCACATCATTTTCAAATGATTTTCATTTGGTAGATGAAAACTATTATGAGAAAGAAATCGGATATCAAAAGAAAATCGAACAAATTAAACGAGCAAATGAGCTTTCATATTCAATTAGGTTAATCGACAATCAACCAGAATCAGTAAGGTTCGAGATTCCTAAAGAGTGGATTAATAATATTCAGACAGGAAGCATCGATTTTTATAGACCTTCTGATGCAGAACTAGACCGTAATTATCCTCTATCAGTTGATAATAGTGGTGTGCAAACGATCTCGCTGACTGCATTCACACATGGAAAATGGAAAGTAGCCATAGAATGGACGATGGATGACCTCTCTTATTTTGAGGATTTTAATTTATACATTAAGTGACGTAGTTTAGTTTTAGGATTTTATTGTACTAGTCGAAAAAGTATTATAAATCAGTTTGATTTAAATCTAAATACTGTATAAATAGACGAGAGTAATAAGAGCCCAGCACCAGCCTGGTGGATCACAGCCAAACTAATATTTACATGAGTTAGTAATGTAAACAGGCCTAACAGAAATTGAATTGTAACTATAATAACTAAACTTGCTGTGGCCAAATGTTGGAGTTTAGAAATTTCTATTGATCGATATCTAAACCAAATAATGAGAATAATAATAAATATGACAACTCCTAAAAGCCGATGAATAAACTGGATTGTCATGTGGTGTTCAAACATACTTAACCACCACGGAGAAAGTCCGAATAATCCGGTGGGTATGAGTTGACCATTCATTAAGGGGAACGTATTCCAACTTAATCCAGCTTTTAATCCAGCAGTAAATGCTCCCCAAATAATTTGTAGAAGGACTAAATAAGGAAGTGAATGGACTATCTGAAGTTTTGATCGATTTAATAATTTTGGATTATCATCTTTTTTTGCGAAGTAAACCAAATAAGTCCAGAATATGTAAGCGATCAAAATAAATGCAATTATCAAATGGGCAGCCAATCGGTAATGACTAACAAATGGATTGTCAACCAATCCGCTTTTTACCATATACCAACCCATAAATCCCTGAAAACCACCTAAGAGGAACATGACAAGAAGGTTTTTAATTATTCCATTTGGGAGGAATTTCTTTTTGTAGAAATACAAAAATGGAAATATAAAATATAATCCGATAAAACGACCTATCAGGCGATGTAAATATTCCCAGAAAAAAATCATTTTGAAGTCTGAAAGTGTCATTCCCTTATTGATCTTTTGAAATTCAGGGAATTGTTTATAATTATCGAATTCAATTACCCATTGCTCATGGTCGATTGGAGGGATTATGCCGCGAATAGGTTTCCAGTCTACCATTGACAGTCCGGAATGAGTAAGTCGTGTGATCCCGCCAAGTATCACCATTGCCATAATTAATACACATGCGGAAAGTAGCCAGTACCCCACAAGACGTTTTGAATTCATAAGATTATTAAGTTAGAACGGAAATAATTAAAATGAATAATCGATGACGGTTAATCACTACTTTTCAGAAAATTCATCTCTTTGATTTCGCAGAGATTGTTTTTTTGAAAAAGTTCTACAATGGGTTGTTTTGTATCTTTCCAGATATGGTGTACTGCACATGGATTTTCCGAGCCACATTCACTAAGACCAAGAACGCACTTGTCCAGAAAATTTATACCTTCAAGAATAATAACAATATCTATTAAATGGATTGTGCGGGGATCTTTTTTCATTTGGACACCACCGTTAGGTCCAGTGTAAGAGCCTAGTATTTCACTACGGATGAGAGATTGCGCTATTTTAGCTGTTTGAAAGTATGGGAGCTTTAAATCTTCAGCCATGGTTCGAATTCGAATATATTCATTACTATCATGATCCATAAGGTAGAATAGCATCTTTATTGCATTTTCGGAGGTCTTTGTTAATAGCATTTCAATTCCATGAGTTGTTTATTTTAATTGATAATAGTTTTCTAATAGGATGTAAAATAATAAATATAATTTACATATTTAAGAATTGAAATTCCTCATTGTAATAATATATTTTGTAAAAAAATAAAAGGATTTATACAGATCAATAACTATTTGACTGATAGCCCCGACATTGAGGAAGTCAGGGCTAATCTGTGACGATATAGTTAGGAAACACTCAAAACATCATTCATAGCTTTTACGATACCATCTTTTGGTAACGCGCCAACTGACATTTGGGGTTTATTGTCCATTGGAACAAACAACATTGAAGGGATGCTGCGAATTCCAAAAGCTCCGGCTAAATCACGTTCTTTTTCTGTGTCAACTTTGTAAATATTGACTTTTCCTTTGTATTCATTGGAGAGTTCGTCCAATATTGGAGCGACCATTTTACACGGACCACACCAATCGGCATAAAAATCTATGATACAAGGAAGATCGCCTTCGAATTTCCAATCTTTGTTTTGTTCGTAGTTAGATACTTTTTCTAAAAATGTTTCTTTTGATAAATGTTCTACCATGTTTATTTCCTCTTTAGTGGATTTGTAATGATAGATGGCACAAAACAATATTGGTTACAGTTGGTGGAGAGATATGCGTAAACGATTAATCAAAATTCACTGATGATTGTGAGTGGACAGTATATATTTATTAAGGTCTGAGAAGTCTTAAAACAAAATTGATTGGAATGTTATTCAGGTTTTTTCTTTGGCCTTGAATGATCATTGTCCATGAATTGCTGAAGCCAGGATTTAGCATCATCTTCATTATAAAAGTTTTTGTGAGGGTAGGCGGTTTTTCAAATATTTCGAATAAAATTGATGTTCCTTCTTGTATCTTATCAGTAACCACAACTGCCTGAGCACGAATTATTTTCGCACCATTTATTGCAACATAGGTAAATGCAGCTTTATCCATCGTAAAAAAGGATGAAGCATCTAATAAGATAGGTACAGTTGTGTTATCTACTATTTTTATAAGTTGAGTAATAGCGTGACGGGCAATTTGCTCTGTAATGTTTACGCCAGCTTTGTATCGAACAATATGAAGTCCAATATCAATAGAAATTATATAACCTTCATTTTCAAATAACACTTTTTCCATATCTAGTTTTCCCCCAAGTCTTTTACTCTTTAATCCTTTTTGAATACATGCAAATCACGTTGCGGGTAAGGTATTGATATACCCTCGGTATCAAATCGATTTTTAATTTCTTCCGTAATTCGATAGTAGACGTTCCAATAATCTGAATTATTGACCCATGGTCTAACGATTATATCAACAGAACTTTCTCCGAGGTTAGAAATCGCAATTAAAGGTTTGGGTTTAGACAAAATTTCTGGATAATGAGATAAAATATCATTCAATACATTTTTAGTTTTTTCAAGATCATCCGTGTATCCAACACCGATATTAATATCTATTCGTCTGGTAGTTTCGGTAGAATAATTTGTAATGTTATCGCTCGTCAATTTTGCATTTGGAATGATAACCTTTTTATTATCTGGTGTCGTAAGAATTGTTGTGAATATCTGTATCTCTTTTACCGATCCTGAAACGCCACCACCATCAATATAATCTCCTACTTTAAATGGACGAAAAAGGATAATTAGAAATCCAGCGGCAAAATTTGAAAGAGAGCCCTGGAACGCTAATGCGATTGCCAAACCTGCGGCACCAAGTATTGCGATGAAAGATGTGGTCTCAATTCCTAGTTGACCAAGAGCTGCAACAATAAAAAATGCCAAAAAAGCATAGTATGCAATATTGGCTACGAAGGAGGAAATTGTTGTATCAGTTTTGGAACGTTTTGCAGTCTTCAATATTATTGATTTTGCGATCCCTGACAGGATACGGCCTAGTATTAAAATTGCTATTGCTGCTAAAATCTTAAGTCCATAATTGAGAATTACCATTTTTGTCAATTCAGAAAGTCCACCTAAATTCCAGTCCATTATAACCTCTTTATTTTCATCTAATATAATTCAATTTTGACTAATCGTCCATCCAGCGCACCATTGTGAAGTGGTCTTTTCCAGGATGGTTTTAGTCCGATGTTTTTAATGAATTCTCGTTCTCCAAAATATATAAAAGCTGTTGAGTTCGTACACTTTTGTTTTAAAAAATCGCCAAGATTTTTATAAAATAATGATAAATCCAATTCTTTGCCCATCCTAATACCATAAGGAGGGTTGCAGATTATTATTTTATCGTTCAGTGATTCAATCTCGAAAATATCCTTTTGTTCAATTGTAATTGCGTCATTATGATCAATAAATGAACAATTATAATTTGCGGCTTTTACAACTTTTGTAGAAATATCACTTCCTGAAATCAATCCATCGGGAATCGGTTTAATGTTTTTTATCCCTGCTTCTTTTATTTCTGACCAAGCGAATGGATTATAATCGGGTAATTTCTCAAATCCGAATTTCTGTCTGAGAATGGAAGGAGGGGTCTGTGTCGCATAGAGATAAGCTTCGGCAAGGAATGTACCCGATCCGCAAAATGGATCGTATAATTCTTTAGTACCATCCCATTCTGAATATTCAATTATGGATGCAGCTAATGTTTCATTCATGGGAGCATCACCACCATGTCTACGGTAACCTCTGCGATGGAGTGACCCACCGGATGTATCTATACTGATGGTTGCACGATTATTATCAATGTACAAATTAACCCATAAATCGGGTTCTCTTGTGTCAATCGAAGGTCTTGAATTGGTTTTGTCGCGAAAATAATCAACGATGGCATCTTTTAATCGTAAAGCAGCATATTGTGAATGTTTAATATTGCTGTTTGTTGTGGTAGCGAAGACCGCGAACGTTCGTGACTCATTTAAAAAGTCATCCCAATTAATGTCACGAGCTGTTTTATATAAGTATTTGTCGGAATGGCAATCAAAGATAATAAGGGGAGCAAGGACACGATTGATGAAACGCGAATGATAATTAATTTTATATAAATCTTCCTGGCTGGAATGGAAATGGAGACCACGATACGCTTCTTGAATATTGTATGCACCTAATTCAGTGATTTCCTTTATGGTGATTTCTTTTATATCATCAGCAACTTGAGCAAAATAGCGTTGATAATTTTGGTAAAAATATTTAGTTGATATATTCATAAGTTTTCATGTTACACATTTTTTATTGTGTTGATTTCAGTGATTATAGTAATTGAATTAATCAAATGATAGTTAGCGAAAATCTGCAATTTTACTCAGAGGCTTCTTGGTGATTGCTGGAACGGTTGCATTTTCTGATGGGTAACCACAAACCACTATCATATAAGGGCGTTCTGTATCAGGTCGACCAAGGATATCGGTTAAAAAATGCATGGGGCTGGGCGTATAGGTGAGTGTAGCAATACCCGAAAAATGAAGCGCTGTAATCAACAATCCCGTGGCAAGTCCAACTGATTCATTAGGGTAGTACGATTTTTTCTTTTCACCATTATTATCAATAAAAGATTTTTTAAGAAAAACAGCAATCTGGCAGGGAGCTGAATCCAGGAAATGTTTATCAGCATTTGTCCCAATGGGTTCTAAAGCTTTTAACCATTCTTCAGAAGCCCGGTGTTCATAAAATTGCTCTTCCTGTTCTTCTGCAGCGATGCGAATCCGATGACGCGTTTCTTTGTCTGTTACAACAACAAAATGCCAAGGTTGTATGTTAGCGCCGCTGGGAGCTGTTCCGGCAGCTTGAATGGCATTTTCTAATACTTCTTTAGGAATGGGATCGGATGAAAATTCACGTACGGTTCTACGTGTAGACACTTTGTTTAAAAAATCACGTGAATTTTCTATCGATTCCACTTTTGGTAATCGGTGAAACTTTAGTGGTTCTGATTTATAGTGATTCATAATTATCTATTGCGAATTGTTGATTCTTTATTCGTATGACTCTCAATAAGTGTGAAGGGATTATAGCATCTTTTATTTTTAATTGAAACATTAGATGTTTTCCTCCCATTAATTAATTTCTGGTATGGACTTTTCACCCGTATTAACTATTCTTGGTCCCACGGCGTCGGGTAAAACTACGCTTGCTATTGCTATAGCAAAACGTCTGAATGGTGAAATAATCGGTCTGGATTCCAGACAGATTTACACAGGAATGGCAATTGGGACTGCACAACCGACCCTAGAAGAACAAGATGGGATCCCACATCATCTTATTGGTTTTCGTTCACCAACGGAATCAATATCAGCAGGTGAATATGCCAGGTTAGTAGTAACGTGCATAGATGACGTTCGACACCGGAAAAAAGAACCAATAATCTGTGGAGGTGCCGGTTTGTATTTCCGCGCACTTACTCAGGGGATTTTTGCAGGAAGTGTTTCTGATCTAGAAACGAGACACAAAATAGATCGGGAATACGATGAAATCGGATGCGATGCTTTGTTAAAAAGGCTCCAAAAGATCGACCCACAGTATGCAGAAATAACGCATCCAAATAATAGAAAGCGCCTGGTGCGTGCTCTTGAGATTTACGAATTAACTGGAATGACACCAACACAACATTTTAAAGATCAAAAACAGGGTGAATCTCCAATCTTAAAAACATTTTCTGTGTATTTATCTAGCGATTTGAACAATCTGGAAAAACGTATTCGAAAACGGACTGTTAAAATGCTGGATCATGGCTGGATTGAGGAAGTACAATCA
>JABMOV010000107.1 GCA_013203145.1 Fidelibacterota bacterium
ATAGAAATCCGAAAATTAGTAGTTTTTTCATCGTCCCACCTCCCAGCGCGCCGAAACGGGTAGATGATCGCTTGTCGCTGCTTTTTTCCAATGTGTTATATCTGATCCGTTTACCCATGAATTATTGGACCACAAATAATCAAGTTTTCGATTAAACCCCTCCAGATTGTCATACTCAGGTGTATGTGTAAAATAATTTGATTCATTCGCTAAATAATCTACTAGGGGCACTGCTGGAAAATATGCATCGTCGTCATACAGACCTTGCAATACGGATGAGTCTGCATTGGCAAACCAACTACCCTCTTTATGTGTTTCTTTATCCGTGGGATCGTCACCATCTTGGTGGAACGATTCTCCGTCACACATATCTTCAAGACAATAATCCAGTTTGACTGCTCCCGGTGGAAGCGAATTCAAATCGCCACCGGCAACAAACGAAACTCCTTCACCTTCGATCCGGTCCAACACATCTTTGAATTCTTGAATATGCTTTTGCTTGGTGTCATCCATGGCGAATGCCGTTGAATGAGTGTTTACAGCATAAAAAGTCGTGCCGTCCATATCAATCTTTGTTTCCAGAACGTTCCTTCGTAGATAAAACAATTGCGTCAAATCGTCTTGATCACCACGCAATGAAATTTGATGTCGCGTTGCGTCGGTTATCTCCCACTTGCTGAATACGGCATTGCCCATGTTCATGCGCCCTAAACCATCACTGGGAATAAATTGAGATTGCCATGCCGAAGCATAAGCGCCATAATTGAAGTTGGTATTGTCCAAAAGCCATTGTACTTGATCCACATAACCCGTACGCTTGCTTTCAACATCTATTTCTTGTAAAAATAAGATGTCTGGATCAACAGAATCCAGATAGTCAGCAACGGCTGATAAATTAGCATTTACTTCACTTTCAGGTAGAATTACTCTGTCTCCGCAAGCGTCGCCAAACCAATGTGAACGAGCTGCGCCAAATCGGATGTTCCATGTCATAACGGTTATCGTATCCATTGCTGGAACGGAATTAATATTATCAGAGGTATAAAAAATTGCTTCTTCGCTATCTGGAAATTCATTGACGATGGGATCGCAAGAAATAAACAAAGTCAAAGACAAAAGGGTTATTATATAATTGTTTTTCATATATTGCTCCTGGCTCTCTGGGAAGCCTATTAATCAAAAAGGTAATTCTAATTTACACATAAATAGGCCGTTTTATACTGCAAAAGCAAATTTCGCAGTCTGTCATTGCATTACTCTTCAGTTATTACAGAAATTCCCCCTTCTTGCTATGATTATTTACGAACAAACTCAACTGAATACATATAATACGTTTGGCGTTGCTGGTACAGCAAAGCAATTAATAATTATAGAAAGCGCCACGGATGTCCCTGAGTTGTTGGATCGCACTAATCCTGACATTGCTAACTTTTTTGTTTTGGGTTGCGGTAGCAATGTGTTATTCGTTGATAATTTTGATGGACGTCTTTTACATATAAAAATACCCGGGATTACTATTATTGAAGACTCCAAGGATGACGTTGTACTTAACGTCGGCGCCGGAGTCCTTTGGAATGATCTGGTGAATTATTGTGTGGATCAGAATTGGTATGGAATTGAAAATCTTGCCCTAATCCCCGGAACCGTTGGTGCGGCACCCGTCCAAAATATTGGAGCGTATGGTACTGAGCTGTCTGATGTTTTTACTTCGCTTGAAGCCTGGGATTTATCCGCTGGGAAATCGGAAAATTTTGATAAAAAACAAAGTCGATTTGAATATCGTTCAAGCATCTTTAAATCTCACAATAAACACCTTATTACATCGATTAATATTAGACTGTCAAAACACCACAGCCTAAATACATCCTACGGTGCGATCGAAACTGTTTTAGCTGAAAAAGGAATAATGAATCCGACCTTAGCCGATGTTCGTGATTCTGTGGTGACAATTCGACAAAGCAAACTTCCCGATCCAAACAAAATTGGTAATGCTGGTAGTTTTTTTAAAAATCCAATTCTTGAAACTCGATTTTCGGAAGAGCTAAGAAAAAAGCATCCAAAGCTTCCTTTTTATCCAGCAGAGGATGGTAAAGTAAAAATTTCTGCAGCCTGGCTTATAGATCAATGTGGCTGGAAAGGTAAGCGCATAGGTAACTGTGGCGTGTATGAAAAACATGCGCTTATTTTGGTTAATTATGGCGGTGCCACAGGAAGAGACATTTATAATCTATCTAAAAATATCCAATCGTCTGTGCTCGATAAATTTTGCGTAGAAATACTGCCAGAAGTAAATATAATAAAGGGATAAAAGATGAAAACGTTTATACTCACAATTGTTTCACTCATTGCTTTCTATGGCTGTGCCGGGAAATCTCATCAAATTGATGTTGAGTTAGTCAAATCGCCTGATGTTGATATGAGTTTAGCCGTTCAGCGCTTAAGCGAAGCTCTTCAAATTAAAACTGTTTCTTATTCCGATACTGCCACGACAGAGAGTGCCGCGTTTGATCAGATCAACACCTATTTTGAAAAATCGTTTCCCCTCACACATAGCGCACTTGATAGACAATTAATTAACAAACACAGTTTGTTGTATACTTGGAAAGGGACTGATCTCGGCTTAAATCCCGTAGTTTTGCTTTCCCATACCGATGTGGTTCCCGCCGACACATCCTCCACCAGTCGCTGGAACATCGATCCTTTTGCGGGAAATGTAAAAGACGACATTTTGTGGGGACGCGGTACTGTAGACGATAAATCCAGTGTTTTGGGAATCTTCGAATCGGTCGAATTATTGCTCAGTCAAAATTTTCAACCTGAACGAACCATCATTTTAGCCTTTGGGCATGATGAGGAAATTGGTGGGAAAAGTGGCGCACATTATCTGGCAGAGGCATTAAGAAAACAAAATATATCACCAGCGATGATCCTTGATGAGGGTGGCGCTATCGTCGAAGAAGGCGTCCCCGGTGTGAGCGCTCCTGTTGCACTAATCGGTATAGCAGAAAAAGGTTACCTCAGCTTGGAATTGTCCGTTGAGGGCGTTGGCGGACATTCGAGTATGCCTCCCAAAGAAACAGCTATCACCGTATTGAGCAAAGCCATCGCAGAACTAAGCGACAACCCCATGCCCGCTACTCTGGAAGGTCCTATTAAAGAAATGTTAGTAACATTGGCACCCGAAACAGCATTTCCTTTCAACTTTCTGTTTTCAAATCTCTGGGCTTTTGGTGGAATTATTGAGGGACAACTGGCTGCCTCTTCGAAATCAAATGCCTTGATTCGCACTACAACCGCACCGACTATTTTTCGTGCTGGTGTAAAAGACAATCAGCTCCCACAAGTCGCTACTGCTGTTGTGAATTTTCGCCTAAAACCTGGCGATAGCGTTGACGATGTGATTGATCACGTTAAGACCGTTATTGATAATCCAAACATCACGGTGCAACCCAT
>JABMOV010000108.1 GCA_013203145.1 Fidelibacterota bacterium
AAGTGTTGTAGCAGCAACCCAATCTCCATCCCAGGTGTAGAAATTGCTGTTTCCTACCATGTTTAAACTATCCTGGTCGTATACATTTTCTAATGGAATTTCGAAATCAAATGGATTTCCAATCATTACCCATTCACCAGCCGGCAAATTAATTGAATATGGTTCGTGCGTATTTACGGAACTTGCCTGACCAGTATTAACGTGCATTCCAGCATCCTTAACAATTAGGAAATATCCAATTCCCGGTTCAATCTTTGTGATGCTGGCAAATTCAAGCCAACTATTGGAGGAATAGGTAAAGAAACGCCATTTTGTATCATCATAATCACCTAAGTCATCAACTAATACATCCGTTGGAGTATTATTGGCAGGATTCGCAGGGAATGAAATGAATTGATAGTTTGCGACAGTTGTTCCATTTGGAATTCCCGTTGGCCAGTTTCTAGTACTTGGTATCCCTGTCGGGATTGTAACCGAAATAGAATAGAATCCATCTTCCGGTTCCTTTTTGATATTTCCTGCCACATCTTCTGCTTCAAGATAATATTCTACGCCGGTTGTTTTAATGAACGAACTTGCGATATTATAATTATTCGAAGACATATTTACAGGATTTTGCCAACTTGCCTCACCGCCTTGTCGATAATACAGTTCCGATCTGGCTATATCAGAGGCCGGGTCATCAAATGTTGCTGAAATTGAAAGTGTTTGGTTTTCTGTACCTTCTAATACCTGGTTATGTGTAATCACGGGTTGAGTATAATCCATACTAAAGGTGATTTCACCTCCAGTTATTTCAGTTTCATTTTCAGCACTATCAATTGCGAATATCGATAATGTATGAGACGTTTCTGTTAGAGTTGTCGGTACATTGAATCTATTGCTATCGGGATCTACTACTTGAGCTGAACCATCAATGACAAACCTATAATGATCTAGACCTGCCACAGCATCAGAAGAATGTGTCCATTCAAATATTGGATCTGGGTCGTTTATCCAAAGTCCATTTGCAGGAAACGTTAAACTAAAGTCTGTTGGTACTACGTCATCCCATTTCACTTGAATAGACACAGCATTTGCAGCATCTACATTCCCAGCATTATCCTGTAGCCAAAGAGCAACTGTAGATTTTGCATTTATGGGCAAAGATATATCGGTAGTAATAATTTCGTTGCTTTCAACATATACTGGCGAATCACTATCTATCTGATAATATGCTCCTGCAACCCCAGAATGTTCAACCGGATTCGTCCAGCTAAGCGTGAAGTTATTTATAGATGTCCAATCAGCTGGATTAACCGATAATTCGCTTACCGCGTTAGGTGCAATCACATCTTCAATTCGATATGTTACATCTTTTCCGGAAGCATCACTATTGAATATCGATTCAACTACAATACTGAAATCTAGTTGCGATAACCATGGTGCAGTATCGCTGGCTGTAACAATGATTGATGCATGTCCTCCCGACGTACTATTTGAGGCTTCACTCGTTACATAATCAGATGTAGTAGAAGGATTCCAGATTACAGGACTACCATCAGAAACGAAATTATCAAACTGGTCTCTGACTTCAATATCAAGAGTATCAATTTGTCCCTGTATCATAAACAATGTGTCGGGAATGTCAGCTACGATATTTGTGGGTGCACCAGATAGTACGGTGATCACATCTGTAGTATCGTCTACGATGAATTCAGATCTGCCAAAAGATAAGCTGACTATTGGATTCTCAGAGACTATCTCGCCAATAAATCCTTTAGTCTTCTTTTTGTATGATGTTGACTGAATTATTGCATCCTCCTTTATCCCAGAAGATGAGCCCAGAACAAATCCACCCGTGTTTTCAACCCACATTCTCACTTTATAAGATGCATTAGAAACCACATCTGTCGTTAGCGTATTGGTTGTAATACCTGTGGAATTTGTATATGAGGTGTCCACTATTAAACCGTTTTCAAAATATCCCAAATTGCCCTCAACAATTGACCAATAAACTGGAACACCATCAAGTACATTATCAAATGTATCGATAATCGTTATTTCCAATGGTACTGTATTTTGGTCTGCCACTGGATTCCGATCATATGAATCTGTAACAGCCAGGTTGTAGGGGGCATCCGTGGTAATCGTGATTGAATTACTCACCATTGACGCTACCCCAGAAGTGGCTTCAATTGTCAGAATAGTATTAAGAACAGCTGTTGGGTCAGTTGAAACAACATTTGTAGCAATTCCGTTTGTCGTTGTCGATGATACAACATTAAGGGATATTCCTGAAGAAACTGGGTTTACTATCCAATCTACATTCGTACCATCAGCCACTAGATTACCATATTGATCAAATATAGTTACTGCCATTGGTAATGATTCAAATTGTGTCAGAGTTGTATCATTCACTAAATCAAATGTGACACCATCGCTCACACCAGAAATAATATTAATTACCGCTGTTGTATCATCCAGATCAAATATTTCTTCGCGACTGAAATCAACCGTACGAATAGAAACGACATTGATA
>JABMOV010000109.1 GCA_013203145.1 Fidelibacterota bacterium
AACAGATGTTTCAAATGCTGTAGCAAATAATGGATTTATTTTGGGCGACACGCTCATTGTTAAATACGGTTACGGTGGTACTCAAACTGCTGTAGTTGTTGACACACTTGCTCAAGCTCCATTATCCTATACTTATTCATGGACTGGTACTGATCTTGGTGTAAACCTTGAACGTGGTTTATACTACCAATACTATCGAATTAAAAATGGTATTGAATACCGTGAAACATACTTCAACTTCGCCTATGATGGAGATGACAATGCATTAGCAGAACGTCGTTTCCATGATTTGACTGGTGCTGCTGATGGTGGAACATTCACTGTGACAGATAATGTTAATTCCAATGTAGACGAACGTCGTATGCCCATATTTAGAAATGCAGATCCTCTAGGTCAAGCTCTTACTGTAACTTTCACTTGTGATTTGCGTCCAGCATACTATCAGGTTTTATCTGGTACAACCCTTGAAGATATTCAAGGCAGCTTTGATGTAATCGAGGCTGATAGCGTAATGGCATGGGGTGTTTGGATGAATGGCCCAGCTGCAGGCGCATGGACACAATGGGGCGGTACATTGCAGGGAACTACTGATCAAATGATGCACGACGATGGCACAAATGGTGACGCTGTTGCTGGTGATAGTGTTTACACAGTTCAGTTTGCCTATGAAGCAACCGATCCGGTAGGTGTTGAATTCAAGTTTGGTATCCATGGTGGCGATAATGAATCTGGATACGGTTTAAACCATATTGAAAATGTTGATGTAGTCAGTGGTTTAGTCGAGGCGTATTTCGGATCAATTAATCCTACTTTCTACAGTTCATGGGACTATGACACAAATACTCCAAACATGGGTATTGACCCTGTTTCTGGAAATGTCCCTAGTGTGTTCTCTCTAAGTGACAACTATCCAAATCCATTTAACCCAACGACTAACTTTGAATTCAGTATTCCATTTGCTTCAGAAGTAAGTGTGAATATCTACAATCTTCTTGGTGAAAACGTTGCTACTCTCCATAACAATTATGCTAAACCAGGTACATATTCTGTTACTTGGGATGGTCTTAATAATAATGGAATTGCAATGCCAAGTGGTATGTATTTCTATGAATTAAAAGCTGGTTCTTCTTTCCATAAAGTAAAGAAGATGACGTTGCTTAAATAGGTTTCAGTCAGTATTGACTTAAAAAGGGGTTCTTTTTGAACCCCTTTTTTTATATTATTTATCTGTTAAACTCCCCGGCAATGGCAGTTGCATTTATTCCCGATGAAAGTCATATTATTGTCGCGCCAACGGATGCCGACAAATCCGCCATATATATCGTTGAATTTGATACGGAAACAAAACTGGAATCCCATTATTATCAGGTGGCTGGCGATCTAAAGGAAAAAGTACTTGTTGTGAATCCCAATTGGGTTTATTTCTATGTTCTAATTAATAGTCCTGGCGATAATAATTCATTCGAGCCATATAATAACAATTCATTTGATTTACAACGTGTCGAAATGGCAACATACTAAATAGAAGCCTTTCCTTTATTTAGATTTCCCCTTGAGAGCTATAATTAGAGCTCTGTATACCAATCGTATTGTTTGCACTATGATCATTATGGGATAGTATAAAACAAGTATGGGTTTTTGAAAAAACAATGAACTCAATACTATGCCAATCGAGAATGTCGCAATACCTTGGATCTCTAAATGCTGAAAAATTGCAGAATATACTCCGTATGCAAAAACAAGCCCTGCCAGAGTAAGTCCAAAAGTTTGAATGCTTTTTTGACTTTTATCAAATGATTGCATTTATTGAATTTCATTTTCTTCTAAATGAATCGTTACTATTAATAAATTCAGGCGTGAATTTAACAGAAAATAATCCAATGCCACTCAACAACTATATATTATTAGTATCAATGTTTTTACTGCTATCCTGTGCTTCTAACACTGTGACATTTCAGGTTTCTGTGCCACTTAATACTGATTCTGTAATGGTCATAGGAAATATTAGTGAATTGGGTAGCTGGGATCATGAATCAGCTCTACCAATGCAAAAAATGGATGATACAACGTTTATTGCCACCATAACTATCACATCTGCAAAACAACTTGAATATAAATTCACTCATGGGTCGTGGGAGACAGAAGCCCTGAATCCCGATTCATCTGTCCCTGCTAATCATCGCACTACACTAAGAAAATCAACAATTCTGCAACATCAAGTTTATCAATGGAGTGACAATGTCAAAAAAAAAGCATCAGACAGAACTTTTGGCATCACTGGGAATGTTATTTTTCACAATGACGTTTATTCCCCGCAGTTAAATAATTATCGAACCGTTACCGTTTGGCTACCACCCTCGTATGAAGATGCCCTGCAAAAACATTACCCTGTTCTCTATTTGCATGATGGCCAAAACGTCTTCTCACCATGGACTTCACTATCCGGGAATGAATGGCATTTAGATGA
>JABMOV010000110.1 GCA_013203145.1 Fidelibacterota bacterium
GCAAGTTGGTACAAAATACCCTAATATCTTTTATTTTTATTTTAGTTTTCCAGGGCTTGATTTTGGGTGGAAATACCGGAAAAATATCTGGGTTGGTTGTTGACGCAGAGTCGGGAGAACCAATACCAGGCGCCAATGTCATGATTGAAGGCACAATGATGGGGCAGGCTGCTGGAGAAAACGGTAATTATTTTATTTTAAATATCCCGCCAGGCGCTTACAATGTTAAAACACAGGTTATCGGTTATAAAATTCTTACACAAACCGATGTTCGTGTAATGGGCGGTCTAACAACAAAACTGAATTTCTCTTTGGAACAAACAGTTATAGAAGGAGAAGAAGTTGTTGTCGAAGTGGAGAGATCCTTTATACAAGCAGATTTAATGGCAAGTAGAAACATTGTTACTTCAGATCAAATTGCCGCCATTCCGGTGGATGATATTGAAGATATCGTAAACCTGACTGCTGGTTTTGTTGACGGGCATGCTCGTGGAGGGCGCGATGGTGAAATTCGGTATTATGTTGATGGTGTTTCAACAATGGATCCCGTTACAGGAATGTTTGATACTGATGTTCCTGAGTATGCGGTTGAAGAAATTTCCGTCATTACTTCGGGCTATTCGGCCGAGTTTTCAGATGCTCAATCTGGCATTGTTGAAATTTCAATGAAAGAGGGCGGGCAGACTTTTTCTGGCAATATGAGATATAAGACAAGCGACTTTGGTGACTACAAAGGCTACAAATTTGACGATGCCACTGGCAGCTACAAACCAATTTCCGGCCGAAGCGATATGCACAGGTTGAGAAATTTGGAGTTTGCATTTGGGGGCCCACTTCATTTTCTTGGTGAGGCAACCACCTTTCACTTTGCTGGCGAAACCTTTATGGATGAAGGTCGACGACCAAACGACTATGATCATAAATCTACGTTTAGCGGAAAACTGGCGCTAAGGCCTTTTCCTAAAGATAAGTTTACATTGTCTGGTAACTATTCAAACGGCACTCAGGGTCTGTACAGCCATTTATGGTCCAAGGTTACCAACGAAGACATGCTTTCGGCTTATGAACCAAACCCCCTTATCCCTGACCCCCTTGACAGCTGGTGGAACAATGGTCAGCTTGACACAGAGGACATAAACGGTAATGGTGTTTTGGATGCCAATGAAGATTTAAACTTTGACGGTTTTCTTGATACGGAAGATAGTAATCGCGATGGGCAGTTAAGCAAAATGAATATGCTTGAACATTTGCAAACATATGATTTAACTAGTTACAATGTGAGCGGTGTCTGGTCGCACTCTCTTAATACAAACAGTTACCTCAAGCTACAGCTTGGTGTTTATAGAACGTATATGAAATACAATGTCCACGAAAACATAAACGAAGATATAAATAATAATGGAGTTTTAGATTTAGAATGGGATTTAAATGGTGATGGGATTGTAAATATTGGCGAGGATTTAAACGGCAACGGAATATGGGACTATGAAGACTTAAATGGTAATGGCATACTAGATGGCTCTGGCGTAGACATGTTTATTGATGAAAATAATGATGGTATCGTTGACGCTTCGGAGCTGACGGGAGCAGACTCGCTGGGCTTTATTGCAGCCGGGGGAAATCCGGTGCGGTTATTTATGCCTTGGGAAGACCTGCCCTTTGGTAGTAACAAGGACAGCGATGGTTTTTTTGTTTACGGCTCTGGCGCAGGATTTAACAGGGCGCGGTGGAACGAAGATGACAAATTTATAACCAGCGGGAAAATAACTTATGATAATCAAGTAAACAGTGAACACCACCTTAAATTTGGCCTAGAAGGACAGTGGTGGAATATTTTTGATCATGATGTCGATCTGGCTTCGGGTGGAAATGTTTATGGACAGAATATTGGAACAAGGGATGGATGGGGAGAAGAGGATCAAAGCAAGATCGTTCCATTTTCTTACGGTGTATTTGGTGAAGACAAAATGGAGTTCAAAGAATTTGTTGTAAGCGCTGGCGGAAGGTATGATTATTTTGACCCGAACTGGGCTGAATATCCGAGCGATTTATCTGACCCAGTTGTTGATCAAACCACGGGCGGCGAGGTTAAAAATCCTGAGAAGGTAGAAGCAAAGACGTATTTCAGCCCAAGGTTGGGAGTTTCTTTTCCCCTCTCGGACAGAGATAAATTTTGGTTTAATTATGGGAAAATGTTTCAGAAGCCAATTTTTGCATACCTGTTTCAAAATATAAACTGGGATTTTTCAGGCGCATTTCCTATGGTGGGTAATCCAAATATTCGCCCTGAAACGACTGTATACTATGAAATTGGTGTGGAACATCGGATGATGGAAAACTGGAAAATAAAAGCAGTTGGTTATTATAAAGACATCAAGGGCTTAACTGATACACAACGTTATTTCTTCACAGCCAGCAATTATTACACAATCAGGTATAATATTGATTATGGCAAAATTCAAGGGTTGGAGTTAACTCTTGAGAAAAGACTGAGCCATTATTTTGGCGGAAACATTAACTATACGTATTCGATTGCTGTAGGAAAAAGCTCCAGCGCCAGACAGAATTACAACCTAATATGGGCTAATTTAATTGTGCCGAAGGAAGAAAGCTTTTTGGATTGGGATCAAAGGCATACGATTACATCAAATGTATATTTTCAGGCAGATGAAAAAGCGCCTTTTAATATTGGTTTCTTGAGAAATTCAGGCGCAAATCTAATATTTCAATATGGTAGCGGTCTGCCGTACTCGCCTCCTGCGCGGTCTCTGGAAACAGAAATCAATACGTTGAGGGGAATGCCAACGTATACATTTGATTTGTCAATGGATAAGGGCTTTACTATTGGAAATTATCAGTTATCTGCCTTTGTTTGGATAAAAAACTTGACCAATCGAATAAATGTAATTGATTATACTGTTGTAGACATTGAGTGGTATCAAATGTATGGCGATGAAAATAAAGATGGAGTTGTTGACAGTAAAGATGACTATGATAAGGTTCTTGCAGCGGCTCGAGGGAAGTATAACGATCCTCGGTTTAACAGCGAAGGCAGAACCGTTAGAGTCGGCTTAGCAATGAACTTTTAAAAAGCGCAGATTAATTAATTGATCATTAGGAAATATAAATATGGGTACTAAAGCAAGAGTAATTATATCCTCACTGGCCATGGTCGGATTATTTGCGGCATCCAGTTTTACGTACGGTAAATCAAAAAAAGAATATGAAGGTCCTCCGAGCCTCAAGGCTACAGGCTTTAGTGTTGAGGATGTATTAAAAGTGCATAACATTGGTAAACTGTGGACTGCAACAACCAATTATGGCGTATACGGTGATCCTGAAGCGCCTCTTCGATTCCCATCATACGAATGGCCGGGCGGAAGCGGAACCCACTATAATTGGGAAGGACGATTCTGGGTTGGTGCAATTGTGGGTGGTGAGAAATTTGTAAGTCATGCGGATTATGGCGACTATGAGTTACATCCCAGTCAGGACGAAGAGTGGCAAACATGGATATATCCCGCAGAGGATGATTTTTTATTGGGGTGGTCCGGGTCGAATCCAAAGGCTGGTCGTATGAAGTCGCTTCAGGACAGCTATGTTGTTTTTGATGATTTAAACAGTAATAGTAACCCCTTGGGTGTGAAAATATTACAAAGAGGCCTTACGTGGTCAACAAACGATTTGGATGACTTAATTATTTATGAAATTGCAGTCATTAATATTCCCGGTGTAGGGCCTGGCGCCTTGGGCGGTGTTTTTGTTTCTTGGTGTTTTGATGCAGATGTGGGAACTGGTGCTGATCCATCAAGCGCCAATATTGACGATTTGGTTGCATTTGATGGGTATGATGGCGACGATGGTGATACAGATATTCGTGACTGGGTCGAAAATGTTGATTGGAATGTAAATGGAGCCTTAGACGGGTACGATGACTGGGGTATCCCATATCTGTTGGAAAAACATGCAAGCCCATCAATTGTAAATCCAAATTTCGATCAAACCATGGCGTCTCCAGACGGATTTTTTGATGAATATACAGTTATTGTAGATCCAAGCGGACCCGAGCTGATGTGGCATAAAACCGTTGATTTTGAAGGTCCAGGCGGGCAAACGGTGAACGCTGTTGCAGGCGAGGTAGTTGTTATTGATGGCGAAACGATTCATGGTTACTGTGTTCCCAGAAATACCTCCTTTATGTATGATGGTGACGATCCTACAACGCCTGAATATGATGCAGGAGAAAGACAAAATCCTGCGCAACCGGTTCCCGGTTATATTGCAGGTAGGTTGTTGTACTCAGATTTGTTAAAAAGTAACCCTTTGGCTGAAATCCCGGTAGATGAGCTGATCATGCCTTACTCTCATATGTGGTGGAATTGGAATTCAGACCCAGGCTCAGACATACAAAAATATGATTTTATGGCAGCTACACATGTTGAGGCAAAGGGCAAGAGGTTTATGCCCCACCCCTTTGATATTGGAGCCCCTGAATTTGATTATCGGTTTTTATTATCTGAAGGACCTTTCGATAACTTTAATGAAGGCGATACGCTGAGGTTTGTTTTTGCTTCTGGGGTTGGTCATGGATTGCGGGGTATGCGTGAGAATCTTGATAATGCTTTGGTAGCGTATTATTCTGGTAGCGCTACAGGAAACCCATATAACCCAACATCATTCGATGCTGAAGATCATTGGAAGGTGCCCGTTCCCCCACCAGTGCCAAACTTGGTTTACAGCCCTCTTAACGAAGGAGCTAGATTAGCATGGGATAATAAACCCGAAACAGAAATTGATGAAATGTTGGGTCGGATTGATTTTGAAGGATATAAGGTTTATAGGGCAAAATACTCGACTGAGAATTGGCAACTCATCTATGCTTGCGACAATGTAGATGGACAAGTAAAGGTAATTAACCATGCAACGGGCGATTCAATTGCGTTTGTCGATCTGGATCCGTTAACCCATACGCTCATTGACACCGGCGGAATGTTTTTGGGTGAGGTTTATGAAAGACCTGTAAATGGACTTCCGTATTATTATATAGTGACAGCCTATGACCCAGACAAACTTAGTGAAAATCTATTGTCGATCGAGTCAGCAAGATCCAATTTCATGACGGATTCTGAATCGGGTGCTCCGCTTGCTGTGACACCTCAAAAATTGTATAGTGGCTTAGATGACCCCACGCTGGATGAGCTTGATATTAAAGTTGTTCCGAATCCTTACAAAGGAACCGCTTTGTTTGAGGCTCGATATGAAGAAAAAATAATGTTTACTAACTTGCCTCGTTCGTGCAAGATATCAATTTTTTCATCTACGGGTGATTTGGTTGCAATAATTGAGCACACCGATGGCTCCTCCACAGAATTTTGGGATCTTGTTTCAAGAAACGATCAGGATGTAGTTAGTGGTTTATATTTATACGTGGTTGAGGCCGGGAAACAAGATGCTGTTTCCGGAAAATTCGTGATAATTAGATGATAATTAGGAGAGGATTAATGAGAGTATCAAAACTAAGTATAGTAGTTGGATTCCTCTTTGCAGTATTATATTCGCAGGCATCTGATGAATTAGCCAAGGTTGGGACTTCGGGAGCGCAATTTTTAAAATACCCGGTTGGTGCAAGGGGCGCTGCATTAGGAAATGGTTTGATTGTAAATGTTCAAGATGCCTCTGCAGTTTTTTGGAGTCCAGCTGGTCTGGCTAGGATTGAAGGAATGTCAGCATTTTACACGCATACATCTTTGTTTTTGGATATGAGCTTTGACGGAGCATCCGTAGTGTACACTCACCCAAAATACGGTAATGTGGGTTTGAATTTTGTCCATTTTTCATCGGGAGATATGGAAGAAACCACCGTTGAACAACAGGATGGTACAGGAAATAAGTTTCAATTTACTGACCTTGCGCTCGGCCTTTCATATGCACAATCATTTACAAACAGATTTAGTTTGGGAGGAAACCTCCGGTATATACAAGAAGACTTGGCAGCGGGGCTAGGCTCAGATGGAGAGTATTCAGCAAAAAACTGGAGCGTAGATATTGGGGTTCTTTATTTAACGGACTTTAAAGGCTTAACCCTTGGAATGAAAATTGCCAATTTTGGGCCTCAGTTAGAACCTGAGGGTGAATTCCAAGATTGGGATAACGGTAATCCTGTTATGGATCCATCTAGCCCGACAGACACTTTAAATCTCAATTATAAAGAATATCACATGCCGTTATCGTTTCAATTTGGGTTAGGATTTGATCCAATTCATGTTGGACCTCACCGGTTGACATTATTTGCTGCTTTGGAGCACCCGAACGACAATATTGAAGTCTTAAATTTTGCGGGAGAATATACGTTTAAGGTGCCTGCCGCCGAACTAGCGCTTAGGTCGGGATATTCTTTAGGGCATGACATCAAAGGTCTTACATTTGGATTTGGTATCAATTATCAGGGATTTCAGTTAGATTACGCGATGGTTGATTATGGCGTTCTTAAGTTTGTTAACACTTTTTCGATTACTTTTTTACGGTGATGGAGGGCAACTTTGTGATGAAAAAAGTATTGTTTAATCAAAAAAGAAATTTTTTGTTTCTCGCCATATTGCTAATAATGCAAACCGGCTTTTCTGCCGACGTAGGCGACCCGCTTGAAGTATTATCCCACGGGTATGGGTTTTTTAGCGGCGATTATTATACCTGGAGTACCTGCCGCGGCGTTGGTGATAATATCGAAATCTTTGTGGAAAATGCTGTTTGGGATTCTTCTATTACAGATACCTCATATAATTTACCATCAAATAATATAACTGTTTTAGAGCAAGATGGTGATGGCGGTTTGTTTGTTGGGACTCAAAATGGCCTAGCTCATTTTGATGGCTCGGTTTTTACAGATTATTCAACGTCATTGAATGACAGCGTTGTGTCTCTCTCGTTTGATGGAACATCTTTGTGGATTGGGACTATTGAAGGTTTATATAAGTTCAACGACGGGCTTGCCTCTCTGTATTATGATGAAGAGATAAATGTTGTAAAGTCTATTAATTCTAACGTATGGGTTGGTACCCCTCTAGGTCTTGTTAAAGTGAATGTATTAGATAGCGCTTGGACATCCTATCCGGCAATTGATACAGTCAATAGTCCGGTAAGTGATGTAATTAATGATATTGAAGCAGATGATAATGGTTTGGTTTGGCTTGCAACTGACAAGGGCGTCTGTTATCAGGACTCCACAGAAGAGTGGCGATTCATTTCTTCTCTTAATAACCTAATTAGTGACAACGTATATAACATAACTCTAGATACACAGGGATTTTGGGTCGCTACCGATAAAGGCATAGCACACTTTACAAATGATTCAACCTACTCAAACTATGAACGAAAAAACTCAGGATTAACACTGAATTCTGTAAGAAAAGTTGTTCTCGACAATAATGTTAGATGGATAGCATCGGAAGACGGTTTTTTTAGATTTGAGGGAGTATTTGATTGGTATCATTTTGGAGCAGATTACACAAACTATCTCCAGGCGCACACTACCGATACCTTAAACAGTCTTGAAATAAACGACATTACGGTTATTAGCGGTGATGTCTTTTTAGCTACAGACTGGGGTCTGACGAGGTTGTCTGGAGAATCTTGGGAGACCTGGCGAGGACCATATATTGACGAATCAGTTAGCGTGGACTCGGCAATGGTAGCAGCTGTCCTAGAGGTTTGGGAAAACAAAACACCAGGACTGGACTCATCACATTACTTCTATAACAGTATAGCGGACATTTATGGTGTTAATCCTGGCGGAGATACTCTGGGTTTATATGATGAAATAACTTCATTTTTCGGTGATATATCCGATGTTGATGAGAATGGAAAAGTCACGGTAGTTTTACTTGATATCCAGGATTATTGGGACGATGTAGAGGATGAGTTGGATGGTTTAGGAGATTTAACATACGATGGTTTTTTCCTTGAACAGAATTTAACTTCTGTTGAGCCAACTATGCGAAGAGACTTGCTATATATTGATGCAAGACGACAAAGCCAAACAGAAATAGAAATGGCTCTTGCTCATACATTGGCCAGGCATATTATATATAATCATGATCAAAATGAGGATTTATGGCAATCGGTTGGACTTGGTATGATCGCAGAAATTCTTGCAGGCTATCCCGATCAATCTATTGGATTCAGGGGATTTACTTCCTTCAATTATCCATGCCAAAATTCAATATTAAGCTGGATGTCAGCAAATCCATACGCAGACATGCAATTTTCTGAATTACTTCTTCTTTATACTGCTGAAAATTACCAATCAGGCTTAGATGGCGGATTAGGCATTTTACACGATATTGCAAATAATACAACAGCTCATGGGATTGATGCTTTTAATGCGGCGTTACAGGGCTACGGAACTGAGGATTCTTTTTCAGATGTTTTTTATAATCTGGGCGTTACGGCAATAATTGAACAACAGAAGTCAGCTTCGATGCCTGATCACCCCGAATATAAGTTTAGTTATAATGATATCAGTAGTATGACAGAGTATAATACAGTTTATTGGGGAAAAAACAACCAAGACAGCCCGCCCTATCTGGGAGTGCTACCCGAGTGGTCATCTAGAGTATTTAACGGTAGAAAAACCTGGAATAACGCACTTAGAGAATTTCGGCTTGTAAGCTTTAATGGTGATGATAATAACGAGTTTCGTGTTGCAATCCTTTTCAATCCGGGCAGTAGGCCGGATACGAACTCGGTAGTCGCAGAAATAACATTAGACGAACAAGGAGAAATGATTTACCCCCTTCTGGATACGCTTGATATAAACAGCTATAGCACATACACCATTGTATATTTCTCAGTTTATGGGTCAGGTAATGGCGTTACCCAGATGGCTGTGTCGCAGGATGTTGTTTCGCCGGATGACTTTGGTGGAATTTCAGTTGGCGTAGTTCAGAATCCATTGGAAGAAAAGATGTTGGATCTTTACGTTTCGTCTTTTGAGTCGCTTTATATGGATGTGGGTGACGGCGCCTTTACAGATGACGGAGGCCAGGTATTAATTATCAGCAACAATGATACCACGACTGTTCCAATGGAAAAAGTATTAGCAGATGAGTCCAATTATTCATTCTCGTATGATTATACATATCCGTATGAACTTTTTGGAGATTCTATCTCAACACACGACGCAGAAGCAAATAGCTACCATCTATACCATGCAGAATATATGATGCCTTCAAATGGTAACTACGATTTAGTGGTTTCAGGACAAGACGTATCAGGCAATGATGTAACTCCAGAGGCTGTATCAATCAGCGTCAGCTCTGTGAACAGTGCAGCGAAAACCATTATGTCATCTGACGGTGACTTTTCAATTGAATTTGATAAAGGATCGGTTCAAGGCGCACACACATTGAGTTTGATTTCAACCCCACAATCACAGGTTAATCGCGCAGCCAAACTTAATGGCGAATATGACTGTGGTATGATAAATATGAGAAGCGACAATGCGTCTCTTTCTGATGCATATCGGGTTAATCCCCAAGATCTGGAATTGACAAAACCTGTAAAGATAAGAATTTCGTATGATATTGCTAGCATTAACGAAGAGGACCTTCCGTTTGTGAACATTTATCAATACTATGAAGGTCAATGGACTGGATTGTCAACGCGGCTTGACCCTGCAGGCAAGTTCATGGAAATAGAAGTAAGCAACTTTGGGGTCTTTCAGGTTCAAAGAGGCTTTTCGATTTTGGATCGTCCAGAGTTGCCGAATCGTTTCGCTTTACACCAAAATTATCCAAACCCCTTTAATCCGACCACAATGATTAATTTTGATTTACCAGAACGATCAATGGTTACTTTAAAGGTCTTTAATGTACTTGGTCAGGAAATAGCTGTTCTTGCAAACGGTGTTGACTACAAAGCCGGGTTCCATTCAATTATATGGAACGGAAAGAATTTAAGCGGAAAGACTGTTTCCAGCGGTACATACATTTATGCTATTAAAGCAGGACAATACGCGACTTCAAAAAAAATGGTTTTGATTCGTTAGGTGAGGAAGAAAAAAATGAAAGAAACGCATACACTGCGAATATTTATAAAGTCTTTTTTCTTGGTTAATTTGGGATTGATAATCCTTTCTTGTGAACGCCCAGGTGATGATATTAGCGTTCCCACAGGACCAGTACCAACGGTGGAGTATTTACTTGATCAAGGGTGGGAGTCTTATGAATCTGAGGATTATAGTACCGCGAAAGCGACCTTTTCCGACGCTGTAAACAAAGATGTCTTCTATAAAGAAGCACACCTGGGATTGGGATGGACGCTAAACCGTTTATCAGATTATAATTCAGCTGTTTCCAAGTTTAGCTTGTTATTGGCCTTATTAGAGACTTCTGATGTTGAGATGGAACAATTGGCATATGCAGGCAAAGCATTATCCTTTATGGGGATGAATACAGATTCATTATCCTGTATTCAAATTGAGAAATATTTGGACATAGCAAGCCCCACATATGAATATATACATGACAGTCGTGTATCTACAGCAAACATGAAGAATCTTTTATTAAACGGATATTGGAATTATCAGAATTATTATCGTTTGCAAACGGCAATAATTGAAAGATTTGACTTAAATTGGTTTACAGGCCTGATTACGTCAGATGATAATATATCGGAGATCACCGATTCAACAGGAGCGATCAGCTTCGAGATTGAAATTGAAGTAGATACAACTACAGCGTCCTTTGACACCACAATCACAATTACTAATGCTTGGGTTACCATAACCGAAGATAGAAACATGATTGAAGTCACATCAATCACAGATAGCTTGTCTAATGTCTATCCAATAAAGAGATTCAACCATGGTGAAAATGTCGTTTTCATAGATTTAGACGCCATGGAAAACAAAACAATGTTGCTGGATGATATGACTCAGCCTGTTTTAACTGACTATGTATACGCAGAAGATTATGGAGAGTATTTGAACACTCTGCTTGATTTGATACAAACATTAGAATAAAGAACAGACTTTATTTTAAAAAAAACGTAAATCTTAAAAAGGAGATGTACAATGGTAAAGAAGTTATTAATTAGTTTATTAGCCATGCTTTTCGTTGCAGGTACAAGCGTAGCTGCAAAAGTGGGCGACGGTGCTTCAGTTAAAGCTGAAAAACCAACCACTGTATTACTCGAAAAACATGTGTTAACATACCCGAAGGCTGTTTTTGACAAAGCATCGCCCGACAGGATCGCAACCAAGAAAACAGAAGCTCAAATCAATGAATTTGTTGATTCTGAAGGCGATGTTGTACGAGTTACAGGAAAAGCGTCAAGTCAAAAACCGGCTCTTACAAGAAAAAGAGGCTATCTCTATCCTGGCGATCCAGAAATTTATCCAGTTGGAAGCGCCCGAAATAGCAGAGAGGATCTTCCTCACGGTGACCTTTTCAACTATGATGATGAATCCACCGAATACTATTTAAGTGGTGGAACCGCCGGTGATGAATGGGGTATTTGGTTTCAGTCTCCACAGGCAGCTTGTTCACTTTACGCAGTACAATTGGTTTTCTATGCAGGTACTGGTGGCGGCACAATTGACATGGATGTTATGGCAGCTGGAGCCGTATGGCCCGATACCGTTTGGCAAGGGGACGCTGATAATGGATATATAAGCGACTCCATTGCAGTAGCCGATATATTCGGTGACAATCTAATGGGAGCAGACGAAACGTTTCCACTGGAGATAGCAGCTACAGGTGATTGGGAACAATTTGTATTCCCAGACTGGGATTATAACATTGATGTTGGCAGAGACATATTTTGGATTCATTGGGTAAAATCCGGTGATTCTCCAATGTTATTATCTGATGATGCAAACCTTGGCGAATATTTACATACTTGGAGTTTTGAACCAGTTCAAGATGGTGATGAAAAATGGTCCCATTATGGCGCCAGTGTAGGCATTGAAGCAATGGTACGTTGTGAAGTGGTCTTTTATGAAGATCCTCCACCAACAGTTCAGGCTGCACAGATGAACGATACCTATCTAACAGACGCTATTACAGTTTCGGCTAGCGCCAGCGATAATGCCTTAGATCCAGCATTAGAAGGTATTGCTTCAGGAAACCTGGTTTATTCTGTTAATGGTGGCGATTTGGTAACGGTTGCAGCAACCGTCACAGGTGACACAGCAGTTGGGTTTACACTCACATCAACCATACCTGCCGGTGCATCAGGCGATGATGTTTCATACTATTTTGACGCACTAGATCTGGCTGGATTATATGGTCGTTCCTTCCCTGCATTAAGTTTCAGCCGGACGGAACCAATGTACCCTGATGCTGACGTACTGGTTGTACGTGACGGCATGAGTGACAGACAAAGAGATTTATTAGAAGCTGTTTTAGATGATAATAACTTTGTCTACGAATTATGGGATGCTGATGCAAGTTTCGGTATTGACGCTTCAATAATTGGAGCCGGTTGGTCAAACATTCTTGTCCTTGGTTGGGGTTCATCTACTGTACCAATGTTTGCAGCAGATTCCGATCCTGGTTACGGCGCCTTTATTGATGGTGGCGGCAACTTATTCTTAGGCGACATGGACTGGATGTGTGGTTCTTCTGCAGGTTGTGGTGACGCAACCTTTACCTGGGTAGCTGGCGATTTTGCATTTGACTATTTCGGTTTAGCCAGCGGATCCAATGATCCTGGAACGATTGAGATCGTACCGATAACGGGTCAGAACATAGCAGAGTTTGATGGCATGGCATTAGAACTGGATCATGCAGCATATTTGTTGACGGCTGACGCTGGTTGGATTGACTACATTACTCCAGGTACAGCAACAGCTATTTTCGTAGATGATGCTGCACACACAGTGGGTACAACCATGGATCATTCTGCCTCAAGCGGTGGAAAAGCAGTTTACTTAAGCTTCATGGCTGATGCAGCAGGTGATACGTTAGAAACTGGCGCTGATTGGGATTATACTCAGTTTGCCACAGTTGTAGATGCAGTGATTGATTATTTTGGAGCAGTTTCACCACCATTAGCCGAATTGAGCGGTACAGGTTCAACCATGTATGGTGTTGCTTCAGGAACCAACTCAGCAACCGTA
>JABMOV010000111.1 GCA_013203145.1 Fidelibacterota bacterium
GCTCCAAAACTGGGGAATACAAATGAATCACTCATCCTGTTTTATTGGGATGGGTCTTCAGCCACTGTTCAGGACGTGGATTATCTGGTCTGGGGTGACAGTACTTATGCTATTGATAAAACCGGTGTCGTCGGTTATTCCAATGATATTCCTGTTGGAGATCAGGAAATATTACCTGTCCATGATACTTCCGAAAAACTCTTTCGTATTAGTGATGAAGGAGCAGAAATTTCTACTAGCGGAAATGGTATCACGGGACATGACGAGACTAGCGAACCTTTCTCTTCAACCTGGACAATTGTTAATATTACATCATCAAAACCTGAAATCACAAATCTGACTGCAACTCCCGATGAACCTTCCACTAGTCAGGAAATCACTTTTACTGTGGATGTAGCCGATGACGATGGAATATCAAGTGTAGAATTGGTACATACATTTGATAGTGTAAAAACGGTTACTGCAATGTCGGTAACTACTTCACCACATTACTCTGCTACAATTGACTCCATTGGTGCTGTTGGGCAATTGTCTTATTATGTGCGGGCCGCAGATAACGCAGGTTTAATGGACTCTACCAATATTAATGCAATCAATATCGTCACTCCATCCGAACCACCAGAAAGTCTCTCTATTAAAGATGTTTTAGATAATATTGATGATTATGTAGGAGAGATAATTACCATTGATGGTGTAATTGCAGTCCCTGGAGGTTTACTAAGGACAACCTTCACCGAAGCATTTATGCAGGATGAATCTGAGCGTGGAATTATTTTATATGCATCCAGTTTGGATACCACTTCATTTAAACGTGGTGATTCAATCTCAGTCACAGGTGAAATAGATGAATACAACGGAAAACCGGAATTGATTTATTCTGATGTAACTGTTTTAAAATCCAATGCGACTATTCCTGTTGTTGAAATGTCGTTAGAAGAATTTAATACACTGCAATATGATTATACCTATGTTGAAGTGTGGGGAAAGATAACAACCCGATCCGAACCCACTCTGACCAATACAGGTACTAATATTTCCTTACAGGATGAATCTGGTGCTTCATCCACAGTGCGTATATGGAATACAACAGAAGTGTTGTACAGTGCAACAGGTGAGCTTATTAATGAGGCTTTGGACACTCTTCTACAAGTTGGCAAACTTGTTTCATTCCGTGGTATTGGAGGACAATATCAAGGAGTTGGTCAACTACAGCCAGCCTTTGCCAGCGATATCCAAGAAAAGCTTGAAGGTGTTCTCGGAGATTATAAAACAAAACTATGGGTGGCACCATATCCGTTTGTTCCTCAACTCGGTGAAGTATTGCAATACTCATATGAATTTCCAGCCAATGCACGAATTAAGCTCAGGCTATTTGATGTCGCGGGTCGTTTAGTCACTACGATTTACGATGAATTTCGTACGCTCTCTTTCTATAAGGGTGGCAAGGATGTTTTCTGGAATGGCCGCGATAATATTAATCAACTAGTTCCACCGGGTGTTTATATCATGCACCTTGAGGTTACAGACACGTATACCGGGAAACTCACTACAGATACGGCTCCAGTCGTGATAGGAGTGTATCAGCCATGAAGATAAAACAGATTATATTATTCACAATTTTCAGTACAATTATTGTTGCACAAGTTGCCACGGATACGCGGTATCATGGGGCGCGGCAATTGGCATTGGCCGGGAGCGACATCGCCTGGCAGTTGGATGAGTTTGCCGTTTATCATAATCCCGCCGCAGGAGCATGGCAAACCCAGACTTCCGTCGGTATGAGTTATGAAAAGCTATTTGGTTTATCGTATTTACCACATATTTCTACGGTAGTCTCATCACCATTTACATCATTTGGAACCACCAGTTTATCGTTTGAACAAATGTCTGTTTCATATCAATCAAAATCATTGTCAAATGAAATGGCGGTTGGTTTATCACAAGCATTTTTTCTGCAAAAAGATCGAAATTCAACGCTATCCATGGGATTCACCGCAAATTACTATTCGGTTGACTATGGAAAATCTGCAGGACCTACTGGCGATGGATCAGATGGTATCGATCTTGGTTCACACCAAACTTTTGGGTTATCAGTTGGAGTGCAAGCCAGTTTACACGAAACCCATTGGGTGGGAGCATGGGTGAAGAATATTAATTCACCTAGGATCGGACAGGCGAACACAACATCGTATTTACCAAGATCACTTTCAGTGGGATATTCCTATGTGCCTTACCATCTGGTACGAACACATTTTGCCATGAACCATGCGTTGGGTAAAGTGTCACAATACCATGCCGGATTAGAATACCAATTGTTATCTTCATTGCAAATCATTACAGGTGTGCATTCAAATCCCAACAGATTTGGGTTTGGTCTCAGGTTAAATGTGAAATCGATGAAAATCGATTATGCGATCCTCACGCATCCGGTGCTACCTCTTTCACAACAATTCACATTTGGAATAGCTTTTTGAAGAAAATACTATTCCTGATCTTACTTTCTTTTTCGTTTGCGCAAACGAAAAAATTGGCATTGAATTCAGCCACACTAGATGAATTATATGAACTTCCTATTTCGCCAAAATTAGCAGAATCTGTCTATGATTATGTTGAGTATCAGGGACCTGTAACAAATATATATGATTTGACGATTCTCCCGCTCATGACGCCGGAATCAATGGCCATATTGAAAGAATATGCGACCACGAATGAAATCAAAGCTGTCGGCAGTGATCGTTTCCAGGAATTTTCACGAAAAGTGGAATCGTTTACGGGGACTGAAGGTGTTAATGAAGGATTGGTGGAGATGTGGTTGGATCGGTTGGCCGAACCAGTCAATATTAATGAAGCTACTTATGATGATTTAATTGCGCTCCAAAATGTAAGTCCCGTTGATGCAGTAGCTGTATTGAAACGTATTGATGAAGGTTCTATTACGTATCCAAGGGCACTGCGTGGAGCATTAGGATTATCCTATTATGGATACCGTAATATGCGTGACTTTTTCACATATGAAGAAACGAGTAAAGGGAAATCGAATCACTTTTGGTGTAATACGACCTATAAAACAATTCCATCTACGAATTCCTTCGATGAAGAAGTAGGTACAACAACTCCTTTATCAAACCATCCCGGAGATCTCCAGCATAAATTACTTTTTATGTATGGTGATCATTTGAAACTGGGAATGATATACCACAGACAAATGGGAGAGAAAAATCGTTATACTACAATTGGTGGCATAACCACTGAAGAAGAGAATCAATCCAAAACACTTGGTGGAGTAACATTACCAGAAATGAAAATTGCAATTTCTGCCAATGATATTTCTTTTGGTCCCATATCGTTTGATAGAATTATCGTGGGGAATTTCGCAGTGACAATGGGACAAGGGGTTGTCTTTGAAAGTACTGATTTCTTTGCGCCTCGACGATCCGGGTATGGTTGGAGCCGCCGTGTTGTAGGTGCATTCCCGGATGTATCTCGTTCCTTTGAATATGCATTGAATGGAGTTGCCGCTCAAGGAAAAGTTGGGAAAATTCAAGCGATTGGATTTTTCTCTAAAAATTCAAGGGATGCAATAATTAATTCGTCAGACAGTTCGTTTTCATCACTTATTACTTTATATCCAAGAACAAATATCGGATTTAATGGTGCATTGACAGAACCAATGTTGAATACACTTGAAGAAATTACCTATGGTGGTCATATCAGATATTTCCAGAATCATGATTTTATTTTAGGTTTTTCTGCCTACGAAAGTTTATACGATCGCAAATTAGATCCGCAAATTCAACGAACTATTATTGCCACTGCAAATGAATGGCGGTTTTTGCAATCTATTGGTAATACTGCGGATACAGAAATCGCAGCCATGTATGCTTCCACAGGTGAATCACCACTGTGGTCAAAAGCAAAGGCTTTCAGACGCGTAGTAGGAATGGATTTTACAAAAGTCATTCAGAATATTGCATTTCAGGGTGAAGTCGGCTTCTTAGACAAAGATGGGGATTTATCGACGTTGAAAAATGATCCCAAGGCAATAGTATTCAGCAGCTATCTTCAATTTAATAATTTGAATTTTCTGGTATTGTATAGAGATTATGATTTGGAGTATGATAATCCATATCAACGTTCATTTTCAAATTATCAGCGGTTCAAAGGAACCATTTTTGAAGATACTTTTTATTTAGAAGACCCAATTTATGGCTTCCTTTATACTGGCGCATCACAACCTCAAGCAGAACGTGGCGTGTATGTCTCAAGTCGTTATCAATTCCATAGGCAGGCAGTTTTAACTACAGATTTTGATACATGGACACGGGTTGCCGATAACGCAAGATATTACCGAACCGTTGTTCGTCTACAATATAGACTAACGTTCAATTTTCGTTTAAACATTCGTCAGAAATGGCAACAACGTGGTGCCTATAATGCCTATGATCCTTCAGCATTTTACTCCAGAGAATCTTTAGTTCGGGCTCAACTACGTTTATCACGATTTGATCAGGTTGAACTTATTTACGGACGATCAATCGTTGATTTCACTGCACGTAGACGTCTTTCAGTAGATTATGAAAGTAGCGGTGAGGAGCTTGCATTGGTTGGAAATAAAAATGCAACAGGACACGCTCTTGGATTTCGAGTAATACACAACTTCCAAAATGATTCAAAAATATCATTTAGCACGTTGGTATATCGAGGGTTTGTTTGGAGTTTCGAAGAAACGGACTTTCGAGTGTTTGACAGCTTAACAGATGCCTTGCGTTGGTATATAGCATATAGTTCAAGATTGGGAAAGAATTGGATGTTAAGGGTCAAATGGACCAACGATATGAGCTCACCAATTACAAATTATTATTATGAAGGGGCTACCAGCTCGATACAGCAACGTATGCCCTGGGAAACGATAACTGGTATACCTGAATCGGGAGATTTACGTGTACAGGTTGATTATACGTTTTAGGAGAATTATGAAAACCAACCATGTCATTACATCATTAGTTATTGCTTTTGTTGCATCATCCATTGGCTTCGGGCAAGCGTACCTTCCGTTTTATCCTTCGGATTTAGGGACGAAGAGTGCTTCCCAGATGAGCTCAGGGGCAACAGGAATTGTGGCAAATCCTAGTTATTCCAGTTTATGGGAAAATCCAGCGATGTTGGGTTTTGGTAGTGAAGGAATTACAAGTAGTCTATCATTTGGTTTACAGCGACGGGAAGAATTTCGATCTGTACAGATGATAGATTTATTTGATGATGTGGTTACTAAAAATGCTTATGCGTCGAATCGGGATTTTTATCCATCTTATCATGGAGGATTGACTGGAAGTTTACCGTTTATGGACAATAAGCTAAAGTTTGGAATCGGCATTTCTCCATATTGGGATTTTCAATATGATTACAATGAAGAAGTCAGGGGAAACTTACCATCAGGTGAATATAATCGTGATCCACTTGTAGGATACCATGTACTTCAACGTTCAGGCGCCCTATATACTGTTGGTGGGGGATTCTCTTTTAATATAATCCCTAATATTAACATAGGATTATCATTATCGTCTTTTGTCGCATCCAATCTTGTGGGTAAAACAGAAATTGTTGTGGTTGATACTAATAGAATTGATGATGCACTTGCTGGATACCCCATGGAATTAGGCGGAGATATCACGTTAGAAGAATCAAGTCTTTTAATAAATGCCGGCTTCACCATGAATGTTGGACAACATAGTCGCATCGGGTTTTCTTATCGTTCTCCAGTTGGGCTCATTTTAAAGGATAATGCCTGGTACCCAACCATCAACGAAAGAACCCAGCTACCTGGGTTAATTCTGATTTCTGATACTACATTTACACATGATCTGGAAATTCCTGCTCAGTTAGGATTTGGGTATCAGCATAAACTCGATCACACCATTTATCCCGTGACTGTAAATATGGAAGTGCGTTATACTGATTGGTCAAAATATTCATTTTCATATGATCCCCTGATGGATTCAACAACGACGTTTAATCATCATTTTCAGGAAACCTGGGATTTCCGAACCAGTGTTGAATATCTTGTACGGAATTCATTCCCAGTTAGAATTGGATTTATTTATAAAGAATCACCTCTAGGACAAGAATTTGAATCCAGTACAATTACACTGGGAACAGCCTATTCTATGGGACGATTTGTGATAGACTTTGGTGGTTGGTTCAATCGGATTGAATATTTATATGAGGATATATTCCCTGCAATTAGTGAAACTATTGATCCACTGGAAACAGTTACCGAGTGGAATAGTCAATTGGTAGTCACTCTCAATTATACATTTTAATGAAGAAAATATTTCCAATATTATTAGTTCTGACATCTTTAGTTTTTGGTGAGAATCAGTCGCAGTTGCGGCTTCATGTTTTATTTACCAATGAAATAAACGGAGCCATTCACCAGGTTCCTGCCCGATTTATGAATCCGGAATACCCACCAATGCTTACAGGTGGAGCAGGTGCCTATCATTATGTAAAAACCATCAGGGAAGAACAATCAGGACCGGTATTATTGTTAGATGGCGGTAATTTCTTCCAGGGATCACCATTAGGGACACATGATGGCGGAAAAACAATTATCCGATGGATGAATTGGATGAAATACGATGCCCTTGTCCCCGGCGTTTTTGATTTTATTTTAGGAATAAATTCACTTTCTTCTACGGCATTAACTGCAGATTTCCCTTTTCTTGGTGCAAATATCATGGATGATATTTCAGGCGAACAACCTGCGTTCGTCAAACCATATATTTTAAAAAAGTATGAAGATATTACTGTTGGAATTATTGGTCTTACTACGCCCAATATAGTTGACGAAATATTACCTAAAAACATTCAGGGTTTATCATTCCAATCACCGCTTGAAGTAGTTGATCATTGGGTCAAGGCTGTAAAGAATGATGGGGCAGATATTGTAATAATTTTGACGAATCTTGGGTTGCCCTATGACCGTGAAGATCGATTCGATGAATTTGCTGAACAGGTGAATAATGTAGAAGCTGAAGATTTGAAATCAGAGGAATTGAATGCCCTCGTGCTCGCCCATTATGCACATGGTGTGGATATCATTGTCACCGGTGGTGTTTCGAAGGGTTATGATACTCCGTGGATTGATCCGGACACACACACATTGGTTGTGCAAAATTACGGCAATATCACTGGGATTGGTCATATTGAATTATTGATTGATACAAAAACAAAATCACTTTCTGGTTATGAATATCCAACAGATCGTGGTATGATGATAACTTTATTGAAAGATGATGCCCCAGCAGATCCAGTCATGGCTGATTCAATCGCAAACTGGGTAAAAAATGTTACCAGCTCATTTAAACCGACTATTCCAGACATCGATAAAGCCAACCACGAATCGGCTCCTATCTTTGAGTACCCGTATGATAATTTTGAAATTCCTGTCCTAGGAAATGAAAAATCATTAGACATTATGACGTGGAATCTGGAATGGTTTCCTGCAGCAGGGGACACAACAATTGAATATGTTAGTGAAGTTCTACACGATTTGAATCTGGATATCATAGGATTGCAGGAAATAAAAAATATGGGTTGGTTCGGGAAGCTAATGGATTTAATTCCCGAATATGGTTTTGTTATGAGCCAACAATCATCCTTTATGCATCAAGCGATTTTGTATCGGAAGTCATTAATATCCGTTATTGATTACCATGAACCATTTGCCATGGATGACTATTTCTATGCCGGGCGTCCACCACTACTGGTGAATTTTGCATTTAACGATGGAAAAAGTAGTAAACCAATTACTGTGGTGAATCTCCATTTGAAATGTTGTGGTGATGGTTTATATCGTCGTCAGCGCTCATTGGAATGGTTGCATGATTATTTAATTGAGTATATGGATGTTGGACATGACGATATAATCGTATTAGGGGATTTAAACGATCAGTTGGATGATGATCCGATTATTCAATCATTCTATCCATTTCTTGATGATCCCCAACATTTCTATTTTGTGACCGAAGAAATTCATCTGGATCCAGCTCAAGCTTCTTACCCTACTTGGCCCAGTTTTCTTGACCATATCATCATTGGAAAAGGATTTTTCGACGATCATAAACAAAGTGGGTCAATTCAAACTGTACAAATTGATGATTATGTTGGTAGTTGGGAATTGTACGAATCCACTATGTCAGATCATCTCCCGGTGCTCTGGTCAATTACATATAAATAAATGTTGAAGTCCATGCAGTTGGGGATAATTAGTGTCCTTATTCTTCTGTTTTATTCGAATTGCGCTTCACCAACGGATCTTGGTGAAGTCTTATCCTATAGGCTTCCAAATTCAGATTTGTTATTTGGATCCGATTCGACATTTGAGATAGGTACATGGAATCTTGAGAATTACCCTAAAGCCACAACTACAAACCAATATGTTGCGGATATTATAGTCTCCATGGATGTCGATATGGTGTGTTTTCAAGAAATTCAAAGCGGCAATGCTTTTCTAAATCTGATACAGTTGATAAACTCTGTTGATTCAGTAAACCATTGGTCAGGTCATCGTGGAAACTCCACCGATTATGGAATGAATCTGGCAGTAATATATAAAACAGATCGAGTTACTAATATTTCATTTACTGACATTTTAAAAAATTATGGTTGGTTTATAATGCGATATCCTTTGAAAATTGAATTTGAAGTTGACGGACAGTCCTTAGTGATTATTAATAATCATTTAAAATGTTGTGATGATGGAGTGGATCGTCGCCAATTAGCATGCGATACGTTGAAATCCTATATTGAAGCCAATTATAATGATGATAATGTTATTGTTTTGGGTGATTTAAATGATGAATTAACCGATCCGCAAAGTGAAAATGTTTTTTGGAGTTTCATTTCTGCTCCACAAAACTTTATTATTGCTGATATGAGTATTGCAACTGGTTCTACTCAAAATTGGTCGTATCCTACGTGGCCAAGCCATATAGATCATATCATTATTTCAAATGAATTATTTGATGAATTTGAAAATAGTATATCTGAAGTGAAAGTAGTCCGCATTGATGATATTCTGGAAGGTGGATGGAATGAGTATGACTCAAATGTTTCGGATCATAGACCAGTTGTGTGGAAATTTGAACTTGAGTAAAAGCACTGAAATATCAACGTCCCTTATTGACACTAGATGCTACAATAGGTAATTTGCACAGTCTTATTATGGCACGAGGTAATAGGGGTGATTTAGGACTTGCGGTGTCCTTTTTTTTATACGGATTGAAAAGGTGAAATACAGTTTGACCATAAACCGTCTTATAATTATTTGTGTGGGTTTTATAGCTTCATTAAATGCACAATTTGCTGAAGATGTATATGATAAATATACCAGTGTCAGTCAGCTTGGATTAACCGTAACTAATTATGGACTTTTGGGCAACGGTTGGAACAAAATCAACGGTGAGATTCTCCCTTCCTGTCAATATCGCCAACATTCCGAAGTTTTACGTGAACAGGTAGAACATTTTTCTTACGCCGGTTTGTGGATTGGTGGAGTTGTCAATGGAGAACGCAGGGTGAGTACGGCTATCATTGATAACCAATTTGAATCAGGTGATGAAGGATTTGAATTTTTTGCTTCATCTGGTATTGATATCCGTTCTTCAATATCTTCTACATCGGTTGATCCCATTTCTCAGTTTTTTGATACATCTGCCGTTTCTCACCAGGATATGCTCATGGATTTCCAAGACTATGGAAAACCTATCACAAACCATACGCCACTAGGAATTAATGTACATTTAGAAGCCTATGCCTGGAATTTCAACTTTGCGGATGCTTTCGTTATTTTGAATTATACAATTACCAATTCGTCAGTAGATACAATTCGAAATATTTATACCGGTATTTGGACTGATGCCTCTATAGGTAACATGAACTATACAAATCAATATGAGCCTGGTGGCGGATTTAACTGGTATGATAATCTGGATGGATTTGACGAATCAGTCGATCCTGCAGGTTTTAGCAGGGATATTGCCTATCAATACGATGCCGATGGCGATGATGGCTGGGCACAATCCTATATTGGTATTAAAATGCTTGGGGGAAATGTTCCACATCAATATATTGATTCGTACTTTCATCAATGGCGATGGGGAAGCAATGAAAACTCTGAATACCCTGCCTACGTTATGCCCCTGAACGATATTGAACGATACGAATCAATGACAAATAGCGTACCAATAGGTACTAACCCGGATTTATACAAAAATGGTTATCCCAGTCAACCGGCTAGCTGGCTATTCATGTTATCAGCAGGCCCTTATGGTAGTCAACCCGTTTTACCTGATTCTGCTAACTGGGTATTGCCTCCTGGAGAATCCTGCCAGATAGTAATGGCTGTGGTTGCTGCACTATGGAACGGTCCTGGTGTAGATGGGGAAGACGATGAAATCAGAAGAGAAAATTTATATATCAATGCGGATTGGGCTCAAAAGGCTTATAATGGCGAAGATGAAAACCGCAATAATTTATTAGATGATGGCGAAGATGGGAATGGCAATGGAATACTGGATCGCTATATATTACCCGAACCACCACCAAGCCCCAATATGGTAGTAAAGGTTGGAGATCGATCAGCTACGATCTATTGGTCAAATGAAGCCGAAGAATTTATTGATCCAGTAAGTAAGGTAAAAGATTTTGAGGGCTACCGTATTTATGGTGCCAGGAAAACCGTAGGCGACGAAACAGAAGAATTCACACTTCTTGGTGACTATGATATATACGTTGATAGCGTCCAGAATATCGGTTACAACACAGGTTTGGAAGCTATTCAAATAAAAATTGATACTATACTTGTGCCAATCATGATTGATGGTCGGGAATACCAGTATAAATTTGAAAATACAGGAATTAATAATGGCTGGTTGAATTATTATTCAGTAACAGCTTACGATAGGGGCGATCCGGAGGCAAATTTGGCTAGTCTGGAAAGCTCTAAATATACAAATAGGACATTTTTGTATCCCGGGACAATGCCGGGCACGGATAGTTCCTGGGTCGGAAAGCCAACGGTTTATCCAAATCCGTATCGGGGACAAGCCAAGTGGGACGGTTATGGAAACCGGGAGCGTATGATATGGTTTCAAAATCTACCACGGGAGGCAGAAATACGCATTTTCACTCTCGCGGGTGATTTGGTTGATGTTATTCAACATTCTGAAACTTACCGAGGCGAGGATGCAAATAATATCAATAGCAGGAATAATCCGATTTTGAGCGGTGGTGAACATGCCTGGGATATGATATCACGTTACGAACAGGCAATCGCGTCTGGACTCTATCTCTTTACGGTTGAGAATATTGATACGCACAAAATTAAAGAAGGTAAATTTCTTATTATAAAATGAACAAAATGGGAGAATAACATGAAGATAAAAATGCTAATAGTTTTGTTAATACTTGGATCAATATCCTTTGGGCAAGTATTAACGCTAGCAGAAGCGCGGGCAACTACTGTGGGTGATACAATAACAGTGGCCGGTATTGTTACAACACCAAGCTGGTCTACTGGGTATACCAGTTACCAAATCCAGGATGAGACGGCTGGATTAAATCTGTTCTATTATAGTGCTTATGTACCGCTTGCATTGGGTGATTTAGTAAATGTTACCGGATACATAGAATTATATAATGGATTAACAGAAATCATTGCCGTGGATGCCGCATCAATTGTGGTAATAAGCTCAGGTAATGAATTACCTGCGTCGCAACCATTAACATTGACGGCCCTATTTAGTGATCCGGAGGAATTTGAATCTGAATTAATTACGATTTATAATGTTTCTCTAACAGGTGGCACTTGGCCCGCAGATGGCAGTAGTGCAACCGTGCAATTATCAGATGACGGTGGGATTACAGAAGTTGATTTACGAATTGATAGTGATACGGATATTGATGGAAGCACAGAACCAACCTGGCCAATGGTATTAACGGGTGTTCTGAGCCAATATGACGGATCGGCTCCTTATGATGAAGGTTATCAATTAATGCCCAGAGCTCTCACAGACATTGTTGATCAACCGACTGGAGTATCTACGATGGCTGAAGCACGGGCAGATTCTGGTGGAACCCATACAGTACGTGGATTTGTTAACACACCACCATTTGCTTTTTCACGGACTGACGTAGGTTTTCAGGATGCCACGGGAGGACTGAATCTCTATGTTTACGGACAATATATGGCAAGTCTGGGAGTTGGCGATTTTGTTGAAGCAACCGGATTAGTTATGGATTATAATGGTAAACGCGAACTCAGCTGTACGGATACTACCGCTATTACTATCTTGTATAAAGGTGGCACAGTCCCACCTCCAATGACCATGACAATTGCAGAAATTCTAGCCGATCCTGAGACTTCCGAAGGGATGCTTGTAAAAGTATTAAATGCTACCTATTCAGGAACCTGGCCAACAGGCGGTGGGAGCTTTAATTTGATTGATCCCACGGATACAATTGCAGTGTACATCGATAGTGACCAATCCATCTCCGGGATGACGCCTCCGGTTGGTACTTTTAATCTAACAGGTTGGTTAGGTCAGTACATCAGTCATCAAATTATGCCTCGTTATGTTTCAGATGTTGAAACGTTTGAAAATCAGGCTCCTGTGATTGTCAATGTAACCTACGTCCCTCAACCGGTTTATGACATGGATGATGTGACCATCACCGCTGAGATTGCCGACGATGGTACGGTTACAGCGACACTCAATTACGATGTTGGTGCTGGTGTAGTAAGTGCAACAATGACTTACACTAGTGGTGATTTATACACCGCCATCATTCCAGGACAATCAGCTGGAACAATGGTAGAATATTCTGTTTCTGCTGATGATGGATCATTGGTCACGGATTCGGATTCATTTACTTACTTGGTTCTGGCTGCAGCTGGCCAATCAATCCCAATTCGAAGTGTTCAATATTCATTAACGGGACCTTCTCCACTTGATGGACAAGAAGTTACAATTACTGGTATTGTCACCGCTGAATTCTGGGGTAGTTCTAGTAATCGTTATCTTTATGTGCAGGATTCAACAGCTGCCTGGAGTGGTATTTATGTATTTGAATATGGCGGTTGGGATGGATTTGATTTCAATGCTGCATCGGGAATAGTTCATACAATAGCTGAAGGCGACAGTGTTTCACTTACAGGTACAGTAACTGAATATTATGGCGTAACTGAACTTACAGATGTAACCGCTGCTACAATTTATGGTGAAGGATCAGTACCTGAACCAATTGTGGTTACATCTGGTCAAGTCAAGACTGGCGGGACAGATCAAGAAGCCTACGAGGGCGTTTTGGTTAAAGTCGAAAATGTAACCGTTGCCGAAGCGGCCAATTCATATGGTGAATGGCTGATTACAGATGGAACTGATACCTTAATGGTAGATGACACATGGGACTATTACTTTTGGCCTAAAGTTGGAGATGTTTTAACCGAGATTGTTGGTGTGATGGATTATTCATATGACGAAGCAAGGCTACAACCACGATTAGCCCGCGATGTTGTTGAAAGTGACATCTGTCGTATCCAACGTATTCAGCAAGTACTATACAGCGATTTATTGAAAACAGGCAGGATTGGTTCTGCTGGTACAATTGATCACACATCAGATATGTCTTACATGAATATAAATCCTGGTGTGGATACGTCCTATGTCACCATTGAAGGCGTTGTCATAATGCCGTCAGAACTCGGCTATGCCGGTGCTGGTGTTAAAGTCATTTATCAGGATGAACATGGTGGTCCTTGGAGCGGTATTTTATCCTATGATCCGGATTCCAGTGCATTTCCCGTTTTGTGGGAAGGTGATACGGTTCAGGTTACAGGATATATTTCTGAGTATGCTACTGATCATGGTAATATGACAGAATTGTTTGCCACGGATGTCCCCAATGTACTTGGTTTTGGTACGGGTGAACACGGTGTTGGTGTCCCAGATCCTATTGTCGTTACTACTGGTGATTTACGCTGGCCTGAAACTGCAGAACAATGGGGTAACGTAATAGTACAGCTTAATGATTTGACAGTTACTGATGTTCAGACATCAAATACAAATGACGGTATGTTCTCAGTCACGGATGGAACCGGTGAGGTTTGGATTGACCATGATTCGTGGGTGCTTTTTGATTGGTGGGAATTAGTTGGACCACCGGAAGTTGGCACTCAGATTGATTCTATCTATGGATGGATCTATCATCATTTTGGTGACTACAGTGATGAGGGTGTTTCAACCTATAAAGTTGTACCGCTCTATACGGAAGATATCTACTTCCATAATGTTGCTGTTGGTGATGAAACTACTCTACCGGATAAGTTTGCATTACATCAGAATTATCCAAATCCTTTCAACCCAACAACTCAGATTCAGTTTGAGGTTGCCACATCAGGTAAGGTCAGACTTGTTGTCTATGATGTTAGCGGTAGATATGTTAGGACATTGGTAAATGATGATATGCCATCTGGGAGATATAACGTCGTTTGGGATGGAAAAAATAATTCCAATCAGATGGTCAGTACAGGAGTCTATTTTGTTCGGATGATTTCCGAGGATTTTGTTTCTGTTAAAAAGATGACTCTTCTAAGGTAAACAAATAATGGCGAATGGGCGTTTCGCTATAAAGTGGAACGCCCATTCTTTTAATTAATCCTATTCAAATGTCAATAAACCAAATAAAAAACCATACACTCTTTCTGCTGGCTGTGGTCAGTTTGTCCTGCTCTTTATGGGAGTATGAGGACAAATCCGATCCCTTTGGAAATCAGCCACCGGAAACGTATCTTTCATTAGTAGCAGCCGATACGATATATGTCATTATTGAAGATATAATCGTTGCCACAGACACGCTTACTGGAATTACAACATACGATACCGTATGGAATTATAGTATTGGTATCGAACCACCAGATACTGCAATGGTTTATGATACCTTGGGAAATGCCTTCACGACAATTACTACCAGCCAGCAACTGATGAATTGGTGGGGAGAGGATCAGGATGGTAACGTAGTGGCTTATGATGTTCGCTGGAATACGGATTCAAGCTGGACAAGGACACACACTGAGGACAGTGTTTTTTATGTTCCAATCCGTACAGCTTTGGATGTTTTTCAGTTTTTTGTCCGTGCAGTAGATGATTCCGGTACCGTAGATCCGACACCAGCAATGTTAACTTTTCCAATTAGAAACTCTAGTCCGGAGATTGAATTTCGATATGGGAGTAATCCCCTGCGATTAGACCATGGTACAGTCTCTTATACGTTTCCAACGCGCACCTTTACTTGGGATGCTTTTGATTTAGATGGGATTGAAACCATTATTAATTACTTCTATGCTTTAGATGATACATGCGATACATGCTGGAATGTTTTAGATGCCCAGATTCAATCAAGTATTACACTAACAGACTCTATGCTGTCTCCAGGCAATCATACCTTTTATTTAAAAGCTCTTGATGTTGCTGGAGCTGAAAGCAATATGATCCGGTTCCCAGATAGTCTGGAGATTGATGAATGTCAGGTATGGACGGTAATGCCTGTTATCGGGAATACATTACTTGTGGATGATTTTCCTTTAGATCCAGGTAACGAAGCACAAGACTGGTACAGTGATGTCCTTGAAACTGTAATTGGTACAGACCAACATTCTATTTGGGAAATTGGCGATGCTTTACCTTATAGTACCACGGATTTATTAGCATATCTATCCTATTTTGACCATGTAGTCTGGTACACAGCATATACGCAAAACGAAACCTATAATGAAGCCAGTTCAAGTATATTAAGTTTTGTTATGAATGGGGGCAATTTCTTTATCAGTGCTACTGAATTAAAAGATACTTCTTTTGTCTGGTTTCCGATTGAATCCCATTCTGTTATAAATCCCAGTGGAAGGTTTTTCCCAGGGCGTAGATTGGTATCACAAGTCGAAGGACTGAATGACTTGGTAACGTCCTATACAATAGGAGTACGTGTCCGCAGTTTTATACCTGACGGTACTCAATCCTTTACGGTCAAAGATCTATTTCACTTGCAAGAACCGGGATCGGGCGATGAATGGACGGGAACTCCAAATGTGTGTAGTTTGGGTCAATTCCAGATACCACCGAATGAAATTTCCGGGAAAGTAGTGCTATTGTCTCTACCCCTACACAATGGAAGCGTTCCATTAATGGAGGGCGATGGTGGATCGGCTACCCAATTAGTAAATTATTTATTTACTCAGGAGTTTGTTGAATGAAAACTAGGCTTCTGATTTTTCTATTAACACCATTATTTGTATTTGCTCAACAAAACGGTACTATTTCTGGAACAGTAATTGATGTCGAAAATAATGAGCTGTTAGTTGGTGTTAACGTATTAATTAAAGGTACATATTTTGGATCTGCGACAAATTTAGATGGATACTACAGCATATCCAATATTGTACCTGGCAGTTACGATGTGGAAGCGTCCATTATTGGATATAAGGTGATGTTACAAACTGGAATCATTGTTAAAGCTAATCAGCGAATCAGTCTGAATTTTGAGATAGAAGAAACTGTATTGGCCCTTGGTGAAGAAGTTACAGTTGTGGGTAAAAAACCATTATTTAATGTTGATGAAACATCTTCAATTTCAAGGATCAGAAGTGATGAAATCCAAAATAAAGTCGTATCTAGTGTAGAAGATATATTGGCGGAACAAATTGGTGTTACAAAACAGGATAATGAAATTCACATCCGTGGCGGGCGTATTGACGAAAGTCTATTTATTGTAGACGGAATGTCAGTGAAAGATCCATTATCGGGATACTCTGGAAATTTATTTGTTAATGCGGAAGCAATAGAAGAGTTAGAAATTATTACCGGAGGTTATGATGCTGAGTACGGGCAAGCCATGTCTGGCATCGTTAATATCAAATTAAAAGAAGGGCGCGATAGATATGAGGGCGCGATTAAATATGCCAGTGATAATTATGGCTTGGGATCCAATGTATTACCTCATAACAATACTGACCGCTTAGAATTCAATTTAGGAGGACCAGTCTATCTCATTAAAGAATTGCCTGGTTATTTTGGGCTTGATATTCCCGGACGTTTCTCGTTTTTCCTAAATGGGTATGGAAAGATATATGATGGTAACCTACCAGTCGCGGATAAATTATTTCCTCATCGAAATTGGGAACCTACGCTTGGTATGAGTGAATATACAGCTGATAGATTAATGGAGAAATTAGTTCCAAGGGAAAACAATGATTGGCATGTGCTTTATAAATTAACGTGGGATGTGGATCAAAAAAGGAAATTATCTTGGTCTTATGATATTTCGATGAATATCAATCAGGGCTTTTCTATGCCAAGAGCATTTTCTTCAACATATTTTCCATACTCTTATCAATATATTCTCGATAATTATAACACGATTACTCGTGAAACACGCCTGATGAATATTAACTGGATTCATACTCTAAGCACCCAATCCTTTTATGAAGTAACGGCTGGTCGGTTCATTACTACGGAACATAGTGCTGTTCAGGATTTACATTGGTCCGAATATGAAGAACGACTAGATCTAAAACCTATTAATTATACGGTCAAGGATGAAGAGGGTAATACCCGGATTACATATGGAGATGAATTTTACGATACAGGTTTTTCTCCTGAATGGTATGATATTTATAGCGATAACTGGCGTCTTGATGTTGACTGGATATATCAGACTAAAACCAGACATAAGATTAAAAGTGGATGGGAACATAATATCTCTGACATTCAAGTTCTAGATATTGAGGAACCTTGGACCGGGACTACCGGATTCGGCGTGAATTATGACCTGTACAATGCAAAAACCCTGTATGGAGCATTCTATCTTCAGGATCGAATCGTATTTGACGGGATGACTCTCAATATAGGACTACGATATGATTATTGGATGCCGGGGAAATATGTTGAAGATGCCTTATACGACTCTTTAAAAGTTGTTTCTTCTGATATTATTAACTGGCGTGAAATGAGAGATACCTTTGATGATGAGACATTTCCTTTCATGGGTTATCGGACAAAGGGCCGTATTAGTCCGCGTTTTGGAATTTCTCATCCGGTTACAAATAATGATGTCCTGTATTTCTATTATGGTCATTTTTCTCAGCTCCCAACTTTTCAATATGTATATTCAAAACTGAATTCGAGTTCTCAATCCACTTATCAAGTATTTGGAAATCCGAATTTGAATCCGAAAACTACAGTTCAATATGAAATTGGATTGAAGCATCGTTTCAGTGAAGATCAGGTTCTGGAATTAAAAGCGTACTGGAAAGACATGTTTGATTATGAAACATCTCAAACAATAATTCCATCCAACCCGAAGTATGCCCATCTGAGATTTAATATGTATTTCAATGCTGATTACGCCCGTTCAAGAGGGATGGAATTCATTCTAAAAAGTAGGGTTTTCCCCAACTGGTTTGTCGATATGAATTTTAATTATTCAATTGTTACAGGTAAAAGTTCATCACCAAATGATAACCTGTTGGTACAAGCAGGTGAAATTAGTGAAAAACCTCTTGGAGAAAATTTCATGAGCTGGGACCGACCGTTGCAGTTCTTTACAAATATCACGTATAGCCATCCAAGCAATTGGGGAACTTCAATCAGGTTTGCTTATAGGACAGGACGACGTTATACCGGTTCGATCCCGGGTACCAAAGATTATCCTGATGGTTATATTATCGTGGATGGTGCTAGTTATTATATTGGGACCACTGATGATGATCGACCTTATTATTCTACAAGTTTGATTCCTGAAAAAACGATAGACATCAAACTTTATAAATCCTTTGATCTTGGTATAGTCCGTGTAAAAGCATTTCTCGAAGTAGAAAACCTGTTGGATTACCGAATGCCCAGAAGGATTAATCCGTTCACTGGGGAAGGTTTTGATCCTGGTGAAATTTATTCTTATAGTCTTATAGATAATCCCAATCCAAACTTTGACCCATCCAGAATTCGTCCACCGCGTACAACAACTCTCGGTTTCCAGGTATTATTCTAATGAAACGGTTGCTTTCGTTATTCCTGCTGATCATGTCCTGTTCTTGGGGACAAAATTTATTTCCCGTTTTAGGTGGACAGCGAGTTGGTACATCCATATTTACTTTTCTGAAAATTGGCGTCAGCGCACGGGCTGCTGGAATGAGTGAAGCTGTTGTGGCCTTAAACCAAGATGCTTCTTCAATATTTTACAATCCCGGTAGCATTGCACAGTTTCAGCAGATGGAAATATCAGCTTCCAGGATACAATGGCCGGCTGACATTAACTACGATTTCCTCAGTTTTTCCCGCCAAATTTATGGTCGTCATTACTTGGGAATGAGTGCTGGCATTTTACACATGGCACCGATGGAAGAAACGACGGAGTATTTGCCATCTGGAACCGGAAACTATTTTGTTTTCCAGGATCGTTTCGTTGGATTAACCTATGGTGCCCGAATGACAGATCGATTTAGCTTTGGGGTAACCGTAAAACATGTTCAGGAAAATCTGGCAGGTAACAAGATGAATGCAATTCTGATTGATATGGGGACCTTTTATTGGACAGGTTTTCATTCCTTGCGTTTTTCAGCGGCTTTATCAAATTTTGGTTCCCAGGCAAAACCAGACGGTGTATTTACAAAACGGTACTTAGATCGTGCTACGGGAGATGAAACAATTAACGACAAAACAGAATTCACAGAATTTTCACCTCCTACAGTGTTTAGAGTTGGAACAGCCATGGATGTATTTGTGGATCGTTATCAAGTGTTGACGATGGCTTTACAATTAAATCATCCAGTGGATAATTCGGAATCAATTGTATTGGGTACAGAATATACATTTATGAAAATCCTTTGTTTGCGAGCGGGATATAAATTTAACCGAGATGAAGAAACTTTTTCTCTTGGTATGGGGTTGTTTGTCCCTGTAGGATCGATGAAATTGCGAGTAGATTATGCCTACACTAATTTTATTTATCTTTCAGATCCGACTAGGTTGACATTAGGATTATCATTCTAATGTTTAGTATACATAAATCCACATTAATTCGATTGTTTTCTCTGTCGATAGGGTTATTAATTCTTTGTATAGCATGTATTGATAAATTGGTTTTACCAGAGGATTTGAATACATCCGGAAATTCTTCTGCGGGTGATACTACTTATCTGTTTATAAGTCCAATTTGGGATCAAACATATGGGCTTATTTCACCGGTAGAATTATCGATTAGTGCAGATGGTCATGTTTTTGTTGCTGATTCGGCAGCAAGCAGTATTTTTGTTTTCGAGCAAAGTGGTAACCGTCTAACAGAATTTGATGCACTAACCGAATTACAGGATACTGGTGGCGTTGCATTGAATCCGATTGATGTTGATGTCGACCAGAAAATGAACGTATTATTCATCGATGGTAGTAATCGAATATTTAGATGGAATCAATATTGGAATATGGTTGGTATCGATTCGTTTATAGTAGAGGGTGAGTTTCAAGAAAATAATTCTGGTAACTTGGTAGTAGCTTCATATGGATCACTATTGTGGCTTCAAATGGTCAATAATTCAAACTGGTCCATGGTAGATACCGTTTGGTCAAATGACCAAACCCTTATTGATTCTCTGTTGAACCCACATTTGTTTTATGATGATAATTTTGAAGTAAATCAGGCCCTTGATCCATATTTTATTACAGATACTTCACAGTTTACAGCTATTACTACGGTAGTAGATGAAAAAAACCACTTGTTTGTAACTGATAAAGTAACCAACCGTATAATCGAAATAAATTATGCTCATAATGCCTACTTACATCTTGGATCTGGTGAAAAATTATGGGCTCATCAAGGATTATTTAGACGTAAAGTGGTAGGAAATGGAACGGGTGCGGGGACGGTGAATAATCCCATTGGAATTGATATTGACTATGAGGACAATATCTATTATTGCCAACAGGGCGAAGTTTTTTCGGTACACAAGATAAAACCAGATCCGGTATATGGAACCAGTAATTACATTTCAGCCTTTCAATTGTACCAACATGACATCATGGATATCGGGCGTTTTAACCGGCCACTTGATATTGCAGTTGATAATAATCAGATGATTTATGTTTCCAATACCGGTGAATCTGAAATTATGGTTTTTAATTCGAATGGAAGCTTTTTTAAAAAAGCAGGGATAGAAGAAATTCAAATAAATAAAGAAGACTGGGTTCCCGGAGATTCAACATCAGTAATCATTGATTCCACAGACACAGAGTATATAATTGTGCAAAAGGGATTGTTATTGGATCCTGCTGGGATTGCAGTAGACGATCGAGGAGTTATTTATGTCTGTGATCCCCAAACTTCTAGTATAGTACGGTTTCGACTCTCAAATTCTTTGGATGAAGATTTACAACCAAACTAAGAGTAAGTAGGGCATATTAAATACACGAATTATTTAATATCTCTTTTCTGTTTTATTTCTCTATTCGCACAAGATAACCCGAAGTACATCCGTTATTTTTTATCTGAACGGGACTATAACCAAAATCTTATACAGGAAAAACCTGCGGAGGGAATTCCATATCTAAAAGTGATATATAATGAAAAGAATAATCCCATTTCATTTTTACGAATTGATGCAAAAGGTGAAATTTGGGAGAAAAACATATTTTCGTACAATATCAAGGAAACCCTTGCATCAAAATTTATTTTTGATGATAGTGATAATCCACAATACTACTATATATATGGTGATCAAGAACCATGGGCAAGAGCGTATCGTGATTATGCATTTTCGGGTAATCTGAATCAATCATTTATTGGACAAACTACCCAATTTCATTTTTCTGAGGATGGCACTCTCAAGTCCATTGAGTTTACAAATGTAAACAATCTACCTTACGGAAGGATCAATTTTGTATATGATCATCTGGGATTGGTTCGTGAAGAAAAATGGCGAAGTCTTCCGTCGGCAAAACTGATTCGTCGGTATGTGTATAATATTGATTTACAGAATCAGTCGAAAAAACTTTGGGAATATGGTCAAGATGGTGAAGAGGTCAGCTATGTTGAATTGGAAATGGCATCCGAAGATAAACTGTATCCAAATCCTCTGCCACGAACAGGAAATTCACTGGATGAGATAGACGTGGTGTTAAATGAAATTATCCGAACGGGAATTATGCCACCCTTTCCGGCAAATATTCCACACATGGAATCAGATCAAATTTTGTTGCAAAATGGAGATTTAATGGATGTTGAAATCATTCAGGTAACATCGATAGAAGTAACATTTAAATTGGATAAAGATGAAGCACATTATACTATGCCATTATCACGTATACGGGAAGTAAAAAACCGTTGGGGAGAAGTTCTATTTCCAAGCATAAAATAAATTATTAGAGGCGTAGCATACTAGGTCTCTAAAGAGTTAAATTGAAACAATAATTCAAAATCGGAATACAGGATGAGAATCAAAATATTTTCAATATTATTAATAGGAACCGTATTATTAGGGCAGGAGAGTAGTTATCCTCCACCTACAACACTTATTACTGCACCGACTGCAGGGACATTAGTCAGAGGTAGTTTTTCTTTCGAGATGCGCATTCAGAACCATGGTGGTTTGGCGACAGCATTGGCAGCAGGGATAACCGATAGATTTCAGTTTGGTGTTTCATATGGCGCAAATAATTTTATTGGTGATGATAGTCTTCAATGGTATCCCCGCCCGGAAGCCAGTTTGAAATATCGAATCCTTGATGAAACAATGGCGATGCCCGGTATGTCATTAGGTATTAATACGCAGGGCTTTGGTCGATATCATTCGGAAAAAGACAAAAAACGATATGACACCAAAGCATATGGATTGTATGCAGCAGTAAGTAAAAATTGGAAATTTTTACTGGGTAATATTGGCATCCATGGTGGTATGAATTATAATTTTACTGAAACAACTGATGGTGACGATGATCCAAATGTGTTTTTTGGGCTGGACATGGAAGTAAATCCTGAATTGTCGCTCTTGTTTGAGTATAACAGCGCTTTTAACGAAAATGATAAAGATATACAATCAATGGCAATGAATGACAGTGGATATCTTAATGCTGCGGTACGATGGACATTTGTCCAACATTTACATATCGAAGTGGACTTTAACAATTTATTGTTCAACGAAGAGAATGTTGATTATTTTAATCGCGAGATAAAACTCACGTACATCGAATATTTTTAACAAGGAGGTAATATGAACAAGGGACGTTGGTTTGGTTTTCTAATACTGATTGGTATGAGTGTTGTCTGTGCTCAAATAAAAGTAGGGGAAAAAGCACCTGAGTGGGCTTTCCCTAATGCCGATAATACAATGCATACTATGGATAATTGGGCAGGAAAAATTCTCCAGATAAACTATGTTGATCCAGATGAATCGGAGATGAATGAACCATTTAATGATGCCGTTAAGTATGCGATTGATAGCTTAAAGACAATCGAAAGAGAAACATTTAAAGGCTTTGGAATTGTTGATTGTGCTGCCACCTGGAAGCCAGATTTTCTTATCAGAAAAATTGCTGGGGCAAAAGCTGAGAAATTTGAAACTACAATTCTTTTTGACTATGATGCAAAACTAAGAGATTCTTGGGATCTTAAAAAAGATTCATACAATATTGTCATAGTTGACAAAGATCGCATTGTGCGAGCTGTCGTAAAAGATAAAATACCTGAATCAGATTTTCAAAAATATATTCAGCTAATCATTGATCTTCAAAATAATTAGCCTTTTCTGACCCTTCATGTCAGATTTAATTGAGAAGCGTCAGAGTTCTACTAAAATATATTCCGGCCGTTTGCTCCACGTTTTCAAAGATGACGTGGAGCTTCCGAACGGTCACGTCACTACTCGAGAATACATAAAACATCCCGGTGCCGCGGTAATGATTCCTGTTCTGCCAGATGGGGATATTATGCTCATAAAGCAATTCCGTTATCCCATTGGGATGACTCACATCGAATTGCCAGCCGGAAAACTCGATCCAGGTGAATCGCATCTAGAAACAGCCAAACGTGAACTGGAAGAGGAAATAGGGTACAAATCCAACAAACTGACGGAGCTCACAGAAATCCATCCTTGCACTGGATATAGTGATGAGAAGATGTGGATATATTTAGCAGAAGATTTGGAAAAAACACAATCCAATATGGATCATGATGAATTTATCGAACTGTTTCCAGTCTCATTAGAGAAAGCAATTACTATGGTTTGGTCAGGTGAAATCTCCGATGTAAAAACAATTATTGGGTTGTTATGGGGAAACAGAATTCTGAGTTCCTAAGTTATTATTTCTAATTTTATTCTATTGAATAACCCTTTATGGATTCAACTTCACTGAAAGAGTTAATTAAAGCCAGCGCAATTAAGTTGGGTTTCCAAAAAGTTGGCTTCGCGTCAACCCAACTTCCTATACAAATTGCTTCATCAAATCTTTCAAAATGGTTTGCCGCTGGAAATCACGCTACAATGTACTGGATGGAAAAACGGCAGGAGGAACGCGGGGATATCCAGAAATATTTCCCTGAAGCTAAATCAGTTATTTCTCTGGCAATGAATTATTATCATGGCCAATCCTCAAATGTTATAAAAGGTGATTATAAGTTTAGTAATTATGCCTGGGGAGATGATTATCATGATATTATTAAGAAAAAACTGTATCTACTTGGTCAAGTAATACATGATCATTATCCTGAAGCAAAAATAATAGCATGCAATGATACATCTCCCATCATGGAAAAGGTTTGGGCACAACGCGCTGGGTTAGGATGGCAGGGAAAACATACAAACCTAATTACACGTGATTATGGCAGTTGGGTTTTTCTGGGAGAATTAATTACAGACATTGAAATTGATCCAGATTTACCATTTCATGATGATTTGTGTGGCTCATGTACGGCCTGTATAGATGCATGTCCGACTCAAGCATTAGAACCATATGATTTGGATGCACGAAAATGTATTTCATACTTAACCATCGAACATCGTGGCGAATTACCACTAGAACACAAACATAAACTCGATGGATGGATATTTGGATGTGATGCCTGTCAGGATGTATGTCCTTGGAATAAAAAATTTACTCAATCTTCAATTGAGCAAGCTTTCAAACCACGAACAGATATTGTAAATAAATCATTAGAGAATTGGTCGGAGCTCACAGAGGAAGAGTTTCGCATAACATTTAAAAATAGTCCCGTAAAACGTACCAAGTATGCCGGTTTATTGCGCAACATAGAAGCTAATATAAATAAGTAGAACACTTAATATATTTCTACGGAATTTCATTGCTTTTTCAGGTATATTTGAAAAAATGAGTTAGGAGATATTATGCCAAAAGTAGGTATTGTGTTATCTGGTAGTGGATATTTAGATGGTGCAGAAATTCAAGAATCAGTTCTAACAATGTTAGCTCTTGATCGAGCGGGTGCAGAAATGATTTATATGGCTCCGGATATTGATCAACTTCATGTGGTAAATCATCAAACGGGTAAAGAAGTGGAGGGGGCTTCTCGGAATGTATTAGTGGAATCTGCACGGATCACACGAGGAAATGTACACGCTATTGGAACAATCAATTCTGATGACCTGGATGCTCTGATATTTCCTGGTGGTTTTGGCGTCGCTAAGAATCTCTGCGACTACGCCATGGTTGGTGCCGATTGCCAAGTTGATCCTGTAATAGAAAATTTAGCAATAAAGATGCATAATGCTGGTAAACCGATTGGTGTTATGTGTATTGCTCCTGCCATGATGGCTAGAATCCTTGGAAATCAGGGGTTGAAATCCGATCTAACAATCGGATCGGATGAAGGTACAGCCAATGATATCAATACTATGGGTGGGAATCATATTACATGCTCAGTAAGGGAAATTGTCGTGGATAAGGAAAATAAAGTTGTTTCGACTCCAGCTTACATGGAAGCACAGTGCATTAGTGAGGCAGCCGATGGGATTGAGAAATTAGTTTCTGAGGTCTTAGCGTTGATCTAGTCTTTTACCGATATATCTATCGATCCTAATCCGACGCTCACATCAAGCTTTATAACGGGCAAACCCGGTCTCCAATTAGGCGAGATCCATTCGTCTTCATCTTCTTCAATCAACCCATAGACCGATACAGAAGATAAAAATGTATCATTCACATATACTTTAATATTTGCTCTTTCAGGAAGGATTAAATCCAAATCACCAAGACCTACTTCAATATCAAAATTAGTGTCAACTAGTCTATCGCCTCTGAAATCAATATCTGCTGATCCTAACCCTATTTCTAAATCAATGGATCGCGCATGGATATTCCCTAGCCCCACAATATTTAAATCACCAAGACCACTTTCTAATTTAATACGTCTGCATTCAATCGGATTCATTGCATTGCTGACTATATTAACATCACTTAATCCACACTCAAGGTCAAGGTCCGCGATACGCATGCCAGATAAATCTATTTCAGCAGAACCAAACCCAAACTCCAAGTCTAGTGTTATGGGTATGGATACTGGCAGTGAAAAATCCATTATATTATTACTATTTCTAGAGAAAATCCTTAGGTCTTTAAACTCGTTGATAGGCATATGGTACGATGAATCTTTTGAGTTAATATCAACACTCAATTCTGCAGTTTTACCACGCGAGTGCAAATCTACTATTGGCTCCATGAAGGATGGATCATATTGTATAACGCCATCAATATCAAATCTGTTTTCACTGGGAGTTAAAATCAATTCACCAATTCCATAGTGGATTTGTGCTATTAATTCTGTGTGTCCTTTCGTAGAAAAATGATAATGATCTCTAATAATTTGTCGTGTACTGTCTTTTGCCTGCATAAAGTTTAATGTGAGTAAGATGCCAAGAAGTAAATGCTTCATTTTGTCCTCAAAATGTAAATCCGAATCGGATAGTTGTTTCTATTATATCTGGTCCATCAATTGGTTTTGAAATGATGAAACCTATTTCATGGTCATCATCGTCATGATCTTCATTGAAATTGAATCCTAATCCAACAGATTTAAACATTTCATCATAATGGTTCATGAGATCAGAATGTGTATAATCAGAATTATCCCAAGCATGGCCAATATCAATAAATGTAAATACACCAAATCCATGATCCAAAAACTCAGGTGTAAAGTGCAGTTCAATATTGGTCTGAATCATTTGATTACCTGTTTGTATTTTGTATGGATATGCGGCTACAGATCCTAAACCACCAATCCCAAACATGCGATGAATAGGTAATACCCCCATGGATGTACCAACGATTGTTCTGTTTCGTATAACAAGTCCTTTGGAGAATTCCCAATTAATAATCCCTAATCCGAAAATACGTGTATTATCACCCATGGGATTCACTTCAAGACCATTTTCATAATAACTGCTAACATTGACCATTCCAGCAAATCCAGTTCTAAATGGATTAAAGTGCTTAGTCCGTGTTGCGATGGTTGATTCAACATACTCGGCTTTCCCAGGTGCTATGTTAATATTAGGTCGTAGTTGACGATTCTTTTCGAAAAGGCTCCACAAATCAATAACTGGAAGTGTATCTTGATCAACAGAAGACCAACTCATTTTCACTTTAAGAAAAGAAATATCAAATCCAAAACCGGCTGAAATACCTTGCTCCTCCCAATGATCTAAGAAATCCTGTCTGGCAAAAATGTTGGCTACAGTGTTTTCATTTTTATGAAGGCGATAACCATCATCTGTGCGCGATTCTTTAAAAGCGCTAATAAAAAGTATCAGATTATTATTGATGCCAAAACCACGTTCAAAGCCAAGTCTACCAATCAAATCACCTGGGCCAAATCGGTATCCAAGATTAGTTGTCAATTTAAAGGAAGATCGACCGCGTCGATCCCACTTTTCATTAATTGGATTTATGACTAAACCCTCATTACGATTATAATAAAAAATAGTAAAATCAGGGAATATCCAGTCAGATCGAGCTCGTTCGCTTCGTCTATCCAGAATTAAGTCAGATTCTCCTTTGACGATAGCTTCTTGTTCATATTCACGATATACTAATCCTTCTTTTAAATTGGTTTCAATAACAGATCCATTAATCTGGGCACCATCCTCAGTGTGAATGGAACCTCCAATGGTGATGACTTTCCCCTCAATTATTGCAGTACTATTCAGGAAAACATCCCCACCCACTAAAGTGATCGTACCATAGACCGTACCGTCGACAATAAGATTTCCACCAATGATGCGGATTTTATCATTGGAAACTGTATTGACTTCAACGGTATAATCTCCAAATAGTCTCATTTCCTGTGCAGTTTGTCCCGCACCTAGAACTCGATCAACAATATCATTAATCTGCTCAGATTCATCAATCGGAGTATAGTTGGGCATAGTTGTTTGCGAATAAACAACTGTAATAAGTAATAGGATTCCCGTAATTGAATATTTCATCGTTTAATCCTTTGAAATTGTGACATCACCAAAATGGCTGGATATAGATACGTTATGTTGGCCCGTTCCATGGATACCCGTTGCACGAAGTATCATACCGTCACGTTTTATATTTAATGGATATTCTGTTTCGAGAACTTCGCTCTCATCAGTCCCATCTATTCTAATATCAAATTTCGCCGAGAAATGTTCTGGAAGAATAAGGTAGACATCTCCAAAATTGTTTATTAACTCAATATCTTGAATTTCTTGATCATGGGTGGATTTATGAATGATAATATCACCCACATTTGTAACTGCTTTAATTTGTCCACCTAAGTGATCGCCTTGAATGGAGCCAACCATTGTTTCCATATTGACGTTGCCAATAATGTGTTCTATATCGATATCACCGGCTGATGTAGCAACCCTGACATTACCAACTATATGACTTATTTCGAAATCTCCACCATCCGTTTGCATATCAACATTCGCTGTAATTTCATCTATCTCAATATCACCACCCTGGGTTTTACCAATGATAGTTTGACCTTCAATTCCATTGAGTCTTATCTCTCCACCAGATGTGTATACTTCGACATTCCCACGATTGAATTGAATATCTAAATCTCCACCACTTGTTTCGAGATACATTACACCTTCGGTATTATTTGTTTCAATGTCTCCGCCAGAGGTTAACAATTTAATATTGCCATGTGCATGACTTAGTTCTACATCTCCACCACTGGTAATTGCATTTATCTTCCCGGCAATTTGCTGCAACTCAATATCACCACCAGCGGTTTGGATATCAATTTCTCCTGCAATGTTTTGACAAGATATATCCCCGCCCTGATTGATTAATTGAACACTGGTATGTTTGGGAATATGAATATCATATTCATATTCTACTTTTGATGACCAGCGTCCAGAACCAACAATTTTTATCATTCCATTCACTTCATCATAAAGAACTTCAGATCGGGATAATTCATATTCTTTCTCCGCCCAACGAATTTTTCTAGAAGTAATTTCTATCCGTTCAACGATCTGAACAGCGTTTCCAGGTTCTCCATAAATTTCTATATCACCTTTTATGTTATGAGCATTGAGTACAAGTAAAGCATCTTTGTCAGTCTCAAATTGGTATATGGTTTCACCTGAATATTGTGCGTCTCCATCCAATCCAAAAGAATTGAATATTTCTTGGCCATTTGCCAGATGGAAGAGCGAGAAAATGCTTACAACAAGTAATCTCATTGAACTACCTCAATTTCCTCATCCAAGTTTGAGTCATTTAAAGCGGCTACGATTGCTTTTGCCTGATTTCGAATAAATACATTTTCATCCATTAAGCCAACAACCTGAAGTGTAGGTATCATATTTTTACCAGGAGACCGACCTATGATGGCTAGTGCTTCTTGTCTGACAGCTTCATTGTCATCTTCAAGTAATACTTTTTGGCAAGCGTCAAGTAACAATTCTGATGGTTCATAATATTGTAAAAGTCTAGCAGATTTCAATCGCATACCAACATTAGAATCGGATAACATGGATGAAATCAAAACCAATTCTGTTTCTTCGAGAGGTTCTAATTCCTCAACCAATTGCATAGCTTTAATTCGATTTCCTGCATTTTTGTCGTTAAGCAACATGTAATATAGAAGTTGCTGTACGTTTTGATCTTCTAAATCTCCACTATATGTAAGGTCTTCATTTGTTTGAAATGCAAACTCAACTGGTGTGGACTTATTCCCTGTAAGGTGTAGCTTAGCATTTTCTAACTGACCTTGCTTAAAAACTTCCTGTAATCGATTATCAGATTGAGCAGAAGACGATTGCATTTCTTGATCTACAAAAGCCCAACGTCCCACAAAGAATGCTATCATGACATATGTTGCAATTGCCCAGGCTGGTTGTCTGGAATCAATTAGGATAGATACGGTTGATTCTTTAAATGATTTCCACCATGATTTTAAAGGTGAATATCTTTTTTCCATGGCTAATTGTTCGATGCGCCCACGAAGGAGATTCCGTTGGCTCTGCAAATATGCTTGATCTGGCTTGATTTGACAAATTGTATCGGTAAAGACCAATGATTCACGGATTTCATTTGTATAAGCTTTTATGTCAGCATTTGTAGCGAGGATATCCTCAAATGCTTTGGATTCTCTAGCATCTAAGGCCTCTAATACATAAAGAGTTGCTTCTTGTTTTAGTGAGTTTGATAGTGTTTTAGACATATCGATATTCCTTTAATGCAACGCGCAATTTTTCCATGGCACGAAATAAATATTTTTTTACGGTTCCCTCAGAGACTCCCATTATGGCTGCAATATCTTTGATTTTCAATTTTTGCAAATGCTTGAGGATAAATACCGTACGCTGTTGTTTTGGTAGGATAGTTAAACATTCCTTTACAGCGCCTCTTACTTCATCACTAGGTGTTTCATCCAGTTCGTCTGCTGCAACCCAATTTAAAGGGTCATAGTCATTATCTGGTCCAGGGTCAACAATATGCATGCGAGAACGTTTCCGATGATAATTATATGCCGTATTGACGGTGATGCGATATAACCAGGTATAGAATTCACTACGGAACTCAAACTGATTGATATACTTGAAGGCTTTTAGGAAAACATCCTGGTAAAGATCTTCAGCATCTTTTTCATTTTTTGTCATTTGATAGGCTAATATCATAATCCTCTCATCATGTTTTGTAACCAGTTCATGGAAAGCAGTGTGATTTCCACTTTGGGCTTGAAGGATGAGTTGTCTTGTATTACTGTCCACGATTATGCGTGAATTACGGAAATACGACCTTTATATATACAATAGGTTGTCATAGAAGAGTAAATATACTCGAAAAAGGCAAAGGATTGAAGGACGCCATTGGCTATAAAGTAATGGCATCCTTCAAAGTGAAAACTATAATCCAGTTTCAGCGACTGTCTTCTCTACGGCATTTAGGGTATTCTTTAAAGCTGAACTTTCTTCTTCTGTAAGTTCAAACTCTAAAACTTTTTCTACCCCACCAGATCCTATTACGGATGGAACGCCAATAAAGTATCCATTTATACCAAATTCACCTTCACAGTATGATGCACAGGGAATAACACGCTTCTTATCATGCAAAAAACTTTCAGCCATTTCTATTGCTGATTGTGCAGGCGCATAGTAAGCAGAACCATTACCCAATAGTTTTACAATTTCACCTCCAGCGACCCGAGTTCGATCTTCAATCTCTTTAATGCGTTCAGCTGAAATCAAAGATGTGACTGGAACACCACCAACTGTGGCATATCTGGTAATCGGAACCATGGTATCGCCATGTCCACCTAATACCATACAGGTTACATCTTGTACGGAGAAACCAGTTTCCATTGCGATAAATGTTCTAAAGCGCGCACTGTCTAATGCTCCAGCCATTCCAACGACCATATTCGATGAAAAACCTGAATATTTATGGAAAGCATAAACCATGGCATCCAAAGGATTCGATATGACTATAACAAAAGCATTTGGTGCAACGTTTTTGATCATTTCAGCAACGTTTTTGATTATGCCTAGATTGATTCCTAATAAATCTTCACGATTCATTCCGGGTTTACGTGGAATACCGGCAGTAATGATTACAACATCAGAGTCTTTTAAATCTTCAGGATTTGAACTTCCTGTGAGATTTATGTCGTACCCATCGTGGGGACGGAGTTGCATGATATCCAACGCTTTCCCCTGAATCATACCTTCGGCTTTTGGGATATCATAAATAACCACATCACCCAATTCTTTCTGTGCGGCTAATAAGGCAAGGTTTCCCCCAATTTGTCCACCCCCAATTAACGAAATTTTATTACGTGACATTTTAGTCTCCTTATTCTTTTCAAATCGAACGATTTGTAATGATAATTATGCCTAAAAATACAAAACCCCACGATAACGTGGGGTTTGAAAGATGGATTATTTTGTTGTTGTGTTATTAGTTAAGAACACTAACAAGTTTACGGTCACGTCCTTGTTTGCTGAATTTTACAATACCATCAGCAGTTGCAAATAAGGAATCGTCACCAGCACGTTTTACATTATTCCCAGGGTGGATTTTTGTACCACGTTGTTTCAGGATAATTCCGCCAGATAGTATGGATTGTCCATCAGCAACTTTAACACCGAGCCGCTTCGCATTTGAGTCGCGACCATTTCTGGAGCTTCCTTGACCTTTCTTATGTGCCATAATTATTTATCCTTCGTTTCTTCAACTTTTGGTTTTGCCGGGGCTTTTTTTGCAGGAGCCTTTGTTTGGATAGCATTTACTTCAAGTAAAGTATATCCTTGGCGATGTCCATTTTTACGTTGATAGCCTTTACGGCGTTTTTTCTTGTAAACAAGGATTTTGCGGTCGCGACCATGTTCTAGAACTGTGGCCGTTACTGTTGCATTTTTCACCGTAGGTGTTCCTACAGTTACTTTTTCCCCGTCATCAACTAAGAGGACTTCTTCTAATTTAATTTTTTTACCAATGTCACTGGACTGTGTAGGTACTTTGACCCGACTTCCGTTCGTGACAGTAAACTGTTTTCCACTAATAATTATGATAGCTTGCATTTTCAACTCCAATAAAGCCTATAAATTTATAATGATTAATTGTGTGTTTCAACATCAAGTTCTTCAGTTATGTCTACATCGTCTTTGCTACGAATAAATCTGAAATCATTACGGGATACTTTTTGATCTGCTTCTATTTTAATATGAACAAAATTTTGCCACATTAATCCGCGAAGAACTTTTTTCTTCTGTGTTTTCAAGAAATCAGCATTATCTGGATGCATGACTAATTTAAGTCTCAGATTGTTGTGTTTTGATTTATATCGTCGCAACCAATGATCTATTCGCGTAACCAATGTATCTTTTGCAATAATATGCCCTGATCCGTGACAGGTTGGACATTCATCTGTCATGGAATCAAGAAGACTTAACCGAATTCTCTGGCGGGTCATTTCAAGTAACCCGAAATCAGAGATAGGGGACACAGCAACTTTTGCGCGATCCTTTTTTAGTTCCTTGCGGATTTCATAATATACTTTCCGCTTGTTCTCTTCTTCACGTAAATCAATAAAATCAATTACGATTAATCCCGATAAATCTCTTAAACGTAATTGACGTGCAACTTCACGAGCAGCTTCTAAGTTTATTTTTAGAGAATTCTCCTCGTGAATTTTTTTACCAACAAAACGACCGCTATTAACATCAACCACAACCATAGCTTCGGTTTTTTCTATAATTAAATACGCACCACTTTTCAGCCATACTTTTGCACGCATGAGCTTGTCGATTTCAGCTTCAATTCCCATGCTTTCGAATAAAGGTGCCTTTAGCTTGTAAAACTCTAAGCGATTTGCCAGGTTAGGTGATACATCTTCAAGGTAAGTCTCAAGTTTACGAAATGTCTTTTTTGAATCAATGATGATCTTACTTACATCAGATGTAAGAAGGTCGCGTATAACACTGGCGGCTGTTTCTAAATCTTCGTAGACCAATGTGGGAGAAGCAACTTTTTCGGCCTTTTTTTCAAGTTTGATCCAGTGCTCAAGGAGCATTTCATAGTCTTTACTGATATTTTCGTCACTTTTTCCTTCAGCAACCGTACGGACAATAAGACCAAATCCCTTATCTTTGAGTTTACTGGCCATATTCCGCAAACGTCGACGCTCATATTTGTCCCAAACCTTTTTAGAAATACCGATATAATTCCCACCAGGAACCAATACAAGCAATCTGCCAGGAATAGCAATTTCCGTAGTTACACGAGGACCTTTGCTGGCAAAGGGTTCCTTAATAACTTGAACATAAATATCCTGTCCAGTATGTAGGTCAACCGCAATATTATCGTGTGAGTTGTGTTTTTTACTCTTGGGCTGATCGTCATCATATTCATCAATGATATATTCAGAAGTGTGTATTTCCGAGAAGGGTAAAAAGGCATTTATTTCATAGCCAATATTGACAAATGCAGCTTGCATGCCAGGCAGTACATTTTCGACTATTCCTTTATAGATATTGCCGACCATCCGTTGTTGATCTTGTTTTTCAACATAGACCTCAACAAGCCGATCGTCTTCTAAGATGGCGATTCGAGATTCGCCCATACTTTCATTTATATAGATTTCTTTTTTCACCGCTATCCCGCATTTCTTGGGCAATCCGACATGCGTCGGTATCACGTATTGTTAATAATAGCGCGGTCTAATTCTAGACGTGCGATTGTATCTATGGCAGGGATGTCGATTAAGGAGGGGTATAAGAATAAAACTTAATGGTGCTCAAATGAGCGGTAAAAATGTTTGGAATTGATCCTTAAACGGGTCTCCGCCGATGTGAAAGATAGCCGCGTTCAAACATCTCTACAAGAAATAATTATTTTGGATATGGACAGGTAAAATGACAAATCAATGTAATGATTGGGATAAATATTTCTAATAAATTTAATTGTATAGAGTCCAATTCTCTTGATCCTGAAATGAAAATATTATAAACTTTGCGGTCGTGATTTAACCATATTGCAACGACAGTAAACAAATGCTAAAAAGGAAATTGAAGCCGGCTTAGTGCCGGTTTTTTAGTTTTGAGGATAAATGAATACAATTGAAAAAATATTAAACACACGAATTCTTGTTCTGGATGGTGCCATGGGGACCATGATTCAAGCCGCGAATTTATCTGAAGAAGATTATCGTGGTGAAAAATTCAAAAGTCATGGACGCTCACTCAATGGAAATCACGATCTTTTATCCATTTCTAAACCTGACGTAATAAAAAACATCCATAGCGCATATTACGAGGCTGGCGCTGATATCGTTGAAACGAATACATTTTCAGCAAATCGAATTTCTCAATCCGATTATGGGACAGAAGATTTTTGTTATGAAATGAATTTGGAATCTGCGAAAATTGCCAGAGTTGTTGCTGATAAATACTCCACAAAAGATAAACCGCGATTTGTTTGTGGCATCCTTGGACCTACAAATCGTACCGCTTCCTTGTCACCAAAAGTGGAAAATCCAGCATTCCGTAATGTTTCTTTTGATGATTTAGTTATCGCTTATGATGAACAGGTTCGGGGACTTCTGGATGGCGGTGCAGACATCCTAATGGTTGAAACGATTTTTGATACACTGAATGCGAAAGCGGCATTGTTCGCAATTCAGGAACATTTTAATAAAACTGGAAAAACTATTCCTGTAATGGTTTCAGTAACAATAACTGATAAAAGTGGTAGAACATTATCTGGACAGACACTGGAAGCCTTTTGGGTTTCCATAAAACATGCTCCAATAATGAGTGTGGGACTAAACTGTGCATTTGGCGCAAAGGATTTACGTCCACATCTTGAAGAGCTTTCGCAAATGGCAGATATTTGTGTAAGTATACATCCGAATGCAGGATTGCCAAATGAGCTGGGTGAGTACGATGAATCACCTGAATCGATGGCAGTCTTTATTCGCGAATTTGCAGAAACAGGATTGGTAAATATTGTTGGTGGATGTTGTGGCACATCACCAGATCACATTACTGAAATTGTTAAATCCATTCGTGGGCTTTCTCCCCGAACGATTCCGACCATTACTCGCCGTTCTCAAATCAGTGGATTAGAAGCTGTTAATATTGATTCAACATCCTTATTTATAAATGTTGGTGAAAGAACCAATATGGCTGGATCGGCAAAGTTTAGCAGATTAATCCGTGAAAATGATATGGAAACGGCGCTTAGTGTTGCTCGAACTCAAATTCGGGGTGGTGCACAAATTATTGATATTAACGTCGATGATGGATTACTTGATGGACCCGAGACTATAGAATCTTTTTTACGCTGGATTGGTTCTGATCCTGAAATCAGTGCTGTTCCATTAATGCTTGATTCATCTGATTGGAATGTCTTGGAAGCAGGATTAAAAAACACGCAAGGGAAACCCATTGTTAATTCGATCAGTTTAAAAGATGGCGAAGAAGCATTTTTTGACAAAGCAAAAAAAGCCAAACAATATGGGGCTGCTGTACTGGTCATGGCTTTTGATGAAACTGGCCAGGCAGAAACATTAGATAGAAAAATTGATATATGCAGCAGAGCTTATCAACTCCTAACAACAGTTACTGGGTTCCAACCTGAAGACATTATTTTTGACCCAAACATATTTGCCATAGCAACAGGCATGGATGAGCACAATGAATTGGCAAAATATTATATCCAGGCATGTGCCGAACTAAAAAAGAGATTCCCAACAAGTTTAATAAGTGGTGGACTTAGCAATCTTTCTTTTTCATTCCGAGGAAATAATGCGATTCGAGAATCCATGCACTCCGTTTTTCTTTATCATGCTATCAAGGCAGGAATGGATATGGGGATTGTCAATGCCGGGCAACTAGTGGTTTATGACGACATTCCTGAAGATTTGCGTAAAGTTATTGAAGATGCTATTTTCAATCGACATCCAAATGCGACGCAAGAATTGATAGATGCCGCGGAAAGTTTAAAGGGTACAAGTCAGCAACGTGAAATTGTGGAAGCATGGCGTGAACTACCTCTCATAGAGCGAATAATTCATTCTCTGGTAAATGGAATTTCCGAATATATAGACGAGGATATTCATAAAGCACTCCAAGTCTATGATAATCCGGTAGATATTATTCAAGGGCCACTTATGGACGGGATGAACACTGTTGGAACACTTTTTGGAGAGGGAAAAATGTTTCTCCCACAAGTAGTAAAAACTGCGCGGGTTATGAAGAAAGCGGTAGGAATTCTTACGCCATATATTGAAGAAGGAAGCGATCCTGCTACTGCCAAAGGAAAAGCAAAAATCCTTTTGGCTACTGTTAAAGGAGACGTACATGATATTGGTAAAAATATTGTTTCTGTTGTGTTGGGATGCAATGGCTACGAAATCATTGATATGGGCGTTATGGTACCTGCGACTGAAATAATTGAAAGAGCTAAAAAGGAAAATGTTGATATCATCGGATTGAGTGGGCTCATTACGCCATCCCTGAGGGAAATGGTGGTGGTTGCACATGAGATGGAACTCGCAGGGTTTGATATTCCACTATTGATCGGTGGAGCGACCACGTCAAAAAAACATACTGGCATTAAAATTTTACCGGAATATTCTGGTCCAATCATTCATGTAAAGGACGCTTCACAAAGTGTGCGTGTTGTTAATGAATTGACTCAAGAAAACAAACGAGAAAACTTTATTAAAACAACAAAGGCTGAGTTAGAGCAATATCAAATAAGCGAAAAAGTTGTTCAATTGATATCTTTGTCTGAGGCAAGAGTAAATAAACATGCAATTGATTGGAATGCCTATAATCCACCAAAACCAAATAAACCGGGAATTTCAGAAGAATTATTAATTCCAATTAGAGTTTTGAGACCATTTATAGATTGGACACCATTTTTCCACACCTGGGAGCTCAAGGGCAAATATCCGGATATTTTAAATCATCCAACTCAGGGTGAGCAGGCTATGTCAGTTTATCAAGATGCCCAAAAACTATTGGACGAGTTCGAAAACTCAAATGACCTTATACCGAAAGCCATTACCGGAATATTTCCAGCAATTGCAGAAGAAGATGATATTGTAATTAAAGATAGGCGGATTCCATTTTTACGGCAACAAGTGAAAAAAGGAATGGGTCAATCGAATTATTCCCTCAGTGATTTTATTGCACCTGTTGATTCAGGAAAGGAAGACTGGATTGGAGCATTCGTTGTTTCTGTTTTTGAATCTGATAGCAGTGAATTAGACGATTATCAGAGAATCATGAAAAAGGCGATAGCCGATCGATTGGTAGAAGCTTGTGCAGAATATATCCACGAAAAAGTTCGGAAAGAACTATGGGGATATGCAAATTCTGAACGATTGTCATCAGATGAATTGATTTCAGAAAAATACGTGGGTATTCGTCCAGCTCCTGGATATCCCGCATGCCCAGATCATTTTGGTAAATATCATATTTTCGAATTATTAAATGCATCAAAAGCCATCGGTACTGAATTGACAGAGCATGGTGCCATGAATCCACCTTCATCCATTTCTGGTTGGATCTTTTCGCATCCAGAATCCCAGTATTTTAATATTAGTCGAATTGATAGCGACCAAGTAATGGACTATACAAAACGAAATGACTGGGATAAAAACGATGTGGATAAGTGGTTAGGGACATTGATTTAAATAAATTTAAATGTGAGTGACACAAATGAATGAAGTAAATAAACCCGATTTTTGGGAAGGACGATACCAGGCTCAAAATACCAGTTGGGATCTTGGCAGACCAACTCCCGTTTTTAAAACAATCGCATCAAAATACCCAACCGGCAAGTTATGTATTATTGGATGCGGTCGCGGATACGATGCAGTTGTGTTTGCAGAAAACGGTTTTGACGTCACGGCAATCGATTTTTCTGAAACAGCCATAAAGGACGTTCACCAGTTAGCCGCAAAATCCGATGTTCATATTACCGGAGTTTGTAAAGATATTTTTGATTTACCCATCGAGTTTTTAAATACGTTTGATTATGTAATTGAACAAACGTGCTTTTGTGCAATTGATCCTGAACGTAGATCTGAGTACGAAACAGTAGTACATTCAATTTTAAAACCCCATGGGCAATTAATTGGATTATGGTTCCCATTGGATAAACTTATTAACGAGGGAGGTCCTCCCTGGGGGACAACTGAAGAAGAAGTAAAAACATTATTTTCTAAAAGGTGGATTAAGAATATGGAAAAATTCCATGAGGAATCGATTGAACCTCGAAAAGGTCGTGAAAAACTTATTATTTTTGAAAAGATTTAATACTCTATCTGGTTCAATCTGGATAAATAAATTATACAACTTCTTTTTCCAATATCCACTTACGCCACAGTAATAAATAATTAACTTTGCCCCCATGGAAACAATACTAAAAACTGTAATTGATGCTGCCTGGGATGCTGGAACGCTTATCCTGAAATACTACAAATCAGAGTATGAAATCAAGGATAAGGGGTATCACAATCCCGTAACTACAGCGGATCATGCTTCTGATGCTCTACTGAAAAAAATCTTAAGTGAAACATATCCAGATTACGGTTGGTTATCAGAAGAAACCGTGGATTCTCCAGAGCGATTAACCAAAGAACGAGTTTGGATTGTTGATCCATTGGATGGTACAAAAGAATTCATTGAGGGTGTACCAAATTTTGTTGTGAGTATCGCGCTTGTAGAGAATGGAAAACCAATTTTAGGCGTATTATTTAATCCTGTGACACAGGAAACATTTTCTGCGATTAAAAACGGTGGAGCGTATCTAAATAAGGAACCCATTCATTGTACCCAAAAGGATGATACCGCAGACATGGTAATCTTGAATAGTCGATCTGAAACACGCCGAGGATTGTGGGATCCATACCAAGATTCGTTTTTACGATGTGATGCCGTTGGAAGTGTAGCTTATAAACTCGGACTTACTGCCGCTGGAAAATCAGATATTTTTGCAACCTTAAGACCCAAAAATGAATGGGATGTTTGCGCTGGACATTGTTTAATCAATGAAGCAGGTGGAAAAATGGTATCAACTAAAGGTAAAGAGCTTACCTATAATAATGAAAACACATTGTTTACACCCGGGTTAGTTGCTGGAAACCCTCGGGCGGTTGAAAAAACCTTATCTGTGATTGAGAGTAAAACGAATGACTGAAAACATGATACCGGATGATGCGATAAAATGTTTAGATAAAGGATTTGTGCGGTTAGTGGATAGTATGGGTGGTGATGACGCCATTGTGCAATCTGCCCGCGTGAGTTATGGAAAAGGAACGAAGAAAGTCACACAGGATCGTGGTCTTATTCGGTACCTAATGCGCCACCGTCATACAACGCCATTCGAGATGGTTGAGTTCAAGTTTCACTGTAAGATGCCAATTTTTGTTGCCCGGCAATGGGTACGGCATCGTACTGCAAATATTAACGAATACAGCATGCGTTACTCAGAAGCGCGTGATGATTTTTATATTCCTGAGAAAAAAGATATTCATTTTCAAAGTAAACTCAATAAGCAGGGCAGGGATATCGAAGATGTACCTGATGAGTTGAAAGAAAAAGTGATTCAATATTTCGAAGAAATGTCCCAGAAAAGTTTCAATATTTATCAAGAGCTTAATGAAGCTGGAATCGCTCGTGAACTTGCGCGCGCAATTATCCCGGTAAATATTTATACGGAATGGTATTGGAAGAACGATCTTCACAATACACTTCATTTTCTGCATCTTCGCATGGATTCTCATGCACAATATGAGATTCGTGTTTATGCCGATGCTATGGCAGAATATGTGAAGAAAATTGCACCGTTCGCTTTTGAGGCATTCATGGATTATGTGGTCAATGGCATGCGATTCACTGGAGTTGAACGATCCATTTTCAGCAAAAATCTTCCAAAACGTATATTAGATGAGATATATGAAGATGTGATTTATCAAATTGTTGCTACCATGCATCATACCAAATCGAGGGATCAGGAAGAATTATATCATTTATACCAGAAAAACGGTGGGAAAGACACCCAAGGCGATTTCGAATTAAAATGGGATTCTGGAGAAGTTGAACCGGGTAATGTTCGCGAATTGACTGAGTTTAAAGAAAAACTGGAATCATTATAATCTGATTAAACCACAGATTTCACTAATTTCGCAAAAAGTAGCAATACTCATTTTTAGTTAATTTTTCATCTTCTCTTAATGAGGGATAAAGAGGTGGGGTTTCTAATACATTTTCATTTTATATTTGATCACGAATAAATCTTATAGAACTTTTTTGTAAATACCATATAAGGAGTTATTATGTCTGAAGAAAAGTCTGGCCATCGCCAACGTCTTAGGGAACGGTTTCTGAAAAATGGTTTGGATGGATTCCATGACTATGAAATTGTAGAATTACTACTTGCGTTAGGTACACCACGGAA
>JABMOV010000112.1 GCA_013203145.1 Fidelibacterota bacterium
CAACAAAGCAATATGACTATTCTAGGTGTCCGTTTTTTTGTTGCAAGATCAGTCCGTTATAACTAAAATGGTGGACACACCACCCTCCACCACCCTTTGTTTATGTTTATATCACGCACCCAACTTTGGCTGCTTTTTTCTAATTGTTTTCATCTCAAGCGTAAATAAAGTATATGGAAGATCGATTCAATATTAGAAATGTAATAATCACTAAATTCAATCATGGTATTACGAATAAAGAATATGGTTTGCAATCGCTGTATATCCGCGGTAGAAGAACTATTTAAAGATATCGGATTTAAGAATTTCAACATATCATTGGGGCAAGTTGAAATTGAAGAAGAAGATTTGACGGATAGTATAAAAAGCCAATTGTCACAGCGATTGACCGATCTTGGATTTGAGCTTATTGATGATAAAAATAGTAAGATAATTGAATCGATTAAGAATTTGGTTGTTTCAAAGATTCATCATGAAGAATTAATGGATGAAAATTTTAAGTGGTCACAAATCATCAGTAAAGCTATTCATTATGATTATAAATATCTTAGTCGTCTATTTTCCTCTGTTGAAGGAATAACGATTGAACAATTTATTATTCATCAGAAAATTGAAAAAGTCAAAGAAATGATTGTTTACGATGAGTTAACGCTGTCGGAAATCGCATGGAAACTTGGATATAGCAGCGTGGCACATGTGAGCAACCAATTTAAAAAAGTCACTGGCATGTCACCACGCGAGTTTAAACAAATCGGAACCAGTGGAAGAAAACCATTAGATAAAGTGTAAATGATGTAACTCTTTTCGATATGGATGTAAGAATAATTTCTAAATGTTTATGCAACTTTGCTAAGAACATGGAGAAATTATGCATCAACAACAGTCATTACATCAAAACCTAAAAAAGACATTTCCGGTAACGGGTATGAGTTGCGCATCCTGTGCAACAAATATAGAAAACACGGTTAAACATCAACCGGGCATCGCACATGCTGCTGTCAATTTTGCCAGTAATATACTTTTCGTCGAATTTAATCCGGAAATTGTTAATCCTGAAAAACTGAAAAATTCTGTCCAGAGTATTGGATATGATTTGATTATTGAAGACGATGAATTAGATTCATCTGAATCAGCGGACATCATACAAAAATCAAACTTTAAAACACTAAAAACCAGAACGATTTGGTCATTTGTATTGTCTATCCCGTTAGTGACCATTGGAATGTTTCTAACAAATATTCCATACGGCAATTATTTAATGTGGGGTTTGGCAACTCCAATTATATTTGTTTTAGGACAACAGTTTTTTATAAATGCATGGAAACAGGCTAAACATGGCAAAACCAACATGGATACTTTAGTGGCTCTCAGCACATCCATTGCCTATTCCTTCAGCGTTTTTAATACGGTTTTTCCACAATACTTAATCAGCAAAGGACTTGAACCGCATGTGTATTTTGAAGCGGCTGGTGTTATTATCGCATTTATCCTGATTGGAAAGCTGCTCGAAGAAAAAGCAAAGGTCAGCACATCGTCTGCCATTAAAAAACTCATGGGATTACAGCCAAAAACAGTTGTTAAACTCAATGAGGATGGCAAGGAAACCATTATTCCAATTTCTGAAGTTATTAAAAACGATAATCTGTTAGTAAAGCCCGGCGAAAAAATACCCGTTGATGGTATCGTAATCAGCGGTAAATCCTTTGTAGATGAGAGCATGATTTCCGGGGAACCAATGCCCATTGAAAAAAGAAATGGAAGTAGTGTTTATGCTGGGACAATCAATCAAAAAGGAAGTTTCCAAATCGAAGCTATAAAAGTCGGAGCTGATACGGTTCTGGCAAATATAATCAAAATGGTTCAGGATGCTCAGGGAAGTAAGGCTCCTGTTCAAAAACTTGTTGATAAAATTGCCGGTATTTTTGTCCCGATTGTGATAGGACTTTCTCTCCTAAGTTTAATCGTTTGGGTTCTGGCAGGTGGTGAACATGCATTTACCCATGGTCTACTGGCAATGGTTACGGTTCTTGTCATTGCTTGTCCATGTGCGTTAGGGCTGGCAACACCGACTGCTATAATGGTTGGCATTGGAAAAGGGGCTGAGCAAGGCATCCTGATCAAAGATGCGGAGAGTTTAGAGTTGGCTCACAAAGTCGATACGATCATTTTAGACAAGACAGGTACTATTACTGAGGGAAAACCTAAGGTAATTGATGTCCTGTGGAGCAATGATACACAAAACCACGCCAATTTGAAGAATATACTATTCAGCATGGAAACTAAATCTGAACATCCGTTAGCCACTGCAATAACATCCCTACTAATAAGTGGCGATATCCAAAAAGTTGATTTAGATGAGTTTGAAAGTTTGACGGGAAAGGGTGTTACAGCAGATATCCATGATCAAAAATATTATGTGGGTAGTCACGCGTTGATGAAAGAATTAAATATCGTTACACCGGAAACGCTCAATAAAAAAACCATCCAATGGCAAGAACAGGCCTACACGATAATATATTTTTCGACAGAAAATGATCTAATGGCAATTTTTGCTGTTGGTGACAAAATTAAAGAAACATCTGCCCTTGCGATCAAGATGTTGAATGATCAAAAAATTGATGTGGTAATGTTAACCGGAGATAATGAGCAAACAGCAAAAGCCGTTGCTGCCAGGGTCGGGATTAACAATTACAGAGCTCAAACATTGCCCGCGGATAAAGCTTCATTTATACAAGATTTGCAAAAGCAGGGGAAGATCGTTGCCATGGTTGGTGATGGGATTAATGATTCTCACGCTCTGGCACAGGCTAACGTAAGTATTGCCATGGGAAAAGGATCTGATATTGCCATGGATGTGGCAAAAATGACTATAATCTCTGCTGATCTTCTCAAAATTCCACAGGCCATAAAATTATCTCGTCGTACAGTAAAAACAATTCGGCAAAATTTGTTTTGGGCGTTTATTTACAACCTGATAGGAATCCCCATAGCAGCAGGAATTCTTTATCCTTTTACGGGCTTTTTATTAAATCCTATGATTGCCGGTGCCGCCATGGCATTAAGCTCTGTTTCAGTAGTGAGTAACAGTTTGAGGTTAAAATTTCAAAAGTAGTAAATTAATCGATCAGGAGGAGAACAATGAAAGATACATTAAAATTTAAAACCAATATCAATTGCAATGGATGCAAATCAAAAGTGACACCAATTCTTGATGAAACTAAAGGTATTATTCACTGGGATGTAGATCTTGAAAATGAAGACAAAATATTAACAATTAGTTCTAAGGATATCACCAATGAAGATGTTGTAGAGCGATTAAAAACCGTTGGCTTTCATGCAGTTCCTGTCAGATGAATATTTTCAATTTATAATTAGAAATTCAAAAATAATTAAGTGCTAAAAAATCAAAGGAACTTGAGTAATTTTGAATAGTAATTGAGTCATGATAAAGAAAACAATATCCGTCTTTGTCTTAAGCATTATATTGTTATCGAATGTAATTGCATTCGTCCAGTATGATGAATGTGATATGCCATGCTGTAAGGACGAAAGTACCCAGTGTTGTATGATGACTGACATGGACGAATGTAGCTCAAGCATGATTACGTGTGAAAAAGCAACTTTTGTCCCTATGGTCTCGGCTCCGCTTAATAAAGTAGAGCAACAAATTAATGTGACAGTTGATGCACATGTAGTAGCGCGGATTAATGTTTCAAATCATGCAACTTATCTAAACAATATACTCTCATATTTAATCCCCGATCCTCCTCTTATTTTCCTTACTCCCCTTCTGATATAGATTCCAGTGCAAGCTTGGGAGAATAATCCCAATAAAAATACTATATACCCGTTTGTATGACGGGCTAATATTCATAATCATAAGAATAAGGAATCAGATTATGGTTAAAAATTTATTTAAATATGTATTTATCAGTACGCTTGCCATTTTTCTTAGTGGATGCAATCTTAATGAAGAAGACAAACTAACGCCTGAAATCATTTCGATTACACCAGAAGATGGTGCCACGGAAGTTGCCAAAACGGTATCAATCCAAGTTGAATTCGATGAACCAATGGATACGGGATCATGCGAATCTCGATTTGGATTAATAACCGGCTATCAAGAGTCGATACCTGTGAATATGATGGGAAGTCTATCAGGAGAATTTGAGTGGAACGATGATCACACAAATATGATGTTCACTTCAGATTCTTTGCTGATGGATTCCACAATGTATTCTATTTGTTTAGAAGAAGGTATGGAAATGCACGATCATGGAGGAGACAGTATGATGTCAGATGGCATGATGGGACATGGAACACAAACATCAAATGGTATTATTTCATATTTCACAACACATTAACAAGAAAACCAAAATCTATTGATTGAAAAGAAAATAATGGTTTTCAAAGGTTAAAATCCATATTTGGAGAACAAAATGAACTTAAAAATAATGAATGTAATCTTTCGAATATTTACAGCAGCCTACCTAATAGGTTCTGTGATCCTTGCCCAAGGATCTGGGCATAATCAACATAACGATCGTCATCATAATGAAGATTGGCCAGATTCATTGGAAATAATAACAGTGTCCGGGTGGGCAATCGTAGATACTAATCATGTGCATACCATGTATTATTTAGATTTAGAAAATGATACAAATGCTGATTACCATCTGGGTTTCGGTCCATATTGGTACGAACCTGAAACGGGAGCAACAAGACCAACTGCTGGAGATACAATCACAATCACAGGTGGATTAATAGAGGAAATGTCGCCGTCAATGGTTGTAGTCTTTGAAATTAATGGTCTTGATTGGCGTGATTCCACTGGCGCACCTCCATGGTCAGGTGGTTGGGTACATCAGGATGCAGATGATTCAACGTGGATTCATTGTCCAACTGATAGCCTTGATCATTTGGGGTTTCCACCCCAGAGCATGATGGGGATGATGTGGCCAGATTCACTTTATTGTCAATTTGAGGAAATGGACCCGGATAGTATGCCCGGAGATATGGATTCTACCGTATTTGAAGGTTACACATGCAATTTCAATACCGCAATGGGTGGTGAAATGGGTATGGGACAAGGATCAATGGGCTTCGATCAATTAGTACAGTTCCAGTTCCATTATGATGAAGATCATCTGAATATGCTGGGACTGGATGAAGAATCAATCCGATTATTTTCGGTGGATGAATCGGGGATAATGGAAGAAATACTTGGAATAAACCTTGATATAACAGCCAATATCTTCCAGATAACAGACAGTGACGTTGCTGATTACTATGTATTAAAAGCAGATGAGATTACAGTTAATGTCGAAAATGGCGGTTCAATTCTGCCAGAATCCTTATCTGTAGAAGCAATATATCCCAATCCGTTTAACCCACAGACACATATTCAATTTGGAATTAAAGAAGCTGGATCAATCAGCATACGAGTTTATGATTTACAGGGAAAACTTATTGATGATTTATTTAACGGATATTTGGATCAGGGTAAACATAATGTGGTATGGAATGCGGAAAATACTAACGGCAAATCGATATCAAGTGGTACATACCTGATTAAGATTTCCGATGGCAATTCAACCGTCTCCAGACATCTTACGCTACTTAAATAATAAAATTAAGGAAATATCATGAATAAACTCATTTTAGTGATAGGAGTAATTCTATCAAGTACATTGATGGCGTGTGACTGTTGTAAAAGCAATAATACGGATCAAACTGCAACGACTACGCAATCAGAAATAATGACGGAAAAAGGTCATGACATGATGGGTAAAATGGATCACATGGAAATGGATACTACTGTTGTTTATTATACTTGTCCCATGAAATCCCACAAACATATTCATAGCAGTGAATCTGGAAAATGTACAAAATGTGGAATGACTTTGGTTAAGGCTGAAATCACTACAATAGAAGAGGCTGAGTTTTATGGCTGTCCCATGGAGTCACATTCCCATGTTAGAAGTGCTGAAGAAGGAGCATGTACTGAATGCGGAATGAAACTGATGCCGATGGAGCTAAATAAAAAATAGACCTTTACAATAAAGTATGGCAGGAATCGTTGGTTTTCTGCCATACTTTTTAGATTATAAAAGCCAGAATAAAATGCGGTCCAATGGGTCGGGAAGACCTCTGTGTAATAGACCAGCGAACTCGCGACGATTTTATGGTAAAAGTGTGTCCTAAATGAACTATTATTTTTACATTATTATTTATTTCCGCACTTTTTTTCGTAAACGTATAAGATAAACGATGCGCCCATTCTTTCATGGATAAAATGGCTTTGTAGGTCACTGAATAATCGTCAGAAATGAATAGTTGGTATGCCACCAGTAAGAAAATCGGAATCTCTGTCCGGTGTGTCAGGGATTAGAGTTGAACTTAAATTGTCTCTTTCTGAATAAAATAAATGAATCAAAGCCAGGGAGTATGTGCAGACCCAAAGATGCTATTGATGAAATAGTGCCCTGCCCCCAATCATTGGACCAGATGTTAAGTTAGGATTTATTGATATGCCCCGCCC
>JABMOV010000113.1 GCA_013203145.1 Fidelibacterota bacterium
ATCGTCGACAACCCTCTGAGCTGTCAAGCCGGAGGTAGCGAGTTTCCCGACTCGTCGGGATCGGTTCCGCTGAAAATGAAGCCTCTCTTTTGGGAGGCTTTTTTTATTTGTATAACAGAGCAGCCGGAGGTCGCGAGTTTCCCGACTCGTCGGGATCGGTTCCGCTCCTCAATCAACTTCTTTTATCGACGATAGAAGAGGTTTTTATTTGTATGTACATTGTTATTGATGAATATAAGAAAAGTGCTTTAAACACGTATTAACAGTCACAATCTTCTCGAATAGATTATCTGATATTTTCAAGATAACGTAAAATAGAACTAATCATTAATAACCCTAAAAACCCATTTTCTTTGGCTTAGGCTGTTCTAATAATTGATTTACATAATAGATAACCTGTTTTAGAGATTCACCCTGTGTTTCTAGTTCTTTTTCTAATAATTCTACTTTTAATAATAAGGATTTATCCGATTCAAATAATTCCCTCATACGGACAAATGCTCTCATAATAAGAATATTTACTTCTATCGCTTTTTTACTTCGCAATACGGATGAAAGCATTGCAACGCCTTGTTCGGTAAATACCATTGGATGATAACGTAAACCCATTTTTTCAGGATTGGAGGTCGCAAATTGCGTCCTCCATTTGTTTAATTCGTCGTCATTCATTTCAAACATAAAATCAGAGGGAAACCGATTTAAATTTCTACGAACAGCTTCTTTAAGACGTTTTGTTTCAACACCATATAATTCAGCCAAATCTCTGTCTAACAGTACTTTTTGATTTCTAACAACTAAGATTTTACCAGAAACCAGTTCAATTGGAATTAGATTATTTGTTGGACTTTCGCTCGTCATTTTACACTCTCTTCGATAATTCTCATCTCATCTTGTGCCAGTCTGTAAAGTCAGTATACTTCATTGTCAATTTCGTGAGCAATACTTATTATTCGCGTTTTAAAATATCCTCCACCCTGACCCAATTAAACCGTCTTTGAAATATTATCTCTTATTTCTTTTGTGTTTCATCACCGATTTAATATATTTCCCAAACTGTTTATCTTTTTGTCTTTTCTCAAGATATGATGAAGCATTGTGTGCAGATTCTTTTTTCATTTTAATATAGTTGCCCAATCTCTTTTTTGATAACTGACCATCCTCAATTGCATTTAAAACTGCGCAACCTTTTTCCTCTAAATGAGCGCAATCTCTAAATTGACATTTTTGAGATAGTTCTGCTATGTCAGCAAATGTTTCTTCAAACCCTACTTCAACTGAAATAGTCCCAAGCTCTCGCATCCCCGGTGTATCCACTACCATTGCTCCATTATCCAATTTTATCAATTGCCGATAGGATGTGGTGTGTCTCCCTTTACTATCCTGTCCTCTTACTGGTTGTGTTTTAAAATTGGATGTGCCCAGAAGATTGTTTAATAAAGTCGTTTTACCTACACCTGAAGATCCTAATAAGCAGTATGTCAGGCCAGGTTTCAGGAGAATCCTTACATTTTTTATATCTGAGATATTTTCGTTGCTAAATGGTTGGACATTCACGTTTGGAAATAATTTAAATATTTCATTTGTCCTGCTTATAGTCTCTTCAGAAGAAAGCAAATCGCTTTTACTTAATAATACCATCGGTATGATATTGCATTCGTTAATCATAACCAAGTATCGTTCAAGTCGCCTTAGATTAAAGTCGTCGTCAAGAGATTGCATAACAAATGCAACATCGATATTGGCAGCCATCAGTTGAAATTCAATATCTTTTCCGGGTGTTTTCCTTTTAAGTATAGATTTTCTTGGTAATATTTCATGGATTATCGAAAAAGTATTTTCATCATATAATGTTGCTAAAACCCAATCTCCAACTAGTGGGTAATCCAATGGAGAAGTTGCAGTGAATAGTGACTTGCCAAGTAACTCTGCTGAAATAGCTTTCTTCCCAAAGTTAATTGAATACCTGTCTTTATGAACCCTGATAACCCGGGCGACTTCAAGTCTATTTAATTTTTCTTGACTAATTTCGTCCAATAACGATTCGTCAAAACCAAGTTTCTTTAAGTTGCTTTTACTAGTATTCATGGGGATTTAATATAGAAGAAAACGAATGATATCCTTAGTATTAATCTTTTGGATCATCCAACATCAAAAAATCAAGAACCATACTATTCACCAATTCAGTCTGAACAATTGTAAGGTCGTGGCCTGCTTTTGGGATAATCTCAGTTTGTATCTGTGGTGCAATAGTATTCAGCCGCTCAACAGCTTTCTTGGCAGGATATAGTTTTTCATTTTCTCCAACTAAAAATAACGTGGATATCTTTATACTTTGAAGCTCATTATCCGTTAACACAGATGGTGTTATGGGCATTCGAAAGCTATAACAATTAAGCCCCATCATTGCATCGTCAACCAGTTCATTCATTAGTTTAATACTGGATTCATCATTTTTTTGTAATAAATCCGCGAAAAGCCATTCAAGCATAAATTTTTTCATAAAATAGCGATGAGGTATCGCTGATAAAATACCGCGCCAAGCCCATTCTCCCGGGAAATTATATATTGTTGCAGCCGGCGCAAGCCAAATGGACTTTCTTAATCTTTTGGGATGATCCAGAGTATATTGACTTGTGAGCCAACCTCCAAAGGAAAGACCCATTAGGTTAATACTATCCCCAAGATCAAGTGCTGTGAAAAGATCATCAAGCCAATTCGTCATATCTGCTGAATTTTTTATGTTTTGAGTATTTACGCTTCGTCCATAATCGTAAATGTTATCAACTGCATAAACCCGGTAGTGCTCTGATAAGGCCTCAATAGTAGGCATCCAAACAAGAGATGATGCACTTGTGGATGGCAGCAATACCAAAGGTGAACCATTGCTGGGTCCGCTTATGCGAACATAGGTTTTACCGAACGACGTTTCTACTAGTTTGGATTCTGAATAGACAGGCCATTCTTGAGCCCTTTGGTCATAATAGTTTAAATATTGTTCTTTAGCCTGATGTGATTTAAACGGATAATATTCCGGCATCTCAGCAATATTTTTTTCGGAAAACAGTGAAAATAAAAACCAAACTGATGCGATAATAAATACAAGTAGTACTATTCCAAATCCTATGAAAAACTTTTTGAATCCGCTCATGACAGGTGAAATATAACTCTTTTTGTTGAAAACCTTCCGAAGGTTTTCAACCTTCGGAAGGTACGTCCCGGTGTTCGAACGTGTAATCCTTAAGCAGTGGATAATCATTGAGAATGGGAATAAAATCTTCCACAAATTTTTGGTATAAATTTTTATTGGTGAAAAGAGCAGGAATAAAATCAGGCACAAAAAGAGAACCATTTCGTTTTCCAATACACTCCTGGTAGTTCGAATATTCCCATTGATGAATATCACTTACAATATTGTGTTTAATGGGGTTTATATGGATATATCTACATAAGTGCATTAAATAATATTCATGTTCTACCACTCTATATTGTGGTTTTCCTCCAAATAACGTTCCCCGCCTTTTTCGTTTTTTTGATCTTGCAACAAAAAAACGGACACATAGAATAGTCATATAGCTTGTTTGTAGTTTAGTTGTTCATATTGTTCTGGTGATTTGTAACCCAGAGCTGAGTGCTTCCTGAATCGGTTGTAGAACACCTCAATGTATTCAAA
>JABMOV010000114.1 GCA_013203145.1 Fidelibacterota bacterium
GAATAAGAGTGTGCAAGAAATACAAATGCTTATAAAATAGAAAACCCCCGTCGCTAAACAGGGGTATCTACTTAGAGGAAGTTGTTGTCGAGGTGGAGAGCTTCGAACTCCCGACCCCCTGCTCCCAAAGCAGGTGCCCTAACCGGACTACGCTACACCTCGAATATTTAATCAAAAAACATCAAATTGAAAAACTGGGTGAGTGATGGGGATTGAACCCACGGCCTCCTGGGCCACAACCAGGTGCTCTAACCAACTGAGCTACACCCACCATACGACCCTAATTATTTCAATTAGAGCGGGGGAAATTATGATATTTGATTCCCTCAAACAACAATCATAAGTATAATATTTAACCAATTTTCTTATTAAGCAATATTGCTGAATCCTAATCAAGGTTACAATCTTCTAGTTTCGGACTATTCATTTCCCATTTTCTATTTAGTCATTACCATTATCCTTAAACAATGAATAATTTCTGCCATGCGCATCCTAAATAAATATATCTTAAAGGAAATGTTTCTTCCTTTCTTCTTTTCACTGCTCGTAATTACATTTTTACTATTTACTAACTTTTTACTTCGCGCAATCGATCGGTTTCTTGGTAAAGGATTAAACTTTTTCGTTATTCTTGAATATCTATTTTTAAACCTGGCATGGATTATTGCCTTAGCCGTCCCCATGGCTGTATTAATCGCAGCACTGATGACCTTTGGTCGTATGTCAGAGGATAATGAAATAACAGCGATGCGATCGTCTGGAATAAGTTTTCTGACTATTATTCGTCCTGCAGTATTTTTCGGAATATCAATCGCCGCTCTTCTTATATATTTTAATAATTTTGTGCTCCCGGAAATGAACTTTCGAGCACGAATATTATCCGGTGATATTTATCGAAAGCGTCCTGGCCTAAATATAAACCCCGGCCATTTTATCGATGATTTACCTAATTATGGCATGATCATCCGTGGCAAAAAGGGTGATGTCATGGAACGTGTATTCATCACTAGTAAAAATTCGATGGACACAAAAACGAATATTATTGCTGAAACTGGTACACTTCATGCCATTGATGACGCATTGATACTCACGCTATTTAACGGTGAAATACAAGAAATTGAAAATGAAGATTTCAGCACATTGCGTCGAATTGGGTTTGAAAAAAATGTAATACTTCTTCCAGCAGATGATTTGGCACTTAATCGCAGGGATACGTCAAATCGATCCGATCGTGAAATGACTATTCCAATGATGCTGGATAAACTGACACGGTATGATAAACGAATCAATACTGTATATAGTCGGCTTGGGAATAGTTTTAAACGAATTACTGGTGATAGCGTCGTACCTAAAGATCCCGATTTGGGGAAATTGCTCGTTAAAGAATATCGTGATGACGCTGAGGCTGATACGATATTGACAGAGAATGAAAAACGAGTGAAACTTCGTCGTATTACTTCCCTCGAGAGACAATTGTCTAATGAGTTCAAACTTCTTGCAAGCTATATTAAAAACAGCAATAAATATGAAGTTGAAATCCATAAAAAAATCTCTCTTCCTGTGGCATGTATTTTATTCATATTTGTAGGAACTCCTCTGGGTGTTTTGGCGAAAAAAGGTGGGTTTGTTGTTGGCGTTAGTCTAAGTTTTGGCTTTTTCCTTATTTATTATGTTTTACTAATTGGTGGGGAGGAAATGGCAGATCGCAACATCCTGACTCCTGCAGTTGGAATGTGGGCTCCAAATGTGATGCTGGCCATTATCGGACTATATCTCACTTTTCATACCGTTCGCGAACGTGGTCCATTTCAATTATCATTATTTAAATGGTTACGACAAAGAAAACGGGATAAAGACAAAAAATAGTCTTCTTTCCTTATGGAGAGGAACCATCTAGAACCCATCTCCCATCTCACTTCTGCAATCTTCCATCTTCCATGATTCATCTTCCATCTTCCATGATCCTTCAATAATTTTGCTCATGATTCCAGCTGAATTGATTAAACAAAAACGTAATGGTCATTTATTAACAAAATCCGAATTAAAGCAATTTATACAAGGATACGTCGATTCATCGATTCCTGATTATCAAATGGCTGCACTTCTCATGGCAATTTATTTCCAGGGAATGGAACCTGATGAAATAAATTCATTGGTTGAAGTCATGATAGAATCCGGTGATCGAATGGACTTCACACACCTGGATAAATTTGTTGCCGATAAACATAGCACAGGCGGTGTTGGCGATACAGTGTCTCTTATATTAGGACCATTGATGGCTGCTGCGAATCTAGCGATTCCAATGCTTAGCGGTCGCAGCCTAGGTCATACTGGCGGTACATTGGACAAACTTGAGTCTATACCGGGTTTTAATGTTCACCTGTCTCTTCCAGAATTCAGTAGAATTGTAGAAGATATTGGCATTTGCATGATAGGTCAGACTGAAGATATTTGTCCGGCAGATCGTAAAATGTATGCCCTTCGTGATGTATCTGGAACCATTGAGTCTATTCCACTTATCTGTGGATCTATCATGAGTAAAAAAATTGCTGAAGGCATACAGGGATTAGTTCTTGATGTGAAATTTGGTACCGGCGCATTTATGAAGGATATGGAAAAAGCCATTGAACTTGGAAATTTATTAAAAGCGGTTGGAGAAGGTTTTGGAGTAAAGACCGACATTGTGCATTCCAGTATGAATCAACCATTAGGGCAATACGCAGGTATATGGTGTGAAGTGGAAGAAGCCTTATCCTGCTTGAAAGGTCATGGACCAACAGATACCATGGCTGTAACTCTAGAGTTAGGTGCAAGGATGCTCCTTCAATCGGGCTCAGTCAGTTCTATGGAAGAGGGCAATACTAACTTAGTGTCTCTGATTCAAAATGGTTCCGCACTTTCCTCTTTTTATGATATGGTTGAGGCACAAGGTGGAAATCCTATTAAATGCGAATCACCAGAAACACTTAATAGACCCCAATACGAGACAATGATTAATGCAACACGTCCGGGAATTATCAAATCCATGGACACATACCAAATTGGATTAGCAACTGTGGAACTTGGGAGTGGCCGAAAACGTTCTGATGATGTTGTTGATCCAACATCTGGAATCGAGTTTTATGCAAAAATCGGCGATGAAGTTCAAGTGGGATCTCCCATATTTAGATGTTTCAACTCGGATAAAGCAAAATTAGAACAGGCTAGTGCAATATTGCACAGATCAGTTCAGATTGGATCACAACCGGTTTCTCATCAATTATTTTATACCATCAAAGGAGAATAGTCATGGAAGATTCATTCAGGAAATTATACTCAGTTGATCCAGAAAAGATTGTTGAAGGTATTAATGAAATAAAATCTAAGTACCCAACACTATCTGAAGAAGAAATACCAGCGGTGGTCGAGGCACTATCATCCTTGTTTTATGTGGATCCCTTTGATAATCCGGAAATGACAAAAGTCATTGACGATGTCCAGCAACTCATAGCTGACATAGGTCCACGCGCAATACCAACTATTTTGGAAAAAATTCACAATACAGACATAAAAGCAGAATTAGCCTTTGCGCGAACGTGTGGACTTATGGGTAAAGAAGCAATTGAACCATTATTGGATGTAATTATTGAGAAATCAGACACGATAGACATGTCTTTTGCATTATACGCATTTGGGAAAATAAGATCACCTGAAATTGTAAAAGCACTTCCCCATGTATTGAAAGCAGTCAAAAGTCCAATGAAAGAATCTGAAGATACAGCAGTGCGAGCAATGGGGAAAATTTTTGAAAATATAAAACCTGGTGATGTTTCTGATGAAGATATTCAAGAGGTTTATGATGTATTTCTTGCAAAAACTTATCATGGCAACGAGGTCATTAGATCAAAATCTATCCGCGGTTTAAACAAGATGCTTCAATTTGGATTTATAAATAAAGGTGATAAACCCGCTATTTTGAATAGAGCAAAAACAGCACTTGGGTTAGAAGATAGTGAAGATTGGGATCCTTCGTATTTAGTTCGGAGAGAGGCTCAACAGGTTTTAGACAAACATCAATAATTACGGTGAACTTTACACCGCCGAGTTGGTTCAGTTCCTCTAATAAATATTTCCTTTTCAGTCGGACAAGCTTGCGTAGGTTTATCTTTTGTAACTGAACAAATTTCAAAATCAATAATACCATCCGGTCTGACAAAATGAGCTATTGGCATTTTTAATGTATCATGGGCTTCGCGCATAAATCTTGCCCAAGCTGGTAGTGCAGCTGCAGTCCCTGATTGTCCAATCCCTAAACTAATTCCATACTGATCCACACCAAACCATGATCCGGCGGCTATTTGAGGTGTATATCCAATAAACCAGGCATCACTATAACCCTGCGTTGTTCCTGTTTTTCCAGCAGCTGGTCGATAAAAATTATACATCCAACGTGCGCGCCCGCCGGTTCCGGCATCCATGACGGTTTGCATCAGGTTTGTCATAATATAGGCCGTCTCTGCACTTAGCACTTCTTCTTGTAGTGGAAAATATTCTTGAATAATATTTCCGTATCGATCCTCAATCCGAGTAATTCCAAATGGTTTTGAATAAACACCACTGTTTGCATACGTTGCGTAAGCTGCTACTATTTCAATAGGATAGACTTCTGATGTTCCTAATGCGATTGCATCCACAGCCCGGATATCAGTGGAGATACCCATTCGAATTGCCGTTTTTTTTACTTCTTTTGCTGGTACCAACTCCTGTACCATTCTCACAGCAATTAGATTAAGCGAAGTGCGCAATCCTTCTCGAAGGGTTGTAAGACCACCAGTACTACCGTCGTAATTCCGAGGCATCCATTTTTCCCAAACACCCGAAGAATTCTGCACATTTAACACAACCGGTTGATTCAATAATTGTTTTGTCACTGGATACCCATTATCCAGAGCTGTTGTATAGACAAAGGGTTTAAATACGGATCCCGGTTGTCGCTTGGATTGAACCGCGCGATTATATTGATCCGGATAATCAGGGCGACCACCAACCATTGCTAGAATTTTTCCTGTTTTTGGATCTAATGCAATGAAGGATGTCTGGACTAATAGTTTATTCCGTAATTCTTCATAAAGTGGCAGCTCACCCTTCATCATCATTTTAACAGTATCTTCAGGATAAATCCCAAGATAGGCTAATCGAGAAAATTCTTCTTCATTATTCCAAAGTCGATTATTTAATACTTCCTGATTTTTAATAATAGATCGAATGAGCATTTCTTCTGCTATAGATTGCAATCTGGAATCCAACGTTGTAAAAACTTTCAACCCATCACTATATATATTTACATTTAGACGGTCATCTTCTTTTTCTAAAAACCGACGAATATATTCTGTGAAATACGGTGCTTTCCCTTTTAGCGGTTCATAAATAACAGTTTCTAGTCCAAGTGCTCTGGCTTCATTGTATTCATCCTCTGTGCAAAATCCTTGATCTTTTATTAATCGCAAAACCGTATTTCTTCTTCGTAATGCACGTCCAGGATGATTAATAGGTGAATAAAGTGCAGGGCCCGGTAAAACACCAACAAGAATGGCTGATTCATCTAACGTTAGCTCCGTAGCATTTTTTCCGAATAGCCGTTTAGCGGCAGCTTGAACACCGTAAGTACCATGTCCAAAGTGAACTGTATTCAAATACATTTCCAGGATTTCGTTCTTTGTATACGTTCGTTCAATTTGAATAGCAGTTATTACCTCTTTGACTTTGCGAGTTAAATTCTCTTTGAAACCGATAGTTTTATATAGGTTACGGGCTAACTGCTGGGTGAGCGTGCTAAATCCTTGACGATAACTAAGCGATAATGAATTCACGACAATCGCACGACCTACACTATATAAATCAATACCCCAATGATGATAAAATCGTTTGTCTTCCGACGCGATTACCGCGTCTTGCATATGCTGTGGAATTTGATCCAACTCAACAAAAACGCGTTTCTGTAAAAATAATTCATGTAAGATTTGACCATCACTGGAATAAATCCGGGTAGCTAAATCCGGATCAAAATTTTCTAATTGTTCTATGGAGGGTAGATCACGAGATAGATAAATAATAAAGGATAGAACAGCGATACCACTTATTCCAACAAAAATCAGAGATCGCCATACAATTTTACCTAAAGAAGGGCCTTTTTTCATTTTTGCCATTGGTCAATTTACGATGATGCTTTGAAAGTCCGAAGTCGCCTTTCTAAAAATAACAATTAAATAAATGTAATGTTCCAGTTCGTGGAAAATAGATAAAGAATCAATTATTAATATTTTGATTTTGATCTCTCAAAATACATTCCGGTATTTTCATCCAGTCTTTTAGAATAACAAAGTCGTAATTATAAAATGCTAATTAATCCCAATCAGTTTCTTCGCAACAGCTTCAGAATTTTCCTTTATTTTCGCATGTAGGGAGTGACCTTTTGAGTCCATTGTAACTACTGCTTTGAAACCCTCCACTTCTATGATCCACATTGCTTCAGGTACACCAAATTCTTCCAGCTTTATAACACCATGGACTTTTTTTACACTTTGAGCAAGAATAGTTGCTGCACCACCAACAGCATGGAGATATACTGCACCATGATCCGTTAATGCCTGAAGCGTTTTTCCACCCATTCCACCTTTTCCCATTACACCACGGATTCCATATTCTTTTATAATATCACCCTGATACGGCTCTTCACGAATTGATGTTGTTGGGCCTGCAGCAACAAACGACCATTCATCATTTTCATGCTTTACAACAGGACCACAATGGTAGAGGACGCTTCCTTTTAATAACTCACGAACCTCATCTGGCTTTTCATCGATCATCCAGGTATGTGCGGTATCTCTGCCAGTGACCATAATTCCATTAAGTGAAACCTCATCACCAACATTGAGATCTCTAATTTGAGCTTCGGTTACAGGTAAATTGAGTTCAATCATAACGTACCCCTTTTTCATCCATAACCATGGAATGGCGACGATCCGCCCAGCACATGTATGAAATGGAAACAAAGAATGATGCCGGTAAACGGTGAACCGTACCAATCTTTACGCTAAGTACAGTTGTATTTCCACCAAAACCCATTGGTCCAATACCCAAAGTATTTAGATCAGTATACAGTTTTGACTCAAGCTCAGCCAATTCCGGATTTGGATTTATATCAGTCAATTTTCTGAATAATTGTTTCTTGGCTTGAATCATACCAGAAGCTCTATCCCCGCCAATGCCTATGCCAACGACACCTGGAGCACATCCTAGTCCCTGGGCATTGTGGATGGCATCTACAATGCATTTATAAACACCTTCAAGGTTCCGACCTGCTTTTAATCTTGTATCTGGTAATTTGTACTGATCAGATACATTTTCGCAGCCACCGCCTTTTAACGCGAGATCAATCTTTAATTCAGGTCTGTCACCTTCTTCAAAATGAATGAAGGGTGCCATGATACCCGTATTATCACCTGTATTGACTCCCGTTACCGGGTCCACTGAATTAGGTCTAAGGTATGTCTTTTTAGTTGCTAATTTTGTGGCTTCAATGATAGCATCTTCTACCATTCTCATGGATACACCAACAGGGATGGTTATAAAATAGATATTTGTTCCAGTATCCTGACAGATGGGAGTGCTATTGGTCTCTGCCTCTATTGCATTTTTAAGCATAAAGGATAGAACCGATTTTGCCGGACTACCCTCCTCTTCATTTGCAATACCCTTTTCCATGGCAGCTATCACATCTCTTGGAAGCTGCGTTGACGTCTTGCGTATTAGCTCTAAAACAGCGTCTACTAAAGTAGCTTTATCAAAGTGAGGACTCATTCTATCCTCCTCCTTTTTTTATTCGACAGTCCAGGTATCTCCGGCCGTTAGGATATCTGAAACAGATCCTTGTCTATTGGTTTTTGCTTTATCGATTTGGGCCATATGCAAATCCTCATAAACCGGGACATCTTTTGCATACATTACACCAATTGGTGTTGGTAATCCGGGCTGGAAAGTGATATGTGATAATATTGATGCAATAATGAAATCTTTTTCATCATGCACTAAAACATCATCCACTGACCATTTATCATCTTCAATATCAATAACGACTGGAACATTTCCATCCAAATGGATACCTTTTGTCTTTTTGGAACCAAATAACATCGGTTGACCATCCTCTAAATAGAGGATATTATCTTCCTTAACATCACGGTTTGTTAAATTCTCAAATGCGCCATCATTAAAAATGAGACAGTTTTGATAGACTTCCAAAAAGGATGTACCATGGTGGGCATGAGATCGTTTAATCATTTCCTGCATATGTTTGGTTTCTCTATCTAAGGTTCGTGCAATAAAACTTCCACGAGAACCGAGAGCCAAAGAGGCCGGATTAAATGGTCGATCTATTGAACCCAATGGCGTAGACTTAGTTACTTTCCCTAATTCTGATGTCGGCGAATATTGACCTTTTGTTAATCCGTAAATGCGATTATTAAAAAGGATAATATTTACATCAATATTTCTTCGTAAAAGGTGAATAGTATGATTACCACCAATGGATAGACCATCGCCATCACCGGTAATAATCCAAACGGATAATTCCGGATTGGCCACTTTTACTCCAGATGCAATCGCAGCAGCACGTCCGTGAATTGTATGAAATCCATATGTATCCATATAATACGGAAAACGACTGGAGCATCCGATACCAGAAATGAATACAAAATTCTCCTTTTTTACACCGAGATCTGGAAAAACTTTTTGTGCTTGGGCAAGGATGGCATAATCACCACAACCAGGACACCATTTAACTGCTTGATCAGATACAAAATCAGAACGCTTTAATTGTTGTGTGTTTATTAGTGTTTCACTCATCGTTAACCCACCATTTCCTTTACTTTTTCTATAATATCCCTCGATCTTATGGGACGACCGCGAACAATATTTAACCCAATCGCATCAACCAAGTATTCAGCTCGAATCATTGTGCGCAATTGACCAGCATTGATTTCAGGAATAAGTATTTTATCATATTTTGCTAAAATATCACCTAAATCATTTGGAAATGGATTTATCCATCGTAAGTGGACATGACCGATTGATGCATCTTCCGATTGCAATTTTTCAGCAGCAGATCGTGTTGAACCAAAGGTCCCGCCCCAACTTAAAAGAAGTAGATCGCCAGATTTCTTGCCATATACCTTCGTTTCTGGAAGTTCTCTGGATATTCCATTTACTTTTTCCGCTCGTCGCATAATCATAACATGATGATTATCCGGATCGTAGTTGACATCCCCGGTTGGATCACCCTTTTCTAATCCACCAATTCGATGCTCACATCCAGGAGTACCAGGAATGGCCCAGGCACGGGCAAGTGTTTTTTCATCTCTGAGATAAGGTAAAAATCTATCTTCACCATTATGCTCTGTCACAAATTTCAATGGGATATCAGGTAAATCGTCCATTGATGGAATCGCCCATGGTTCAGAACCATTGCCCAAATAGCCATCCGTGAGTAAAATGACAGGGGTCATATACATTACAGCAATTCGGCTTGCTTCGTAGGCGGCATAAAAACAATCTCCCGGTGTTGCAGCTGCAATTACCGGTATTGGAGCTTCACCATTTCGACCATAAACAGCCTGATATAAATCTGCCTGCTCGGTTTTTGTAGGTAAACCAGTACTAGGGCCACCCCGTTGTACATTTACCACTACTATTGGAAGTTCAGCCATAACTGCAAGACCAAGAGCTTCTGATTTTAATGCTACTCCAGGACCTGAAGTAGCCGTACATGCAAGATTGCCTGCGAATGCAGCTCCAATTGCAGCTGCAATACCTGCAATTTCATCTTCAGCCTGGAATGTCCGAACATTCATGTGCTTCCAAGCTGCCAAAGTATGTAAAACATCTGATGCGGGTGTAATAGGATATCCACCATAAAATAGTGGACGTCCGGCTTTTTCCGCTGCCGCAGCTAGACCTAAAGCCGTAGCATAGTTACCATTAATATTGCGGTATGTGCCTTTTCGTAGTTGCGCTTTTGCAACGGTATACCGTGTCGTAAATACTTCCGTCGTACTACCATAATTGCGTCCAGTATCTAATGCGCGTATGTTCGCTTCAGCAATAAGTGGTTTTTTCGCAAACTTTTGTTTTAGCCAAGTTTTAGTATTTTCCAGAGGGCGGTTATACATCCAGAATAAATAGCCTAATGCTAACATGTTCTTGGTGCGTTCGATATCCTTGGAAGATAAATCCATATCAGCACAGGCAGCGACAACCAACTTGGTCATCTCAATACTATATAAAGTATATAGATTTTTTAAACTATCATCTTCTAATGGATTAGTTTCATATCCAGCCAATTTTAAATTTTTTGGTGTGAATGCGTTGGCATTGACAATAATTGTACCACCCTTAACAATTTCTTTTAGATGTACTTTCAGTGCGGCAGGATTCATGGCAACCAGCACATCCGGTTCGTCACCCGGTGTATGGATGTCTTTAGAACTGAACCGTAATTGGAAGGCGCTAACACCTGCTAAAGAACCGGCAGGAGCCCGAATCTCAGCTGGATAATCTGGTAACGTACTTAGGTCGTTTCCAATAATCGCTGTATTTGCTGTAAATCGATCCCCCGTAAGTTGCATTCCATCACCGGAATCACCGGCAAAACGGATAATAACTTCTTCGACATGTTTCATTTCTGCTGTTTGTTCAGACATAATAATCCTTATGTTTATCGAATGATAGACTTGAAATTTATCTTGTGTGGATTAATCGCTAAATACCATGAGAGTATGTTAATATTGTGTTTCATTGTATTAAATAAGTGTGAAATTTACCGAGTTTAAAATTTGGTATGCAATCAGTGGTTTGATTTTTATTTGGAACAGTATCAGGATCAGTGATCAGTTTTCAGGATGCCTGAGGCACAAGTTAAAGGTTTCAAGATTTAAGGATGAAGGTTTAGATATATACGAAACTACGATTTGTTTTATGCACGCAATGATAAATATAATTTAGTATAAAATTTTCAACCTCTTCTTTATCATTCTGATAAACCGTTATTTTGTGGCGAAGAAGAATCTTGTTTCACAATGAAGATTCTTCAGTCATTACATTCCTTCAGAATGACAGCTCTAATGTACTGAAACCTTTACCCTTAAAACGTGAAACTTATACAATCACCGTCAATTCTTTTGGTTTCCAGAATCGACTCAAATAAATGAATGGCGTATCAATAGCCGCTACCAATATTTTAAGTAAATAGGTCGTTATAACAATTTCAATTACTACATCCATGGGTAGTACCTGATCAGGACTCATTAGCAATCGCGGTAATATTGCAAACGCTAAAAATGCAAAAACAACAGAATCCAAAAGCTGACTGACCCAGGTACTCAGGTTATTCCGGAGCCAGAGATGTTTTCC
>JABMOV010000115.1 GCA_013203145.1 Fidelibacterota bacterium
AACCATGATACCAAGGGTATGACAGCCGGAGGTGGCGTACGAGTGAACATGGGTGGATCAGCTTTAAGTGTTGATTATGCCTTTGGCAGCAACTCTGTCATTGAACCTACTCACCAATTTGGCCTCAATTTCGAATTCTAATATATTGGCCTCATCACATTTATAAAATTATTGATTTACAATGCTTGACAAGTGGAGTTCGAGGATTTACTTTCATCGACCATTTATCAAGAATTATTTCCAAATAGACACTGGAGAATGAAATGAAAAAAACGCTATTAATCGGTTTAATATTTTGTGTAAGTCTTTCCTTTGGAAAAACATACAAAAAATCTGAATCGGTATCTGCAAAATATGAATCAGAATTTATAATGGATGACCCTAGCAACGATCATGTTGTAATTAATGGTTCTCCAACTCCTATTGCCGTGCATACAAGCCGTGACTATACATTTGAATCTGTATTAATTGATTCTTCTACAAATGGATACGGTATGTATTCTAACAATACAAATCCGCTCGTTTGGGTACCTGAAAGCGGTTTATTAGCTGTATATCGTCAATGGGCTGGTATTGATGGACCGTCAGGTCAATTAGGAGCTGCACAATCAGTAGATGGTTCTGCAGGATCATGGCAAGTTGGTGTGGGTTTGAATTATGTATACCCAGGCGGAGCTACACCTGCAAATCCTATGGCACGTTATCCAAGTGCTGTTGGTACTGCTACAAGTAATCCAACTCCAATTTGGAACGAATATACCGAAGATGGTTCCGGTGGTGGTACAAATGGTGGTCGCGCAATGTATACTTACGATGAATTTGGGTGGCTCGGTGGAAGCTATTATAGTCCTATCTATGATTTGAATACGGGCTGTCAAACACTTCCATGTGATCCTCCTGATTTGTGGGTTAGTCAGGCTCAAATGGTAGACAATGGTTCTTATCCGGTATTATTAGCAATGTTTGGTGAAGGCTTAGGTCCCGATCGCTATTGGTTATTGAGAAATGATTACTATTTATTTGGTTATTTGGGGATGGCTGCTCCTTATTTGGCGTTAGATCTATTAAATGATGGATTAACTTCTGGCTATACAGGAACACCTGAATTTCATGTGAATAATAATGGTATTGGATATATGGTATCTTCAAGTTATGCGAGTGATTATAATACGGGTGGGTCAGTTACTCACCATACGTTATACTATAAAAAAACAGATGATTATGGTGCAACATGGGAATCCACATTCAGCGTTATAGCTGATGATGTATTGGATCAGGCATTGTATGATTCTGGGATGCTTGGTGATAGTTTATGGGAATTAGATGCAAATAATGATACAGTATGGACAGAACTCAATGAAGCATTTGTCGGGTATGATTATGATGTTAAAGTTGATGACGCTGGTGGTTTAAGAATTTTAGCTACCGTTGTTGCTACATATACAGGCGGTGATGGCGTTTATACTTCAGTCGAAGGTTGTGGTCATTACCTCTTTTACAATGCAACGCCTGACGACCCAGCTACATGGACTGCAACTTTAGTACGTGATATGGCACAATCATTCTTTTTTGATTACACAGATTTTTCGGGTTGGCAATATATGTATCCTGATATGGCCATGTCACCCGATGGTAATACAATTTGGGCAGTAACTTCTGTTGCTGATGATACTGCGAACGGTACTTATCAAGATATTGATATTTTTGCATCTAGATCTCTCGATGGCGGCGTGACTTGGGAAGATATTGGTAACCTGACGAATACTGCATCCACTGTCACGGTTAAGAATTATGAAATGAGTCCGCATTTCGCACCATATGCAACTGCCGAAGATGCCTACTTTATTTTCCAAATGGGGGACTGGAGTGTGAATACCGTTGGCGGAATTCTATTCGAAGATTATAAACAACGCCTTTATGTTGGACATCTAATGGATGATGCAGTTGGTGTTGAAAAAAGTTTAATGCTACCTGGTAGTTTTGAATTGACACAAAATTATCCTAATCCATTCAACCCTAAGGCAATGGTAGAGTATTCAATTGAATCGGATGGCCATGTTAGTGTGGATTTATTTGATCTTCGTGGATCAAAGGTTATGACACTGGTAAATGAAAATAAACCAGCTGGGACTCATGATTTCTCTATAAATGGAGAGTCTTTGCCCAGTGGTGTTTATTTCTACACTATGAATTTTGCTGGAAAATCAGCAACTAAAAAACTTGTATTAATGAAATAGAAAATATCTTTTCATTAAAAAGTTTATCATATTGCGGTATCAATTCCAAGTTGATGCCGCAACTCATTTCAACCATATAATAAGGGGATTACCATGAAGGGTAAACTGATTATAATTTTAGCGTCTTTTACGTTGCTTTGGGCAGGAATTCCTGCTCCAAAGAGTTTGCAAAACATTTATTTTAATTCTAAATATCCAATTGCTCAGAATTCGGAAGAATCAGATAGAAATGTGGATCGTATTGATACTACCACTATCTTTTTTGATGATTTTGAAGGTGATGTGTCTGGTTGGGCTTTGGATTCTGGATGGGTATTATCTGATCAATCGTCCTCAAGTCCTACACATAGTTTTAACTATGATGATGGCAATTATGATATGACAACTTCAATGACTTCACCTACTATTGCACTACCTGATTTAACAAGTGAAAATGAAGTGTTAAAATTCAATTTTGATTTATGGTGTGATATGCCAGATTCTGATGGAGATGGCGATACTTTTTTAGATGATTATTACTGGGTCGACGTTGCGAACCTTGATGATGTTCCGTTATATTTTCATGCTTCATCTGACAACGCCTATGATGGGAATTCTTGGTGGGGTGCAGATGCTACAATTGGTGGCTATGCCGATGCATGGTTACAATTTTTAGATACTCCGGTTATTACGGTTCCAGCTTCAGGTGGAACGATGACTGCTCAAATGAAATGGGATGTTGAAGATCCTGCTGGTGCGTCGGTTGATGGTACTTGTACCAATGGATGGGATGCCGCCAACGTTCGAATTTCAACTGACGGTGGCTCCACATGGAGTTTATTAACTGGTGATGACCCCTATGATTTCACCGATGGTTATGGCTGGATTTATAATGACGAAGCATATTATGATTGTCAAGAACTTGCTGCCGGTTGGGGCGGTAATCAGGATTGGCATCTTGTGACATTTGATTTAGCAGCTTATGCAAGCCAAGATGTAATTATCAGATTTGGATTCGGATCTGACCCTTCATATAGTACTGTAGATGATCCTTCAATCACAGGATTGCGTGTAGATGATGTTTCTGTAGTGGATGGTGACAGTAATTCATTGTTTTTTGATAACGCAGATGATCAAGCAAGTATGACTCCGGCAAATGGATTTGATTTTCAATGGGTACAGGCTTTCTATGATTATGGTGATTTAACACGTCCGGGTGGTGCTGGTTGGGTAACCTACATGCCAGGGGATCCCTTTAACGGTAATGTACAATTAGATATCAGTGATCTGGCTGGTGCAAATGTGAAATTCCGTTTTACTGCGAGAGCAGATGCTGATGATGATGGTGGCGATGGCGAAGGATTATACATTGATGATTTTCACGTATGGTCTGTATCGTTGGAAGAAGGAATTCCTGTTGTGCAAAATGTAGTTGCAGTTGCAGGCGATGCCGTTGTTGATGTATCGTGGGAAAACCCAAGCGCTGATTTTGGTGGTCTCGTTCAATATGATGATAGCGATTTTGAAAATGAAATAAATATTACGACCGGTACTGCTATAATGGGTACGCATTTTGATGCACCTTATGGCGTTGAATCCGTTACTGTTAACAATGCATATGTGTTTGGTGGCGACAATGCCGGTTCAACGACACTCTATGGATACGAAATAGGACTTCAAGGTCCAAACGAAACACACTTATACAGCACGACAATAACTACTGTAACCGACCAATGGTTAGAAGTACCAGTTGCTTGGACTTTTGCGGGCGACTTCATCATTGCATTTGAAGTTTCTTTGACTATCGGTGTGGCACTCGATGAAAATTCCTCGCCTAGTTCCCAATCTTGGGCAAATCTTGGAGGTTGGTCAACATGGGCAGATGTTGCAACAGCCAATGGATTACCTGATGGAGAATGGGGTATCCGTGCTGATGTCACATCAACTGGAGGTGCTGGTGCTGAGTATAATGTCTATCGTAGCGTAGATGGTAGCACCTTTAATCTCATGTTTAATGGTCAGGGTATTGCGAATACAGAATACCATGATGTTCTGGTTCAGAACGGATCAGAATATTGTTATGAAATCACCGCAGTATATGGTGAGAACGAAGGAAGTCCGGCAGCAGAAGCTTGTGCAGTTCCTGAATCAAATACAGTCTATGAAATCGTCTATGATGATGATAATGCTAATACCAGTTTTAATGTTGCGGACGGAAATACATTAGCTGTTAGATTCACTCCAACAGTCTATCCCTCTCAATTGTTTCGTGTTAAATACTACACTGAAGCGAACGGTGTTGCATTGGCACAAGTCTGGGATGATGATGGTACAGCAGGGTTGCCAGGAACAGTATTATTGTCAAATGTGGTAGTTCAACTTGGAACTGGTTGGACTGAAAAAAATGTATCAAGCTATGATGTAACCATAACAGATGGCGATTTTTATGTGGGCTGGGTAGAAATGGCACAAACTCCACCTATAGGCGTTGATACTGATTCTCCAGGTGACCGCAGTGTTGTTGATATTGGTATGGGAAGTGGTTGGGAACCATTTGAGACGTATTTCTCAGGTGCAATCATGATTCGTGTTGATATGGATGGCTTTACCGGTGTAGGAGATGAATTATCCCCTGATTTACCGGAAGCCTTTGGATTAGCACAAAACTATCCAAACCCATTTAATCCTGTTACCAATATTGAATTTGATATTGCTGAACAATCGATAACAAAACTATCTGTTTTTGATTTGACAGGAAGAGAAGTCAAAACCTTGATTAACAAAAACCTTGCACCGGGACATTACCGGTATCAGTTAAATGCATCTCAATTTGCTTCAGGAATGTATATATACAGGATTGAAGCACTTTCTGGTTCAACTGGAAAACTTTTTCAGGATACCAGGAAGCTAGTCTTGATGAAATAATTTCCTTTCGCCCGGAGGATTTTCCTCCGGGCGTTCTAATAATATTATGTGGGTACTATGATAAAATACATTGGATCAATCATCCTTTTCATTTCATTAATGTTCGGTTCGGAATATCATTCGGATCGAATTTTGGTTTATGTAGATAATGCATTAACCGAATTCGAATATTATGGAACACAAAATGCATGGACAAACCATTATGAAATAAATTCAGCGCTAATTGACCTAAATGTTTCCGCATTTCATCCATGGTTGCCAAATGCACGAGCAAATGAACATGATGGTGAAGTCTATTTATCTCGATTCTATGAAATTGTATTATCTGACAATAGGTCTGATCTGCAACAGGTGATCAATCAAATCGAAAATACACCAGGTTTCATTAATGCTGAACGGAAACCAGTTATTCGTGCTGATTATGTCCCTAATGATCAATATTTTTCTCAGCAATGGGCTTTGCCAAATATACAGGCTACTGAAGCTTGGGATTTATGGGATATTGCCGGTGGTGAAATCCCTGGAACCAACGCGACCAGAGAAATTGTAGTTGGGGTTGTTGATGATGGTGCTCACTGGACGCATCCTGATTTGATTGCTAATATTTGGAATAATTTGGGCGAAGATGCTGATGGTGATGGGATTACACTTACAAATGAAAGTGGCACATGGGAATTTGACCCAGGTGATATAAATGGTGTAGATGATGATGGCGATGGATTTATAGATAATTTTATGGGTTGGGATGTCTCTGCAACTTCTAGTACACAAGATAATGATCCATATGTTGTTCCTGGAGATGGACATGGGACAAATGTTTCTGGCTGTGTTTCAGGTGTTACTGATAATTCTATCGGAGTTGCTTCTGTTGGTTGGTCTGTAAAGGTAATGCCAATTAAAGCATCATATGCAAGTAATGGATTTATAGATAATGGATATGAAGGTATTTTGACAGCCGCCCAACAAGGCGCTGACGTAATTAATTGTAGTTGGGGAGGTTTCGGGTTCAGTTCTGCGGGTCAAAATATTGTTAACGTTTGCTACAATACATATAATGCGATTGTTGTAGCCTCCGCGGGTAATGGAAATCAGGATTATGGCGTAACTAATCTTGATACTCATTATCCTAGTGGATATGATAATGTCATCTCTGTTACAGCTACTGGGCAAGGAGACCATTTTAATTGTTGGGCTACAGGTGGTACAACAGTCGATTTAGGCGCACCGGGTGAGGCCATTCGTACTACGAGTGGCGCTTCTGGATATGATAATCCATATGGCACATCCTTTTCTTCACCGATAACGGCTGGTGCAGTTGCTTTAGTATGGTCTAAATTTCCAGATGAGTCGAAAGATTGGGTGATTCAAAAAATTATTGATAATACAGATTATTACGCCGATATGGATCGTGATTGCACAGTAAGGAATGCAAGTGATTCTCAGAGTCATGTTGAGAGTATGACCGGAATGCTTGGCTCTGGAAGATTAAATGTTTTTAAAGCTTTAGCAGGCGGTATTTTCCCAAGCCTTGCGGTTGATGACATCAATTTGCAAAATGACACGGACGGGGACGGAGTATTTAATCCGGGTGAAACAATCAATGCGAAAATTATTGTTGCCAATGAAGAAGGCTGGGCTGCTGCTACAGATGTTGTGGCTGTATTATCAACGGATGATCCACGAGTGACAATTATTGATAATACAATAGAGTTTCCCAATGCTATTCCAAGTGGTTCATCAGCCTTTACACTGTTTGATTCATTTCAGTTCTCTGCAACTGCTGATGCTGTTACTGGGAATATAGACTTTCTTGTGACAATGTATGCTGGTGCTGATCCCCTTATATACACAGTGGAAGAAGAAATTGTAATAGAATTGAGTTTAAATCAAGCAGGATTTCCATTTGCGACTAACAGCGTTAAATCCTCTCCAATTGTACGAGATGTTAATGGAGATGGAAATAAAGAAATATTTTTTGGTGCTGATGATTTCAAATTATATGGTCTAAATACTGACGGAACTGAAATATCGGGATTTCCTATTATAACAGGAAACCAAGTTCGATCCTCACCTGCTATTGGTGATGTTCAAGGCGATGGCGATTTGGAACTAGTTTTTGGCTCGAAAGATAGGTCACTATATATTGCGAATTATGATGGTTCTAACGATGCTGTTTACGTCTCAACTGGTTACATTATGGATACGCCAGTGCTTGCAAATGTAGACAGTGATGCTGAACTAGAAATTGTATTTGGGACATTTGAGAGCGGATCTAGTGGTAAAATATATGTTATAAATCATGACGCCACTGATGTACCTGGGTTCCCGGTTGATATTGGTGAAGTTATAATGGCTGCTCCGGCAGTAGATGATATTGATAATGATGGATTAATTGATATAATTGTAGGCACATGGGGGAATAATATTTATGCTCTCAGTGCAGATGGAAGTATCAAATCAGGATTTCCTTTTGCTACTGGAAACCGTATAAATATTGCTCCATCTTTGGCCAATGTTTCTGGTGATGAGCATCTGGAAATTGTTGCAGGTAGTGACGATCAAAATATGTATATCATCAATTCTTCAGGGACAGAAATATTACACATTGAAACAGGTGGAATGATTAAATCGAGTCCATCATTTTATGACTTTAATGGAGATAATTATCCAGAAGTATTATTTGGTAGTCAGGATAGTCATGTATATGCCTACGATGTCGAAAATAATCAGCATGTATCTGGATGGCCCGTAAATGTAAATGCCTTAGTTTATTCATCTCCTGTAATTGGTGATATAGATAATGACGGTGAACCTGATATAGTTATCGGAAACTATAGTGGAATTACAGTTCTAAGTTTAAGTGGCGACATTAAAGCAAATATGCCAATTAATTTCGCGGCAAATGTAGAAAGCACTCCGATCATTGATGATATTGATGGAGACAACGATTTGGAAATTATTGTTGGATCATCAACTGGTTTACAAGTCATTGATTTAAAAATGACGGCAGGCGAAACTGCTTCATATTGGAATTTGTACCGTGGTAATTCATATAGAACCGGATCATATCATGACATTAACCTTGCCATAGATGATAATGAAACTAGTATTCCGTTTGTATTTAACATTGGTAATGCATATCCAAATCCATTTAATCCAAGCACATCCTTACATATATCATTACCGGATGATGATTTGTTAAAGGTAAATATCTATAATATACTTGGCCAAGAAATTGCTGTGTTGACAAATCAAGTATATCGTGCGGGTGAATACACACTGAAATGGAATGGAGAAACATCCCTAGGTGAACAGGCTAGTACTGGAATCTATATCATTTCAATTAAATACCAAGATAAATTCAATACACAAAAAGTGATATTGGTTAAATAAAAATACGAATTTGAAATACTTCAAAATCTTACTAACTTTGAAAACACGTTTAATAGCGGAGAGTAATTAATGCTACATAATAAATCACTAAAAATATTTACAATTCTAGGTTTCCTAATCTCTGGGGCCTTCGCAATTGAAATCGAATGCGCAGCAGATACATCATACCACGTAGATTTACGTACAATGTTACCAGATGGAACACCAAATCCAAATTACGGCCAAGAAATTGCTACTGGTTTATGTGTCTGTCTGGAATTTTATGGGGAATTGGCTGTAAATGCAGCAGATTCAACAGTTACATTGGTTCTTCGTATTGTAGATAACGAACCTATTCGAGGTGCCGAAATCGATATTTATCATGATTCCCCTGGATTAGCATATGATAGTTATGGTTCAATTACAAAAGGGGCAAAACTGCTTAATGTAACGAATCCGGACGGTATACCTAAAACAATGACACTTTTAGCTAATGAGATCGGTGATCATATAAAAGTTATGGCATATAGTACATCACAAGCGCAAACTGAAGGTAACGGCGTAGAAGGCGATTTAATACTGGTAACATATAAAGCAGTAAATGGTGTAAATGCTCTTGAAGGCATTCCTATCAATTTTGGAATTGGCGTATGCAATTTGCCTGGAACATCTATGGCGCCAGATTTATTAAATGTTGTGTGCTCCTTCCCTGATACTTTAAATCCAACGACTGTAAATGTCGTAATGGATATTGTGGAAAAACCAGGTGTGCCAACTCAGTTTAATCTCGCGCAAAACTATCCAAACCCATTTAACCCTACAACAAATATTGCCTTTGATTTCCCTCAAAGTGGTCAAGTTACGATTAATATTTATAACCTAATTGGTCAACAGGTTGTCATGCTTGTAAATGAGGAAATCCATGCTGGTAGATATGAAATTGAATGGAATGGTCTTGACGCGAATAGTAATATAGTAGCCTCTGGTGTTTATTTCTATGAGCTGAGATCTAAAAACTTTAATGCACGCAAGAAAATGATTTTATTGCGATAGGTGCAAACAAGATAATTATCCTTTAAATTCCCCCATTCAAAGATTTGGATGGGGGAATTTTTTTATGAGCCGTCATATTCTGATATTAATTATTATGCTAAGTGGCTTGATAATAGGTCAAGTTACTAGTCCTTCTATTCAAACGGATCAAGAATGGAAAGAGTATACGAGCATCCAAAAAATCGAATTAGTATCATTATCAAATTATTTATATGAGAATAAGCTTTATGATCAAGCCATACTGTCTTTTTTCCAATATATATACCGATATCCAGGTGACAGCCTAGAACCCCTTGCATATTACTATATCGGTCGATGCTATGAAGAATCTTTCCAGCCACAATTAGCCATAGAATATTATGAGAAAATCCGGGCTAATTCTCTTTCCGATGCAAAACTTAATCAATTGGCAGAATATCGGTTAGGGATATCCGAAATACTTATCAATAATGATACTGAGGTAAACGATCTAACGGTAGGGGAAATTGATCCATATTTGCTTACACTCAGGGGAATAGTTGATTTTCGTGCCATGAGGTGGTCTGATGCTAGGCAATCTTTCCAAGCCGCTGAGGCATCATTTAATGATACATATTATTCGAAGCTATTACGTGAAATGTATGAATATATAGATCATGCTGTTTTGTTGTCGGGCAAAAAACGGTGGATTACATTGCTCAGCTCAGTTTTCCCTGGTGGGGGATGGGTGTATCTTGACGATTATAATTCTGCAATAGGAACGTTTGTAGGAGTCGCTATACCGCTTATATATACATTTACAACAGTTGATTTAACTACTGCTAGCTTGCGGTATGAATACGCCTATAAAACGATTATTCCAGCAAACCGAGGATATTCGGAAAAGGTTGATCTTCCAAATGAAGTTAATTCCAATACTTTATCAAGTATTCAATATGATATGTTAAGTATAAGTCTTGGCACGTATTTGGGTAGCGTATTTGCATCATACTCACATGTAAATGAAGCTAATAGAATTACAGTTGAAGAATATATAGGAACTAAAATAACTAAGGCTTGGCTAGACGATATATTCCTCAATCTTGAACCCGATTTCAGTATATATTAATTTTCTTAATTATTTTGTGAATTATAGTTGACAGTGGTTGATATGGACTCCTAATTTTACGGGCTCTACACGGAGCGTTTATTGTTCTTTGAAAATTTGGTATGCGTGGTTCTTTTGTCAAATGAAATCAAACAACCAAAAAGTATAATACATACAACGGAGAGTTTGATCCTGGCTCAGGACGAACG
>JABMOV010000116.1 GCA_013203145.1 Fidelibacterota bacterium
AAATCGGAAATCTGTCTGGGTTGCGGTGCTTGCATATCCGGTTGTGACAAAGATGCTTTATCGATGATCCACCGAGATGATTATAAACGTCCACCAAAATCAAAACGCAATATGTTCATGAAAATCGCCCATGAAAAAGGCAGACTTGGTCCACTGGTGACCACACAGATTAAAAAGAAGCTGGGACTGAAAAACTAGAAGGATCCCGTTATCGTAGGAAATATTTGAAGGTCTAACATTCATAGTCTCTTACGAATCCAATTCAGCACGATTAATGAGATCCTATGAGACACATATCCTAGGCCTAATCCACTGCAAAATATTAATAGAAAAATGATTATATGAGTCTGTTAACCTCCGTATTTATTGCTACCAGTCTGGATGGTTTTATTGCTAGAAAAAATGGTGATCTTGATTGGTTAGATGCAGCAAATGCAACTGTACCAATTGGAGAAGATTGCGGTTATTCTGCATTTATGAAGACAATAGATATACTGGTTATGGGGAGAAAAACATATGAGCAAGTATTATCGTTTGGTAAGTGGCCTTATGAGGATAAAAACGTAATTGTTTTAAGTAGCAACACCATTGAAATTCCTCAGATTTTATCTCAAACTGTTTCTTATTCTTCGGAGTCACCAAAAGAATTATATGATCGCTTATTTTCTGAAAATATTAGACGGATATATATTGATGGTGGAAACACTATTCAGCGGTTTCTTGCTGAAGGACTTATAGACGAAATCACGATTACAGTAATTCCTGTGATTTTAGGTTCTGGCATACCTTTATTTAGAAACGTAAAAAACGATATATCGCTTAAACTTGTTTCTACTAAATCTTTTGATTTTGGTTTTGTTCAATTATCCTATGAAGTGATAAATAATGACTAACACTCAATGCCAATCCAAATTGTTCAATCAACCCGAAGAACAACCTCATTTGGCATAATATAAAACCATGAAGAATTCTACAAACACAAAAGCTGATTTGTTTTTTTAATAGGGAGAATAATATGACAGATGAACAAACAAAAGTCGACAAACAAGGAAATAAGAAATTTAATATAAGATCAGGTGTAGGAATTGGTGTTGCCCTGGGAGCTGGGATTGGTGCAGCAATGGATGAAATAGCAATCGGCGTAGGAATTGGTATTGCTTTAGGTGCTGCTCTGGGAAATATGTTTACTCAAATGAAGAATAAGTAGGTACGGATTATATTACTACGGCTCAGTTTAATCGTATGATCTATGGAGAGTGTTCAATGTTTAGCACCCCTCTTCAATTCTCCCCTATAACCCGCCTACTTTCATTTGGCGGACAGGCGGGGGAGAAGGTCAGCAGTTTTATCCTAATATTTTCCCCTATAATAGGGGAAATAAAAAGGGGTATTTTATTGCGAATATCCATTGCCAGTTTAATAAATAAAACCTATGACTTATTCTAATCATTAAAAATCTATGAAAAATTCTACAAACGCGATGGATGAACCTCAACTGATAGACTGGCTTCTTGAAGGGGATGTTTCCATTCAGTACCAGGTTCATCGTGATTTGTTGGCCACTGAAAAACCTGAATTACAGGATCGCATCGCAACTGAAGGATGGGGAGCCCAAATCCTGAGTTTTCGGAAAAAAGAAGGACATTGGGGAGATCGTTTTTATCAACCGAAATGGATTTCGACCCATTACACTCTTTTAGATTTAAAACATCTCGCCATATCCCAAAATAACAACGCAATAAGGCAATCTATATCCCAGGTAATCCAAAACCTAAAAGGGAGTGACGGAGGAATTTCTCCATTTGGTGTAGAGAAGAAATGTGATGTTTGCGTAAACGGGATGTTTCTAAACTATGCGTCATATTTCAAGACTAATGAAGACGATTTAAAATCAATCGTTGATTTCCTGCTTACCGAACATATGAATGATGGTGGTTTCAATTGCAATTCCAATTGGCATGGTGCAAACCACAGTTCAGTGCATACAACAATTTCTGTCGTCGAAGGAATTTTAGAGTATGCAAATAATGGTTATACGTATCGGCTAAAAGAACTGCAAAAAGCGGAAGAACAATCCAGAACATTTTTACTAGAGCACAAGTTATTTCAATCTCATCGAACTGGAAAAATCATCCATAAGAATTTGTTAATGCTTTCGTATCCGTCCCGCTGGTATTACGATATTTTACG
>JABMOV010000013.1 GCA_013203145.1 Fidelibacterota bacterium
AACAGAGTCTTATTTGCTAGTACTCTGTGACTGATTTTTCTTTTCAGCCATTGATAATATCCACTCCGGCTTACTTTTAATATCTGGCACATTTTCTGAACACGATGAATGGAGCTGTACTGTTTTATAAAACGGTACTTCATCGGGATCTCTTTGAGAAAATCGCCAAGGCTTTTTTTAAGATGTCTCGTTCCTCTTCCAATTCCATATTCTCACGACGCAGTCGCTTTAATTCTAATGCCGACTCACTAAGATTCTGGTTGAGAGTACAGATATGTCTCCTGATAATCTATATGAACGAGGCTGGGAAAATAAAATCATCCAACAATCAGTGTTAACCCTACCAAGGGATGAACGGATGGCAATTTCTTTGTTTTATTATTTTGATAATTCTTATGAGAAAATTGCTGTTATTATGGAAATACCTATTGGTACAGTTAAATCACATATTCACCGCAGTAAAAAAAAATTAAAAGTAATACTAGAACCAATACTGGAAAAAAGCCATGAGTAAAGACAATTTTGAAAAACTTGACGATCTATTTTATGACCTAAAGATTGAATTACCTGAAGATCTCAAGATTCGACTGAATAGTATTCCCTTGTTAGCCCCTTCTTTTGAATTCAGCCAACTTTGGGTTGCGTTAGCAGTTGTAATTTTTTCATTACCGATCATTTATATGAGTTGGATGAGGAACTTTGATAAAATCGCGGCCTTTAGTAATCTTCTGTTTGAAAAATCTTGGGAGATATTCAGTGCAGTCGATACTTATTACCTGGCCGGCGCATTCAGCCTTGGAATGGTTTTATCAGTAATGACTTTAACCGCCTATTTTAGTTATTCTTCTAAAAATGATATTATTTATTTTAGGTCCAATTAGTCAGGCTATAATAGAAGACTTGATTAGCATATCATAATCGCGACGAATTCAGTCCCAAAACGCTATATAATGACTTTGTCCCTTTTTCTCGTATTAATTGCGGAGTTAAGGTAATTAATAACATTCCAGAGAAGAGAGGCTCAAAACTTGTATAATACATTAATAAATCAATTAAATTAACCTCAAGTCTAAATACTAAAAGCGCATATTAACTTTTTAGCTGAAAATCCAAAAGATTAATAATTCATATAATCAACACACTGAATTATGGATTGGAAATGATTTCTGATCCACAAGGTATCTGATCGGGGGGAGAGAATATGAAAAGAATAATTGCCATAAGTTTTGCTCTGTTCATGCTGCTCAACTTAATTGGTTGTGCCAAGGATGATAATAGTTCAATTAAGATCGGGGTTCTGCTCCCATTGACCGGAGCCATGGCCAAATTTGGTGAAATGGAAAAGAACTCTTTTGAATTGGCTCGGATCGAGATCAATGCAGCCGGTGGTGTTAAAGGTCGCGATCTTGTTTTTGTTTATGAGGATGATACTGGCAAACCGGATGTAGGTCGCATGGGTATGGAAAAACTGATCACAGTGGACAAGGTTCCTATGATCACTGGTGGCTACAGCTCGTCTGTAACTTTTGCTGCTGCCCAGGTTGCCCAAAAATATCGGGTGCCATTTCTTGTAAATACTGGTTCAGTAGATAAAATCACCGAGCCCGAATCCTTCGATCTAAAAATCAGCGATGCAGACAAATTCTATATTTATCGTTTAAACCCACCCGTAAGTGAATATGCTTCAGGTTTAGAAGGATTTCTCAAAAATTTAGCATCCGTTGAAACAGCAATTATTTTTCATGAGAATACCACCTTTGGAACCAATGGAGCCAAGGCTTTTGCGATATCCTGCGAGAGACTGGGGATTGAAGTCTTCGAAATTGATTCCTATACCGAAGGCACCGTGGATTTCAAACCTTTACTCCTCAAGGTTAAAGAACAAAAACCTGACTTGGTTTACATGATCTCTTATGTTATGGATGCAGCGCTCTTGATGAAGCAATCCAAAGAACTGAGGCTTTCACCTAAACTCTTTGTAGGAGCCGGTGCTGGTTACACAATGCCTGCTTACAGGGAAAATGCCGGGATTGCCTCTGAAAAGACCATTTCTGCTACGCTCTGGCATCAGTCATTACCAGTCCCGGGTGCCACCGATTATTACAATGCCTACATTGCGAAATACGATGACAAATCCCCACCGGATTACCACGGCGTTGAAGCATATGCTGCTGCTTATGTCGTAAAAGACGCCATCGAGCGGGCACAGGATTTTAAAAGCGCTTCTATCAAAACGGCATTGGATGGAACGGACATGATGACGGCCTTTGGTCCAGTAAAATTCATAGCGTATGATGCTAAGATCAATCAGAACAAAATGGAGACCTATGTTGTGCAGTGGATCAACGGTAATCTGGAATTGATTTGGCCGAAACATTTAGCAAAAGTAGAAGCCGTTTACCCCATTGATTGGAATGCAGAATGGAAATAATCATCTGATTATTTAAAATTTATGGAAACATTTGTACAGACATTAGTTTCTGGAATTCTGATCGGTGGACTGTACGCGATCATTGGGATCGGTATGACATTGATCATGGGTGTTTTGAATATCATAAATTTGGCTCATGGTCAGATCCTCATGCTGTCCATGTATATTACGTGGGTTCTCTGGACCTATTTCGGGATAGACCCCTATATCGCCATCTTTATTACAATACCCATCGTATTCTTTATTGCCGAAGGGATCAGCAAATTTTTACTCCATCCACTCATGGGAAAGGATTCCATCCTTCCTGAGAATCAGGTTCTGATGACTGTGGGAATCGGAATGGTGTTGGTTGAGTTAGCCCGCGTCATTTTCTCCAGTGATTATAAGTCCGTTCAAACTTCGTACACCAACAAGAGCTGGTACTTGGGAACGATTTCCTTCAATACACCGTTGACCATCGCCTTCATCATTTCCATAATTATGACAGTGGGTTTATTTCTGTTTCTAACCAAGACGGATACTGGAAGATCTGTTAGGGCAACAGCACAGGACAAAAGTGCAGCTGCTCTCATGGGAATATCCACAGGTAAGATTACGGTTCTTACTTATGGCTTGGGATCTGCCCTCGACGCTGCTGCTGGGTCTTTGCTGCTACCGATCTATTATCTTTATCCTGATGTTGGCCCCCTGTTTACGGTAAAGGCTTTCGTAATCACCATTCTTGGAGGGCTTGGCTCCACTGTAGGAGCCATTTTCGGTGGTTTGATCCTCGGACTTGCTGAAACTTTCGGGGCTACGTACATATCCATGGGATATCGCGATGCTATTGGCCTAATAATTTTCCTTTTGGTGCTGGTCTTTTTCCCCGGTGGCCTCAAACGATTCACCAAGGTTTAGAAGGCTGACTTGAAGAAATATTTATTATTAGAAAAACGTGAATGGATCATTTTGGGCGGCGCAGCTCTGGCCCCATGGATATTCGGCTTTTCACCCTATTTCCAGGGTTTGTTGATTTTGGTGCTAATGTGGGTGGTACTGGGCAACTCGTGGAACCTGCTGGCTGGCTATACAGGGCAAGTAAGCTTCGGACATGCTGCTTTCTTTGGGATCGGAGCCTATGCTGCAGCCATACCTTATCATCATTTCAAGATTTCACCCTGGTGGGGGTTGCTCACTGGTGGTTTAGCGGCCGTTATCCTAGGCTATTTCCTTGGCAAATTGGTCTTCCGTCTCCGAGGACCTTATTTTGCGCTGGGAACATTGGCGTCAGGTGAAATTCTGAGATTATTGTTCGGTGAAGAAGAGTGGCTTACCAACGGTCATAACGGCATCCTGTACATGACCACCTTCATTTCCAAGATACCTTATTATTATCTGATCCTCTTTATTGCCATGGGATCCCTGGTGGCTGTCAAGGTTATCATGAAGAGTAAACTTGGTTTCTATTTTCTCTCCATTCGTGAAGACCAGGAAGCCGCAGAAGCGTTGGGCATTGATACAACTAAATATAAAAATATTGCCCTGGCAATCTCCAGTTTCTTTGCCGGGCTTGCTGGTGCTTTCTACATGATCTACATGGGCTTTGTAGATCCAGAAGTAGTTTTTGCTCTGCATAATATTTCTATCCTTACTATCCTGGTTGGTATCATTGGTGGTGTGGGAACCATTTGGGGTCCAGCTGTGGGTGCCCTCATCATGGTATTTATTCAGGAATTGTTCCGTTCATCATTTTTTGGAGTGGGACCTCAATGGGTTTCACAATTACACTCGCTGGTTTTTGGAGCGTTGGTGGTAGTAATGATTTTGTATCTCGCAGGCGGTGTGGTAGGTGACTGGGATATAATCCGCAAGAAATTCGGCAAAAAGCGCGTGGAGGGACAGGGGTGAGTATCCTGAAAATTGACAACCTGACCAAACGCTTTGGCGGGCTGACGGCTGTTGATCATGTGAGCCTTGAAGTCAATGAAGGTGAAATTTTGGGGTTAATTGGTCCCAATGGAAGCGGCAAGACTACAATATTTAATCTCATAAATAGTTATTATCCAGTGTCATCTGGGACAATCACATTCAATGGTCATGATATCACACATATGCCTACGAATCGGATTGCCAAACTAGGGATCGGTCGTACGTTTCAAGTAGTGAAACCTTTGAAACGCCTTAGTGTGATTGAGAACATTATGGTTGGAGCGTTTGCCCGGGAAAAGACCTTCTCCGGAGCCCGCAAAGTGGCAACTGAAGTATTGGAGTTTTGCCATTTAGACGGTGTTGCTAAAATGAAGGCAGGTAGCCTACCTATTGCAGGTAGAAAACGATTGGAAATCGCCAAAGCACTGGCAACTCGACCGTTATTATTATTGTTGGATGAAACTGCTGCCGGATTGAATCCCACGGAGCTAGTCCAAGCAATCAGTATTATCAAAAATATCAGGACTGAATTGGGAATTACTATTGTCATTGTGGAGCATATCATGCGCGTGATCATGACTATCAGTGACCGTATCCATGCCATTGCTCAAGGTGCTACTATTGCCGAAGGAACACCTGCGGAAGTCTCTGTGGATCCGGCGACTATCGCAGCCTATCTGGGCAGCGATTTTAAAGCAGAAAATCGCCCCGATGCTTAAGATCGATCATGTAGATATGGGATACGGTGATCTCCAAGTTCTTTGGGATATCTCTTTTGAAGTCAGCCAGGGTGAGATCGTCGTGTTGGTTGGAGCAAATGGTGCTGGAAAATCATCGGTATTAAGAACAATTTCCAACATTGTACCAGCCACCAAAGGCAACATAACGTTTAACGGTTTGGAATTGACACAGGCACAACCACTGGAAATTATTGAAAACGGCGTGATTCATGTGCCCGAGGGGCGTCTTCTGTTTAATGAAATGAGTGTAGAAGAAAACCTGATCATGGGATCATTATCCAGTCAGGCTAAGCCACACCGCAAACAATCCCTGGAATACTGCTATGATCTTTTCCCGCGTTTAAGAGAACGCCGCACTCAAATGGCAGGCACCTTGAGTGGGGGCGAACAGCAGATGGTGGCTGTTGCCAGGGGACTCATGGCCAAGCCCAAAGTTTTGATGTTAGATGAACCTTCCCTTGGGTTGGCACCTATCCTTGTTCAGGAGATTTTCGAGATTGCACAGGCAGTTAATCAGGAAGGGATCACTATATTATTAGTTGAGCAGAATGTGCGCCAAACTCTGGCTTTTTGTCATCGAGCATATGTAATCGAGAATGGTCGGATAACCAAAACGGGTACAGGTCAGGAGTTACTGAATGATGGATATGTCCGTGAGGCATTTCTTGGGATATGACTTATTGTTTTTATAAGCATATTCTGTTTTTCCTGTTTAACATTTACAAAATTGATGCAAGAAAGATCTAAATTATTTGGTCCTTATATGAGCCAAGAGAATATTTACAATGAATCATAAGATAAGGGGGATTAGTAAAATGAAATTTTTACTGGTAATCGGTAGTTCCATATTAATGATTTCAGGATGCGCTACTTTTCACTCAGACATTGATGGTGCAAGTGGTCTAGAATCTTCCAAAATACCAGGTGCAGACCCGGTGGATGTCCTGTTTGTATCGCGACATCTTCAACAAACACGTGGGCTTGATGCCGTTCCGAAATTGCAGAATCGCTGGCAAATATTGAAGGGATTTGATGACATCTTACTGGATGCCACTGGCGAATTCTCAAATCTGAATCGGTATGCAGCATTTACAGAATTTTCGTCCGATATGTCTGATCCAAAGCGAATCGCATTAAAGGATTCGTTAATGGCAAATTATAAACTGAGAATTGCCATGGAATTCAGAAATGAGAGATCATTCAGCAAGTACTTTCTTGGGACCCTAGGGTCTGTAGTATCTGCCACACTTCTTCCCATTCCTTACACACATGAATTCTTTCTAATGGTGGATGTTTATGACAGTAATGGTCGATATACAAAGTCATACAAACGGTATGCAACGACGACCAGGTGGATTCAGGCATTTCTGTTACCAGTATATCCCTTCCACACGGAAAAACGAAAAACGGAAGAAATATACGTAGCATTCCTCCATGACGTTTTCCGCGAGATTGAACATGATAAAATCTTGCGGTATGAGAATAAATAAATAAAGAAGAGCATTAAATCGTGGGCCGTTCTTCGTCCCGTTTTCCCCATAATCGTCCAGTGATGTGCACTATTTGTGCATTATTTTAATAAAACCATCTTCTTGGTTTGAATAAAATCACCTGCTCTAATCTGGTAGAAGTACATCCCACTGGAAACGTTGGTTGCATCCCAAAGAACGGATTTGAAGCCAGCATTCTGAACTTCAGAAACAATCGTTTTCACTTCACTCCCTAGCAAATCAAAGATTATGATTTGGACATTGGATCGATGGGGCAGGTTATATTGTATTGTAGTGACGGGATTGAAGGGGTTGGGATAATTTTGATTTAGAATATATTTGGATGGAATATTCAATCCGTAGTCATCACCAACGGAAGTTGAAGCATCAACATCACGCACAGCACGCACATAATTATAAATCCGTACATCATCGCCTTGTGGACCAAAACCATTCGGCCAGTCAGTGGGATTTCCAACTTTTGGATCACTGCGTTGTGCGCCCGCACCATGTACATTTGTATATGCATATTCGCCAGAATTTGGTGGGAACTCCATCCATCCATATGCTTGGCCGAACGTAACGTAAATAGCGTGGCCGCCTACTCCCAAATTTGGAGGGGATTCTAATAGTGTCGTACTTGTCCAATACCATGATTCTGTCTCAGTAACACCAAAAATCGGATCAATCGCTGGTCCCTGTTGGGCAGTATTTATCGCATCAGGAGCTCGCGTATAATCAACAATACTCTGCAATTCTTTTGCGTTTGGTAGTCGCCAATCATCAAACCCTGCATAACTGAGGTTCTCTGCATATTCTAAGGCTTCCACCCAGTTGTGAGTATCTCCGTTATCGCTTGCCTGCCACATCAAACCCGTAGCTACATCAGATATAGTTCCATCACTATTGTCGACAAAATCATTGATCCCATAGTTCGTATTACCACGTACATACCGAACAAATGCTGTCATATTGAATTGGTCTTCTGGTGGACCTACAGGTTCTGAAGGGTAACCTTTGATACGACCATCAGCAAAGTTGACGCCAAAAGTAGTTGGGTCATTATTCATTGTCGTTCCCACGTATTCTGTTGAAGACCAATATTGACCATCGATTACACGTTCGCCCAAGTTCTCGTCTCCAAATCGAAAATCGAAATAACTTGTGTCTATATACGGAACTAGCGTGAAACTGCTTCCATTGAAATCAATTAGAGAATACAACTCTTTGATTGAAGGCAAACGCCAATCATCATAACCTGCCAGACTAAATGTATCTGCTGCTGCAAGTGCTTCTGCATAATTTGATTTATCGTAAAGGTCTGGAGTTTGCTGCCACATTAAACCGGTTACGGTATCTGTAACAGTACCATCACCATTATTTTGGTAGGCGAAAGGATTCCCAGTATATTGTGCATCCTGACCATAAAATGATTCTCCAAATTGAGGACAGACAATCACATCCACGGTATCATAACATAGTTCCTGTCCAGTGTCAATTATTGGGTAATCAACATTCGATTGTGCCCGAATATCCGTATTTATAATCAACAGGAATATTAGATTTGTCAGCACGAATGATATTGTGGTTTTCTTTTTCATTTTTTTCTCTTCAAAAATATTAAATAAATTTATTGGATTGTTCGAACGCATCGCACATAATTGAAAATTCGGATTGCATCTCCCTGGGGACCGTGGCCGGTCGGATAATCATTGGGATCACCGATTTTTGGATCGCTACGCTGTGCACCAGCACCGTGTACATCCGTCCATTGACCCATATATCCCATTGCGCGACCAAAAGATAAGTATGCTGCTTGTGCTCCTTCATGACCCTCGACCCAAGAAGCGTGCGTAGTGCTACTCCAGAAGTGGGGATAGTCATCTTCGCCACCTTCATTTGTTATTTGTGTGCAATTGAAAAGGGGATCAATAGCAGCAGAACTTGATGTAGCTGGTGAGCGTGTGTAGTCAACTATACTTTGCAACTCTTTAACATTTGGTAAACGCCAGTCTGAATATCCGGCATACTCATAATTTTCTGCATAGCTAAGGGCATCTTCCCATATCAATCCTTCGCCATTATCATCCTGCATCCACATCAGTCCGGTGGCGTTATCAGTTATGGTACTATCGCCATTGTCGATAAATTCATTTATACCGTAGCCCGTGTTTCCTCGGACATACATGACATAGAATGTCTTTTCGCCTGGTCCGAAAGGCATGGTCAGTCCGTAACCTTTTATTCTTCCATCAGCCAGATTCGTACCGAACATAGTTTCTTGACCATTCATAGTAGTAGACACATAGTTTGATGTTGTCGCAAATTGTGCATCAATAAGCCGCTCGCCAGCGTCAAGATCTCCATAACCGAACTCAAAATAGTCAGTATCAATAAAAGGTGTAAATCCTTCAGCAGAAGTTCCTTCAAATCCGCTTATATCTTCTCCGCTAAAAAGAATGAGAGAATAAGCTTCCTTAATTGAAGGCAAACGCCAGTCTGAATATCCAGCAAGATCAAAACTTGATGCGCCATCTAAGGCATCATCATAAGAAAGTTTGTCATCTGCATCAATAGTTCCATCTCCATTGAGATCAGAGCTTTGCTGCCACATTAATCCTGTTACATTATCAGTAACAGTTCCGTCGCCGTTATCTGTGTAAGATGGCTGGTTACCAGAATACTGTGCATCCTGACCATAAAATGCGTCTCCAACCGATGGGGTTGACATTTCAGTTGTAGTATCGTAAAAAGTGGTCTGGTCGGTATCCACTACAGGATAACCGCTTATATCCGGCAGATTACCGTCGGTATTATCCGAAGAGGTTGCTGACTCGCCACATCCCACAATTATGGTGAACGCCATTATAATCATTATATATAGTTTTGTTTTCATTGGATTATCCTTACCTATGATTAATTTCTTTTATCGTCCCTTTTCGGTCCGTGCTCTGGTCCATGGTTTTTTATGAATGTTTCAAATTGTTTCTTTTGCTCATCATTTAAAACGGCCTTTACTTGTTCTTCAAATTCTTTCCGAAGGGCATCCATTGCATGTCGATCATTATTCCTACTAGTTTTAGATTTTTCCATCTGATCTTTAGCTTCTTCAAAATGAGCAAAGTGCATTTCGGATACTTTTGTTTTTTGTTCTTCAGTCAATGAAAGAGCGGTAGCCAGCTCATCTACCATTTGCACAATTTGCTTTGAATCTGGTAGCATAGGTGGACGCTGTTGTTTTTGGCTAGGTTGAGCAATTAGATTGCCCGTTAGCAGTATTAATCCCAGGATGAGAATCGGTAATCTCTTTTCTATTTAATTTGTTCATGTTGAACTCCATAGTTTTTTATTTATATTTTGTTGCTTCTACTTAATAAGACGCTTTCTAATGAAAAACCTTGCGTATTATTTTTTAAAATTGAACCATTGAAAGAAAAAACCTTCATTTAATTTTAATGAAGGTTTTTTCAAAAGGTAATACGGCAGTGTTATCGATCGGTGCTAATCTAAATATGATTGCACGGCTACATTTCTCAATTGTACGTGGTTTTTTAAAGTTTCAACCGCTTGATCAAAATCTGATTCGCTAGAAAGAAAACTATATCCCGACTGTTCAGCATAAGCATAATCTTTTAATAATTGATAATAATTGTCATAAACAGACTGCAAATTACTTGGATTAAATACCTCTTCGATAAATTGAAGAACATATGTTTTATAAATTTGTTCATATTCCTCAACATCCATTAAGTATTTGATAAGTGGCCAAATGCTTCCTACTTCATTTAAAGATAGACTTAGTGCCCCTCCTTGTTTTCCATCCCGTAATGCTTCATTATTATCCCATGGAATCCATGTTAATTTGTTGTCATCTGGATTATTGTACAAATAATAATTGTGTGACATTTTACCGTAGGTATCCCAATTTTGCATTACTGTATTTGCAGCCAACCATTTTATAAATCCATCAACATTAAAAACAGCTGATAATTCACTTTTCCATAGATCTATATTTGAAGTTCTGTTGGAACTATTAATTATATTGCATAATGCTTCCACATCAGAATAATCTCCAGACAAATTATTTTTCTTATCCATTTCAAATTCATCAAATGTTCCAGAAGCAAATGTAGCTGCATCCCCTTCCGGTTTGTAAAGGTTACCAGTGCTGTTAAAAAATTGATCTTCCAATACTGTATCATCAACTTCTTCTACCAATGTGTAAACGCCATAATATTGTGAGCCTGAGCCATGATCTATATAAACCTCGCAGTAAGCAGTTTTAGCGGATGCTAAACCGAAATTTATAAACAAGTCAGATGCAACTTTCTCACGCATCAGGGATGCATCTTCGAAATTGTTTTTTAAACTCAATTGTCTAAAACCGTAAAACCGTTGATCGGTCAAGATTGGATATTCATTTTCAAACTCATCAAAGTCAAGTTTAAACGGAAGTTTATTATTTCCTGTATGATAGGTTGAAATAAGACTTGAATTGCCTTTATGACGAATACCAACATTATACCATTGAATACCGTTAAAATAAAAAGAACATGGAACCCAAATCGGTGTATAATCAGAGGTTCCTATCTGTCCTGGACCTCCAAATGAACCGATATTGCTAGATAGATCTGATTGCATATCAGACCAATCCTCGCTATCAATTATAATATCAAATCTTAGAACGACATCCTGCTCAAACACCGTGGAATAATTGGGTTCGATTAAATTACTATGTGTTGCATTGGTCCAATCAGTTATATCGGTCAAATCAGAAACATCATCGGTTACAACAGATTCGCGACAACCAAAAGTCGTTAACACTAATGCAAAAATCAAAATAATATTTTTTTTAACATTCATAATATTTATAGCCTTATTTTGTAAGTTAAGCTGAATATGTGCTTGTTTCTAAGCTCCTGCAGATAATAATCAAGATTATAATTGCACCCTATATAATTGTTCTTAAACATTTTATACTTAAAACCTAGCGCGTATCGTATTTTGTATAATTCATTATCACTTAATTGTTGAAATGCTTCAATTCCTACAAAAGGAGTTATTTTGCAGTTAGCAATATCATACTTCAATGAAGTCTTATACCGAATAAATTCTTTATCGGTTATTTCATCGTCAGCATAATTGCTGTAACGAAGCCGAAAAAGGGGCTCAAAGCGATTGAAATCATTTTTTACAGTTGCACTAAAAGCAATACGATTAAGGTATTCTGTATCTTGATTATCCTGCACATTACCGACAAAACGGTAAGTTGCACCCAACGCCAGAACTTTAACAGGTTTATAAACGGCCTCACCTTCAAAGAGGTACTTGTCTAACGAAATGTTATCATCAAAAAATAATTCAGGTGTCAGGTTCAATCTTAAATTATTCAAGGGTTTAAACCCTAACTCTATCGATGTCCGGGTCTGATAATTGTTTTTAACTTCCTGTGCGTTTACAGAGGACAATAAAAAAAACAAAACCAAAACAGGGTAACTAATACTTTTTAATATTTTCATTTTTGTTTTCATTAATTAGAAATATTTAGCTGTTATTTCCATTTTCGTTAAAATAAAGTGTAATATATGCCACATCTTTCAGGAAATCTATCTTTTGAATTTCGTAACGTTTAATGTTAATTCCAGTGCGTTCTGTTAAATCGGCCAGAAGTATTTCTTTACTTTCTGGGTGTATATTTTCAATCTTTTCGTAAACTAATTTTATCGAGCCTTCCTGTTTCAGCATTAATCTTTTTTCCAGTAGCCATAATCCCCAAATGATTACTGAATTGGTAAACATCAGTTCTGCATAACTCACCTTTTTATTAGCAAGCGCATTCATCACCGAAATTCCAATAACAATAAACAAATAGGTCATCTCTTTAATCGGAATGGGATCCGTCCTGTATCTGATAATTCCGAATATTGCAAATAGACCCAGAGCGAAACCGAGTTCAAGCTTTACATTATTAAGTAGAAAACACAATAAAAAAACAATGACACCAATAGCCAAATAGCTAAAATAGAAATCTTTACGCTTACTATTTTTAGCGTACATAAAATGTACGACCAAATATATCATAATAGTATTTAAGGCAAATCTTACCAGAAGTTCGGTAAAGTCGTTTACATTAATCAGTTTAATCCCGAGAAATCTTAGCGGTTCTACCCAACTTGTTATTTCAGTTAGTGGCGCGATTGCAAAGTTTATGTTTTTAAGAGAGTCAATAATCGTTAGTATTAAATTCATAATTTCATAATTTCTAGTTGATGTTATACAAATTGTTTTTTATTTGAATCGTTTTTTCAATGCTTCTGATTTTTCTTTTAAAATTATTTCGTTTTAAATCTGGATCGGTAACCGTGCGTCCAACGCAGTATTTACTAAAACTGGAGACTTTAATCCGCTGGTTCCTTAAAGACATTGCCAAAAGAGATATTCCCGTATTACCATTAGATTTAATCTCCACAATTACTAAATTTTCTAAAGCTACTTTTCTGTCAGCTATTTTAAATTGAAGATTGAGATCGATTGTACAACGCTCTTTAAAATTTTTGTTTACCAAGGTTAATCGCGAAAACTCATTCATTAAAGATGGCTGCAGGTCGTTACAATTAAACGGTATATGATTGCTCAAAAATTCATTCTCATGTTCAGTAAATGAAATATTTCCAAATTCAGCTGGGATACGTTTTTTTATAGTTCGTCCCTTGTTGCTTTTGAACTTTACCTCCAAAAAACTAATTTTCGAATAGACATAACTTCTGCGCCGGACTTTATAGCGGTTAAGTTTCCCATTATGATGATCGGTAAACATTCGATTTTTCGTTGTGTCGTAATAGGTAGTGGTATATGGAAATTCAGTTTCCCCGTCAATTTTTAAAATGTAATAATTCCCATTAATTGATTGGAGTAATTCCTGAAGATGATCAAAATGAAACCAGTACTTATGGTCTGTACGGTTCATTAATCTTACTTGATCCATTTCTTTCAATTTAATTGAATCAAAAAGATTTGTCTTCATATTTTTCTTTTCAGTTTTTAACATGTGTACGAAAATATCGTTAGTGAAATTTTGATGCTTCTACTTAATAAGACGCTATCGAATGAAAAACCTTGTGGTTTATTTTCAAAAATTAAAATATGGAAAGAAAAAGCCCTTCATGCAGTTAGGATGAAGGGCTTTTATAAACAATATTGATTACATGTTACTGATTTCTTGGTGGGTGAATTTGTGGACGTTCACCAGGCGGTGGTGGTGGCAGAAATCCACCTTGATGTTTTTGACGTTGCTCTTCGCCGAGGTGTGGTGGTGGCGGATTCGGACCTTCTCCCGCCGATTTACTGCGAAAGAGTTCATGAAGTAGCATTTGCAGCTTATCTTGTTGCTCCGGTCCACAAAGTTTTTTTAAATCTAATAGATGCTGATAGGTAAGGAGCTCTATCTGTCCTTGTTTTTCTAATGTTATTGATAATAAAGAATCCGAAAGTGTCGGAGGCGAATTATTCTGTAATACTTCATCAAACATTTGACGTTTTAAATCCCTGATTTCATTGTCAAGATTACTGATCTGTTCACGATGCAGCTGCCGCAGAATTAAATATTTTCCTATTTGTCCTTCATTGAAACCCAACTCCCGTTTAAGCATAGTATTAATTTGCTCTCTTTCATGCGGCATGCGTCCTCTCGGGTCTCTCGGCTGTTGTAGAGGTGGTTTACTTACCCACATCATGAATAACATACCCAAATTCATGATTATGAGTATGGCAATCACTATTGTTAAATACTTTTTTTGTTTAAAAATGTCCATAGCGTCCTACTATTCTATGTTAAATAAATTTGATTGATCATTCTCCAGATTTAAATCAGCAACCAGTACTTCAATTAATTCTTGTCGTGTACTATTTTGAGCGATTAGTTCACCACTGGCGAAGTACCAGTAAGAGGTAACCACATTTACCACAACTAATACCGTTAACAAAGCCGGTTTCAGAGTCGCAAAAGAAAACACTTTATGCTCGCTTCGCTCATCCAATCGTTGCAGAATACGGGGATAAAAATATTGATTAGGGACTAGTTTCTCTGCCCGTTGGAATTGATCTAGAGTCTTCTGGATTTCCTGTTCAATTTTCTCTTTTTTATTCATTTTGTTGGTCTTCTATAGTTTTTGACGATTTTTATTTAATAATCTTGCGCTTTTTTTACAAACGTTTTTCAAAATAGCGATGTAAATGTTTACGTAAATTTTTCTTAGCACGGTGGAGTAGTGCCTCTACAGCTGACAATGAAAAATCCATGATGGAGGCAATTTCCTTATTACTTAATTCTTCATACTTGCTCATCATAATCACTATTTTTTGATTTTTTGGTAATTTATCTACTGCTGCTTGCAGAATCTCTTTGTATTCCTTTTCCTCAAATTCCTTCTCAAGGTTTACATCTGCTGGTACATTTTGTAATTCTTCACTGTTATCGTAGCCAAAGATTGATATGATGGGCGCAAATCGTTTTTTGCGTTTCTTCTTACGAATAAAATCCAGTGATTTATTAATCGCTATACGGTATATCCATGTTGATAATTTTGCATCTGCCCTAAATCTGGATATCGAATCATGCACTTCAATAAAGACTTCCTGTGCAAGATCTTCCGCATCTTCTTTATTGTGCACGAATTGATAGGTTGTATTAATCACTTTTTTCTGGTGGATCTCCACCAATTCTTTAAAATCGTGAGGTTCGCCTATTTTTAACCGTTTAAATAATTCTTTATCATCCACAATCAGTAGTGATAATAAGAGCACTGAAAAGAATTTACTAAAGATATAAAAGACACAAAAAGCTAATGGACTTTCCCGCAAGAACTCCCCACCTGAACGACTTCAATCAACCGGGGTCACGATCAACCAATGGCTTATTAGGACGACGGGTTGTAGACGATTTCGATAAAAAGATTGCCATAGTTGTGCCATTTATTAGTATAATTGTATTGTATAAGATTATATGATATTAACGAAACCATTTTCTTGTTTACCCCAATAACAATCACAAATCTTGATCGTACATATTACTTTTTACTGATAATTGATAAACTATATAATTATGATACTATACTTTAGATAATTATGTTGAACCGGTAACAAGAACAAGCGAAAACCCAAGAATCTTGCTATCGCTTCCCAACGAAATATTAAATCTTCCTCCCAAACTCACATTTTGAAACGGTTCATAAAGTATTAAGCAATCTATTGGTAACCACAGGTTTGTTTTAGGATGATCCAAATCCCATTGTATCCCTGATGAGAAAGTAGTCGTTAATTTTTCAGTATATGGTAGTCTGTAACCATATAAGAGGCTAAAGTGGTTATATTTGCGGTCATACGCATTTGTTCTCAATGAGAGCACATTTTTATCGTATGCAATATTTACAGTATTGCTGAAAACTCTTGATTTCCCAGACTGATATTTTGCAACTCCAGATGAGATGTCAACCCAGTACTTTATCTTACTTTCTGGGATATCATTTTCAAATAATGGGTCTTCATTTATGACAATTGATGAAACAGAGATTGATGTCTGTGCAAAGACAATATTTAGCATAACTAATAATAATTTGAATAAATACTTCATTCTCGACGTTGAGGCTCCCGATCTGTTTCTCAAACTGTTATAACCTATATGGAATAGGTCTATTTACACAATACACCGACCCTAGTATTTATATATGATAGTAATATGAGATTTATATACCATATGTAGAGGATAGTAGACTTTTATCGGGGTATTGGGCTATAGCTCATTGGTAGTACTGGAGAATCAACACGGTTTTATTCCAATCCAAATTTAATATATCACAAAACCGTTATTCTAAATAAGGTAAGTATGGTGACCCTTGAACTCACTTCATACAACGACTCGGCTCTTTAAAGCGTACGCCAAGACGGGCTCGAAATGGCTTGACAGCTCATTATATTGATATTCAGTGTATATTTCGACTATGACACCATGTATTAGAACTTCATTTTATTATCTTACGTATCATAAAGTCATACTTAATAATAAGAGCAAACAATGACATCAGATAAATCCAAGACAAAAGCAGAATTAATCCAGGGACTACAATCACCTCGTAAACTTACAAGTGAAATGGACATCACAGAACGAATGCAGGCTGAGGATGAGTTAAGACAATCCGAAGTTAATTTCAGGAACATTTTCAATCTATCCTCAGATGCAATTTTTATCAAAGATCAAGATCTCACAATCATTGACGTAAATGAAAGTGCCGAAAAATTATTTGACTACTCACATGAAGAATTATTGGCAAGACCTGAGCAAACACTTGGCGATAAGAGCAAAAATGACTATACAATGGCAGATAAATACATCAAAAAAGCCCTTGAAGGTATTCCTCAACGCTTTGAATGGTGGGGACTCAAAAAGGATGGCACATCATTCCCAGAAGAAATACTAATTAACAAAACCGTCTATGATGGTGAAGATGTGCTTCTTTTTACAATAAGAGACATCGCTGAGCGCAAGCAAGTTGAGGGGGCCCTAAAGGAAAGTGAGGAGCGTTATCGGACATTAGTGGAATCTGCACCAGTTGGAATTATTTCAATTGATACCAAAGGTAATATTACAAGTGTCAATCCCAAGATACTGGAAATTCTTGGCTCACCAAAAGCCGAAGCAACGATGAGTTTCAACATGTTTAAATTTAAACCTTTGCAAGAAAGCGGCATCTCTTCCATTTTTAAAAGTGTTCTTGAAAGTGGGAATCCGATTCAAACAGAAGTTGAATACACTTCAAAATGGGGGAAGACGGCCTTTCTGAGCTATTATGTAGTAGCTATACATGGAGTCGATAAAAAGGTAATTGGGGCACAAGCGATTGTAGAAGACGTCACCGAGAGTAAGCAGGCTCAGGAGAAACTTTATAAACAATCAATTATTCAGGCCAAGCTTCTCAATACTGCGAGACTATTGCCAGCAAGCCTTGATTTACTAAAAGTTCTTGACCGAATTGCTCGTCAGGCGCTAGAACTGCTTGATGCGTATGGGTGTATTATTTTCCAATTGGAGAATGATGGTAAAACCTTAATCCCCATGATTGCTATAGAACCTGATCTTGAAGAAACTGTTCTTTCGATGAAACTAGATATTGATTCCTGCCTCACTGGTCAAGCAATTATAGCCAAACAAGGTAAAATATTCAACAGTGCAGGGAACAATCCAAAAGCCCACCAGATCCCTGGGACTCCTGTTGTGAAGGATGAACACCTAATTGTTTCCCCATTTATCGTGGATGATACTGTTCTTGGAGCAATGTCACTCAATCGCATTGGTACAATTTTTACCAAAGAAGAATTAATGCTGGCTGAAGCGTTTGCAAATTATGCATCTATTACCTTGAAAAATGCGAACATCCACCACAATCTTCTAAATGAAGTTGCAGAACGCAAGCAGGCTGAGGCAGCGTTGCAGGATTCGCATCAATTGAAGGATATGCTTTTAGATATCATGTCACATGATTTAAAAAATCCGTCAGGCGTGATAAGCTCTGCATCAGAGGTGTTGCTTGAAGAGTTTTCTGATAATGAACTATTAGGAATCATTAAGGATAGTAGTGATAGCTTATTTGACGTAATTGACAAAACAACTTTACTGGCACAAATAGCAGTTGGTGATAAAATTGATTTTCAAGAAATAAATGTTACGGATTTATTCCAAAAATTGTCCAAAGACTTTAAAGTGATGCTGAATAGTTCGGAAATAGTTATGAAAATCGATATACCTGATAATCTCACAATCATGTCTAATCCGATCATATCCGAAGTATTCTATAACTATATCAGCAATGCAATAAAGTATGCGCCAATGGGTAAGAGGATTCTTGTTGATAGTGAAAAAGGAGATGAGTATCTAACCATTAATGTGAAAGATTTTGGATCAATCATTCCCAAAAGCAATCGTGAAGAAATATTTTCCCGAAACGTTCGGCTTAAAGGTGATAAAAATCGTGGCCGTGGTTTGGGATTAGCAATTGTCACAAAGATCGCCGAAGCACACAATGCCGAAGTTGGTGTGAAGCCAAATGAGCCTACGGGTAATATTTTCTATATTAAGATACCTTTGAAATAATTGCTACGTTATGATCTATACTGATTTCAGTCATCTGGCTGCCATTTTTCGTACCAAAAACCATCCTATTTAAAATGTCTCAAAAATATATTTCAATACTGCAATTCTTACTATGATGAGTTTCGAGACTAAGCACTGTTCATGAAGGTCTACGATCTCAGAGTAAAAGTTTATCCGACGTAATCCTGTGCCTCAGGACGAATGAGGATGTGGACTAATTGTGCCAATTTTACTTAAAATTGGGTCAATTTATAGATTATCTGTATTATTTACATTGGGAGCATGTATGAAATGAAAACACCTGATTCTCGACGAGAATCAGGTGTGATAATAAGTACGCCCGGAAGGACTCGAACCTTCAGCCAATGGCTTAAGAGGCCACTGCTCTACCATTGAGCTACGGGCGCAGAATGGTATCTATTGGTTGAGAAAAATTACAACTGATTTGTAACCGATTAAAACCCCACATTCGTTCAAATCGAGATCAAATATATTGTTGACTTGTATTCATTTTTGAATATATACTCAATATTAAATAATTAAACATTAAACGAATAATGAGTACACATTACAAAGGATCATCAGAAGAACAACTAGCTCTGGATACGTTCATCAAGCTAACTCGTGCTATTAATACTGTGGGTCGTTTAACTCGCGCATCAATTGAATCAAATAGCATCACTGTAAGTCAATTTGGTGTTTTAGAAATGCTATATCATATTGGACCGCTCTGTCAAAAAGACATCAGCGAAAAGTTGCTTCTTACAGGCGGAAATATGGTTACAGTGATCGACAATCTTGAGCGTGATGGATTGGTTGAGCGCCGAGTAGATCCCAAGGATCGACGATCGAAACGAGTGTTTCTTTCAAAAAAAGGGCAATCACTTATTGCCAACATATTCCCTGCACATGTACATGAAATTGTGCGAGTACTTTCTGTTTTATCGGCCGATGAGCAACAACAATTAGGCAATCTTTTGAAAAAACTAGGAACAAGCAATCAATAAGGAGAAAAAATGAAAAATCTAAATAAAATCGGACAAATACTATTTGCACTACCTTTTGGTGTATTTGGACTTTTCCATTTCATGATGGCAGGTCAAATGGCAGGGATGGTCCCGAGCTGGGTACCAGGCGGTGTCTTTTGGGTCTATGTAACAGGACTTGCGCTCATCGCAGCAGCAGTATCGCTGGTAATTAATAAATATACCTATTATGCAGCATTAGTTCTCGCGTTATTACTGGTTACCTTTGTACTAACAGTACATTTACCAGGTATGATGGGTGGAGAACAAATGGCTATGCCCGGATTACTGAAGGATTTGGCTCTAGCTGGAGCGGCTTTACTGGTAGCGCACTTGAATCCAAAAGACTGAAGAAAGAACTGAAATGATACAAAAATATCCGTATACAAAATTAGGTGATGCGCAACATGGTTGGCTTCATGCACGGTATCATTTCAGTTTTGCACGCTACGTCGATCGATCAAAGATGGGTTTCCCACCATTGCGAGTTTGGAATGATGATATCATCCAGGCGCAAACCGGTTTTCCCACGCACCCTCATCAGAATATGGAAATAATAACATATGTTAAAGAAGGTGCTATTACCCATGAAGACAGTATGGGGAATAAAGGAAGAACCGAAGCGGGTCAAATTCAAATTATGTCGGCTGGATCGGGTATAACCCACAGTGAATATAATTTGGAAGATACTGAAACAAAATTATTTCAGATCTGGATTGAACCGTCAAAAATGAATATTCAACCACGATGGGAAACCCTTTCGCTAAGCGATATTTCAACAAAGGAATCAATTAATTTATTAGCATCTGGGAGAGAAATACATAAAGGCAAAACATCCATTGAAATTTTTCAGGATGCGGCAATCTATGTAATAACTGTACAAAAGAATGAATCTCTCCAATGCCCATTTGAGAAGAATCGTCATGGATATGGTGTGGTATCCAAAGGAACTCTTTCTATAAATAATATTGAGTTCTCCAAAGGAGATGGATTTTATATATTCAAAGAAGATGAACCAACAATTCAAGGTCAAGACGATATAAACGAGTTGGTGTTTGTTGATCTTCCTATCCTGTAATTAAGTTTACCCACTTTATTACACCGTCTCATCTGAAGGAGGTTCAGGATGCAATTCAGACTAAAGACGATTCACGGTTTTTTACTATTCCTTTTCATGACCATGTTAAATGCACAGCCCCAGCAAAAGGTAGCAATCGTAATCCACGGTGGTGCAGGTACCATTGAAAAAAGCAAGTTGACACCAGAGCTTGAAAAAGAGTATCGCAGTAAACTTGAAGAAGCACTCACGATTGGGCATAGCATTTTAACTGAAGGGGGATCATCCCTGGACGCAGTGGTTTCTACTATTGCCATCTTAGAGGATTCTCCATTATTTAATGCTGGCAAAGGAGCGGTCTTTACCAGTGATGGTCATCATGAATTAGATGCTTCCATCATGGATGGCCAGTCGCTAAATGCCGGGGCTGTAGCAAGCGTCAAACGTATTAAAAATCCCATCTTGTTAGCTCGCACGGTAATGGAAAAATCGCCCCATGTCATGTTGGCGGGATATGGTGCAGAAGTCTTTGCAAAAGAGCAGGGATTTTCCTTTGTAGAAAATGACTATTTCTTTACAGAAAAGCGATATGAATACTGGCAAAAAGTAATAGAAGGTGAAACGGGTGAAGCTGAAAAGCATGGTACAGTTGGCTGTGTTGCCCTGGATCAGGATGGTAATCTAGCAGCCGGAACATCCACCGGGGGAATGACAAACAAACGTTTTGGGCGCATTGGCGATTCACCCATAATTGGAGCTGGTACTTACGCGGATAATAATAGTTGTGGTGTCTCAGCTACGGGTCATGGTGAATATTTTATACGTGAAGTTATTGCGTTTAAGATTTGTGCTAAAATGGAGCTTCAAGGGATGTCTGTAGACTCTGCTGCATCATCAACAATACATGGGGATTTAACCACTATTGGTGGTACTGGGGGTGTGATTGCTCTGGATAAAAATGGAAATATTTCCATGCCTTTTAATACTGCGGGAATGTACCGTGGTTACGTTGGCACCGACGGTAAAATGGGAATATTAATTTTTAAAAGCGATTGATTTTGATTTTTCATTTTTAAATCTTGTGGGAAAATCTTCAGGCTTGTAGCTTCATCCCACTCTTAAAAAACAGAATCGCATAAATGCGATTTTGGCTTAGGAGGTTGGCAAGTGATAATGCTTACCCGACTGGCATTGGGTTGGCAATGAGACTAAGGCTCCGGGTTGGCGTTCGGAGCCTTTTCTTTTTTTAAATGTTTGGGAACTTCATCCCGTACGACGTGTAAATTTTAGAGCTATTTGACAATGGGGGCGACCGGTTTCGACGGGATAGAAGACTCGTTAAACTGCATGCCGAGGTCCAGGCATCTCGTTAATCACCTGGAAAAACAATAAGTGCCGATTACGGCTACATGGCCGCTGCTTAGCTAGCGGTTCGTTCTGGGTGAGACTCGCCTATGGTCCCACCACAGGGCGTCATTCTCATAGGCTGGCTGATGATGGTGTCCATGCGTCTGAAGTGAGAAAATTATGGACTGGTTTCACATTTCGAGGTTACTAGCGGATAGTGAAATGAGAACAATCTAGCTAACTAAGCATGTAGATGTTTCTCGGGACACTGTTTCGGACGGGAGTTCGACTCTCCCCGCCTCCACTTTAATGCTCTAACTGATTGTTTATTAACACATAAAAAAAATATTAATTGTAATAATGCCAAATATGTGCCAAATTTATCAGGTAATTATTAGGTAAATAAAGGTAAATAATGGCTAGTCCACGAGTAAATCTTAGAAAAATTCAAAGGAAGAGTGGGTATGTTTACCAAATAGACTATACTGTTAATGGTAAAAGATTTCGTGAAGTTGTGAGTACAAGAAGGCGTGATGCTGAACTCATTGCATCAAAAAAAGAAACGGACCTTGCTTTAGGACGCCATGAATTATTATTAAAAAGAAAGTCTATTGGCCTATCTTCAGCTATTGATGAGTATATAAGATCACTAAAAAATATTGTTCAGGACCAAACCATAAAAAGATATAATGACCATCTTGAGCCATTTAAAAAGTTTATGATTGAACATTTCCCTTCATCTGCAAATGATATAAGGAGTATCAAAGCACACTATATAAAAGAATGTGTTGACAGCTTGTTGAGTGAGGGCAACGGTAAGAAATGGGCTCCATACACAGTAAACAGAATGTTGCAGGTCATCAGCTCCGTTTTTATTTATTGTAAAAAAAGAAATTTTATTGAAGAAAATCCAGTTTCAGATGTTAAAAAAATTCCTGTCCCTGAAAAGGATGGTCCCGCGTTTTATAGTGAGGAAGAATTAGAATTAATTTGGAATAATGTGAACGCATTTTGGAAAGACCATTTACAGTTTATTTACTATACAGGCGTGCGGCTCGGAGAAATGATAAATCTAACATGGGATAAAGTAGATTTGGAGAAAAAGCCCCCTGAGATTAGAATTTCCGCCTCATCAGAATGGAGAACTAAAACTGGCAAATCAAGATTAATTCCACTTCATAGAAAAGCTATTAAAATACTAGAAAAATGGACAGGTCGTCACCCTAAATATGTGTTTACATCTCAAGAAGGCAACTTAATTCACCCCAGTAAACCATATAATGCCATGAAGAGAGCGCTAAAAAAAGCAGGACTTGTAGGGCATGTACATAAACTTAGAACAACTTTCGCATCACATCTTGTGATGAAAGGTGCCAATGTATATGAGATTCAAAAACTGTTGGGTCACGTAAAAATACAGCAATCGTTGGAATACATGAATTTATCCCCAAAGCATAAAAAGAATGTGATCGATAAGCTGGATTAAGCGTTCTTGTATATCGCTGATTTCATCTAAAGATAATTGACTATAAAAAATGTGCTTGACTTTCAGTGATTTATTAAGTAAATTCTTGGCATAAGGGGTACTGTGCCCTGGTCTATTTGATTTTAATAGAATATTGGCACTAAGGTGCATAACAAATAACCAACAAGCACTATGCAGCAATTTGAGACAACTGATTTTTACTTAGCAGCATATTTCCTTTTTAAGGGAATAAAATTAGTCGAACATAAGCGCTCACAAGCGCATTCCACATTTATTTTTGAGGGACCAGAACTAGAGGATTTATCTTCCCAGTTCTATTTAGATCAGATTTTAATACCACCAATGGCATTTGCCAAAGCGATAAGAAGCTTAAAAAATATTATGTACAACACAACATCACATCAAACCAACTCTACATCATATGAACACCCCGGAAAGGCAATCTAATGACCTAATTGAACTATCAATAACAGATAAAAACTATAATGGCGGTGCAAATGTCTGGTTCAATACGACCCAGGTTAACCGCCGAAAACTGCCAGAGCTTTTAAAGCAGAAAAATTATTCATTTATTATATGGAAAGGGGGCAACCGCAAATCCGCCAACTTCTCTAGTGCACAGGGAACAGTAATCGATGTGGACAACGGTTTAACGATCCAGGAGGCTATAGATCGTTTAAAAGTACAGGGATTAAATTATATCATCATCCCCAGCAAGAGCCACACCGCGGAAAAACACCGCTTCCACTGCATTTTATTTTTTGACAAACCAGTTTACTCAAGAACAACCTATCAGAAAATTGCCACACAGGTTATTACTAAAATGTTCCCAGAAGCAGATGGGTCAGTCACAGACGCTGCCAGGTTCATCTATGGATCACCCCAAGATGCAGAAACCAGTGAATATTATGAGGGGCATGATCTTAACACCATTAGTTCCGGTCCACTTTGGGACAACACACTCGAAATTAAAACAAGCGCCGGTGAAACTGTAGTAGTCAATGAACTGAAAGAAAAAACTGCTTGTTATTGCCCGTTCCATAGTGACTCAAATCCATCAGCTTTTATAGAATATTCTGAGGCTAGTAACAATTGGTATATTCGTTGTTCTACCTGCGATGAGACATTTTGGATGGAGAAGACAAGTACACCTATAGAGATTCAATGTGACCCGTACTGGTCGTACGGAACTGATGTTTGGGAATTTGGGTTGGCAGGCGATGATTTCTATTTTGAAAAAATAGGGATGAAGAAATTTCATATTTTGAGTAGAACTGATTCAAATGCTGATGAACGAGAACAGGCATTTAAGTATTTGGTAAGGTCAAAGCATATATCCCACATTTCAAGGATCGATTATCTTGGGAGTATTTCCGCTGATAAGCATTATTATGAAATAAATAATATCACTGGAATCATCAAGGTCCATTATGCACCAATACCTACCCAGATCCGTGACAATGATTCCGTTGAATCTTATCTGGCGGACAGGTTTGGTGAGTATAAGGAATTTATTAAAAAATATCTGGCTGTATTCTGCTATACCAACTATCAGAATTTGCCCACGGTAATCTTAAAAGGGCATCGTGGAAATGGAAAAAGCACTTTTGCAGAAATAGTTGGCGAAATATATAGACCCTTAACTACTGAATGGCAGGGCCATGAAAAAGATTTTACTTATGAAGTCGAGAAGAAACTATTAATAGTCGAAGAGAACGAGTCTTCTGCCATGTCACAGTACAAAACTTTGAAAAAATACTCAGGACAGAAGTATGCTCAGGTTAAAAAGAAATTTAAGGACCCTTACAACGTCAGGAATAACATGAATATTATGTTGCTGACGAATGAGTCAATTCCTCTGTATGTTTCTAGGGAAGAGATGCCAGCAAATGAAAATAATAATCAGTTCTTTGTTTATGAATTTACGGCTATTGAAAAGGACATCGATACAGACATTCAGACAAAGATTTTAGAGAGGCTTGGAAATTATATCAGGACTGAACTGCGGGATGTTTTTCAAACACTGAAATTCAACGGGTGCCGTTACAGCATCCCTGTTCCTATAACAAAGTACGAAACAGCTCTTTTCCAGGACAATTCGACGGACTTGGAAGCAGATGTTGATCGAGTTATCCAGCGTTTAGCACTTAGAGATTCTGAAGAGTATTACCGGGAGTATAAGCCCCATTTGGATAACAGCTACATGCCTATTGAAGTAATAAAAGACTTTAATACTACGACACAGCACTACAATCGTGTAATTAAGAATATGAAAAAACGCAGTTATCTTGTTGGAGATTTGGAAAGGAAACAGTACAAGGATAAAAGGTGCTATTGCTATAAAATGACAGATAAGCTAATAGATGAAATTGATGCTGATTTCACCAAGATTGAATAAATGGCTGTAGTGACCATTAAAGTGGCTGTAAATATTCTTAGTGAAACTGTAGTTTGTCGACAGTGGATGGCTAAAATGACTGTAATGACTATACTTTTTTGAACTTTTAAAAAATATTTAGATTGAGAATTGAAAAATATAATTAGTTGAAAAAACAACAGCCATTACAGCCATTACGGCCACTTTTTAGGTTTTATCAGGTCTCGCGCAGACAGGTCTAAAATTAAAAATGTTATAGTGCATAGGACAGTGTGTAAATAGCAATGTTAGGCACCAATGTTTTATGCAAAAATAAGAAAAACGGGAAATCCTAAAGGGTTTTTCCCAGTAGAAAGTTTTACTAAAATAAAAACATAGGAGAATACACTATGACAATTCGAGTAATTTTAAAAAATATGAAGTACCTTGAACCAAGAGCTGCTACTTGCGGTGCATTTTTAGTCGAGAAACGACCTGAAGTAGAATTTCTATATCCAAGTCAGGTTAAACCTATAGAATCGTACCTGTGGTATCCAATTGAATTGGGACAAATTCCAGAAACATACAGTATGTATTTGCGGGAGAAACTTGCTATTACTGATCCTGTTGAAGCTAAGCTGGCAATCTGAGATTGAAATAATTTACCTAATTCTATGATGAGTGAGAAGTGTTTCAACGTCGGTAAGCAACGATTTGCCGTAGTAAACGATCAAAAAAAACCTGGAATGATGATAGTATTAGGTAATTACCCCGATCGTCCAGCTTTTACTAAAACAGTTCGTGCAGGAAGTGGTGGCAATATCTGGCAGAGATTGCCAAAGGGTCGACTTACCAACGACGTGAATACTCACGTCAACCTAAAAAACAGGCTATGCTTGAGGTCTAGGTCGGAGCGCGACCTATTTATCAAAAATTATAATAACGTTGCTACACGCAGTTTAAGTGGGAATTCACCGGAGCTTGATCATGTTGTCTAAGAAAAAAACTGGTAAAAAGGAAATCAAGATTAAGCCCCAAACCAAAGCCCAGAAGGATAAAGCAGAGCAGGTATTCAATAAAATTATGGCCGGACACGGTAGGCTTGAAGAGAGTATTTCGAAAGTTCGTAACCAGCGCATTTATTTACCGCCTGATGCACCTCGTGAAAATACAATTTCAGGATCCCCCGAGGTATCTGTGACCAAGAATGAAAATTCCTTTGAATTTGAGTAGAGCCGGCACGTAATCTGGAAGGCCAGGCGTTGCAATTAGCAATTAGCAGTGCTTGGTCTTTCTGGTTTCGCATCAAGGGTTTTTAGTCGGGTACCCCCCGCTATATTTTTATCAGATAACCATCTCAAACTCAGCCCTGAAATAATTTTTGGTAGAATTTTTTAGAGCTGAAAAGCCCATTTTGGTTCTGCTATCAGATCAGCATGGCCATCAATATGCTCAGTGTAAGAGCCCCTAGTCGGGGCTCTTTTTTTTATTGTAATTAAGCATGTAAATTGCATCTGCCCTATATGATTATGGTTTGTATGATTGTGTTGGGCGCTAGATAACTATTAGTTCGCGGGACGCATGGAGCAGACAACCAATCATAAAATTATAATTTTAGTTCGGGTCTCTGCTCATCCGCAGTTCGGTTATGAGTTCTTTTTCTACTTGACTTAGCAACGAGGAAGAGATTCAAAATGAATAACACGCGATTTTCACGGTCATTTTCAATATGGTTTGTCCTGTTTTTATTAAGCATCAACCTGTCTCTAGCACCGGTCTTTTCACAATCTCAAAAGGATATCGAAAAAGCTGTGAAAAAACAAAATATAAAAAAGTTGATTAAACTCTATGACAAGGCAGAAAAGAACCTTTATTTTTCAAAAACAAGTCAGATAACAAGTGCTATTGCGCAAATGGATGATCCTCGTTTTTTTGATGATATGGTTAAGCTACTCAAAAATGAACGAGAGCAGATTAGACCTTATGCGGCCATGGCTCTTGGCAAAATGAAAGATCCCCGCACTGTGGAACCGCTAATTTTAGCCCTAAACGAAAAAAATCAGAGTGTTCGAGGTTCAGTTGTACATGCATTGGCCAAGAAAAATGATCTACGCGCGGTCAAAGCATTGGCACGTGGTATTACTTATGAAAACTGTCGTAAAAATCCGGATGAATGGATATATCTAAAGAAGGAAGTACAAAGGCTTGAAGCGCCGTTAATTGAGGCTCTAAAAGATGCAGATCCGTTGGTCCGCGGCGGTGCTGCTTATGCCTTGGGGAATTCTGAATTCACCACTGCTGTTGAACCTTTAATTGCGATTCTGAAGGATGAAGACATAAATGTCCGAAGGCTCGCTTTACTAGGATTGGCTACAAAAGTGAGAGACTCTCTGACAGTAAAACCTCTTGTAAATGTTGCTCTAATGGATACTGACGCTGAAGCAAAAGAAATCGCTATGAATGCTTTGCTCAGACTAAAAGAACCTTTTCCTCGCGCAATAGAAATATATATCGCCGCGTTAAATTCAAACAACAAGTGGACATCAGCAGAAGCTGCTACCAATTTGTTGAAATTAGATACGCTCAGAGCTGTCGAATTTCATGTAAAAGCATATCAGATTCTGTTGCGAGGTGATGATGAAAAGATGCGAATGGAGGCTGCAAAAGCACTCTTAAAATTGAAAGACCCAATTCCGGATGAATTACACACCGAAGCTCTGAAAATAATCGACGAAGAGACGTATATTGAATTGTTTATACTATATGATGAGTTTCAGAGAAAAAATCATGCAATCCTTAGTAATACAGATGGTCGTAAGATTGCCAGCCAGTCTTTCGAATATCATGATTTTAATAGTACCTTGATTAGCCGCACCGTAACAACGGGATTCGACAGACAAGATACGTTGCGTGTTATAGACTATAACTATTATGCAAAGCCGAAAAATTACCAGTACCTTTGTTTCGACAAGAAAGGAAATATCATAAAGGATGGACCAAAGCCCGTCCTTGTTGAAGTATTTCAAATCACACAAAAAGAAAAATCTAAAATCAGTTACAGAGGTTTCACAAAAGTAAAGTCGTTTGAGGTAAGAAAAATATATCCATGCCAGGATTGTGCAGAGAAAACTAGTATTGACAACTGCAAGTATGTTTGGTAAGACGTCAAAGGCTAATCAAATGACAGATAATAAAATAGCTCATGACACTTTGCAGCATGGGGCGCAAACGCTGTATAAATTCCATCAACCGAATACGAAATGTGCTTTAGGTTGGACGGTGGGAACGGTGATAATTGAATGATATCCAGAATTGTTAGTAGTTATGATATTAAGAATAAGCATTAATCAGTTTTTAACTATCGGTTCTCGCAGTATGATTACATCCTACAACAGAATAGGCTAAATATCATGATATTGAATTCCCAGAAAATTCTTTATAAATATTGGTTAGAAGTAGAAAGGAGATAGTCATGTTAGAATACATGCTCATGTGGCCCGGTGTGTCCGGTAAAGAGTACAAGTACTGGATCGCTTCTATCGATTCGTTGTACAAGGACGAACCTGGGAACTACATCTTTGCAAAAGAGACATCTCCAGGACAGTGGACGCCAATCTACATTGGTGAGACTGAAAGTCTACTCGATCGCCTCTCAAATCACGATAAACTGCCTTGCGTGAAGCGCCATGGGGGAACACACATCCATACCCATACGACTACCGGCGGACAGGCGGTTCGGCGAGTAGAAGAATCCGATCTTCTTGCCAAGTGGGATCCCCCCTGCAACAAGGAGTAGAGAGCTTCCAACAACGAATATGAATAACACTTTGGGTTGTACGGCGGGGATGGGGTTTAGTAGATTAATTCGTGCTATAAGGGCTGATATGAGTAAACAGATTCCAAATATTGATACTGTTCGGTAAAAGAAAGGATAACACAATGGCTAAGCTCAGCACCGTGACGTTCGCAGGGGAATCAGGAACCGAGTACAGCTTCAACATCCATCCCTGGGGCACCAGTTTCAAGAAAGATTACCGTGCCGTTTATTTCATCACCGAACGGACCCAAAATCAGGATGGTGAATATTTCCATACACTAATTTACGTTGGCCATACAGGTGACTTGTCAACACGGTTCGACAACCATCATAAGCAGGTCTGTTTTAACAAATACAACAAGAACTGTGTCTGTGTGTATGAAGAGAAAGACGAAGACACCCGTCTTAAAATCGAGCAGGACTTGATCAACAATTACGATCCTTCCTGCAACGGAAACTGATTGTCAAACAAGAGGCAATCAATCTGAAAAATACACTCCTGATTGGAATACTTATTCAAATCATTCGCAATCAAAAACCAGAATAAATGCATGAATCTACACGCTATTTGAGACCGGACACTCAGGGATGAATAATCAGCAAAGGGAATTGCGATGATTATTGAATTAAAATCATCATTTTTTTTGTCGTTGTTACATTATTTTTTTGGTAAATCAGGGAGGTTGTCACCTGGTATTTCAAGCAAAATGAAATCGTAAATCTGTTACGAGATATTAATGAAAAGCTAGACTGGCCGGTCAAGAAAGATGATGAGCATTTAGAGGCAATCCCTCCACCCATTGATGAAGAACCTGTTCAGCATGCGATACCGGAAGAACCAGAGGAAGAAAATAGTTGATCGGGCGCCTTGTGAGAAAATTATTGAATCTGATTTAAGAAATTGACACCGTTAGCAATCAAATAAAGGAGAAAACAATGGCATCTCTAGGAATGAAAGGCCTTTTTAATCTCACAAGTAGAGAGATTGACAGCCAAGTGACAAAAACATCACCTGGGAATTATGCACTAGGTCGTGTTTCTGAGAACAAATTCTATGTTTACTATGTCGGTCGCTCCGATACAGACCTTAATGGCCGTTTGAAGGATTGGGTTGATGAATACGATAAATTCAGATTTAGTTATGCAGCATCTCCAAAAGCCGCATTTAAAAAGGAGTGTCAAAATTATCATGATTTTGGAGAAACAGATAAACTTGACAATAAACAACACCCGCAGAGACCCGATGACTCAAACTGGAAGTGCCCAGTTTGTGATATATTCAATTGATAGAAGCGGACACCACATGAATAACAATTGTCGATTTTAAAGAAGATAAATGCCCATACACGTCCAACAGGAACCAACCACCGGCATCTGGATGTTTGATGCAGCCGGAAAGTTCAGTCCGGATAATTTCCAGGAAGAATATTCCAATATCGTTCAGAA
>JABMOV010000117.1 GCA_013203145.1 Fidelibacterota bacterium
GATTCAAACCATGAAATCATATATTGATAACAATCATTGATGTCATCATAGACTGATTCTTCCATCCAAACTGAAGTGGCTTCCATAAGCCAATCTTCTTCCCAGGCGTCGTACCCAAATTGAATGGAATGAAAAAATTCATGTGCAACGGTTACACGAAGATTATTGATTTCTGTATTTGGAAAATTTTCGTAATTATTTCTTATCACCATGTAACTAGAATACGCATTTGTTTCAATAATTGTTGAGTTGGGATTGTCACCTATTTCTCTGTCAGCTTGAACATAGCCATAAGTACCATACGATAAACTTGTGATATAAACGTCATAGTGTTCAGACCCACCATTATCCAATGATTGGGGATGATTACCATCACTGGGAGGTAGAACATAACCCAAATAATCGATTTCATGTTGATAAACTTCTTCAAATACTATCATAACAGAATCGATATAATCCGGAATATCGTTTTGATTGAAATCTGTGATATCAACTCCATTAGAACCTTGGGTTGTATAGTGAATCCGAAAAATATTAATATCTATATATTGATCTAATCCCTCAGATTCAGAACGCGTACTAACTAAAGAATTGTTAAAACTAGAAGCGATACGATACCCGTTTTGAATAAGCTCAATTTGTAATTCATCAGGTAATAAATGTCCATAGCGATAAACATCACGAATCCATGCACTTGGATGGATAATTTCGGTGGACACTCGAGATGGATGCAATAAATTTAATGCGGAAGTTTCTACAGTTATTTCAGACGCGGATAGATTGTTTTGTGTGAAAGTAAAAAGAAAGAATACAATTAGTAGTCCATTACCAAATTTGTCGCGATAGTAGCTTTCCCGCTTTTTTCTTAGATAGAAGCGAATAAACAAACCCATAAGAATTAAACCAAAAGCCCAAAATATGGCATAATACAGGTTGAAGTTATTCATTCAATTCTGAAATATCTTTGCGAATAAACTTATCATAAGTAAATGTTAAGGTTAAGAGCGCTAATCCTGTTGTTGTCTCCCAAACAGTAGTACGATGATTGGATTTTGATTCGATCAAACCTGAGGCAGTAAACATAATTCCCAACATATAACAACTGTTTCGAACATTAAAATATCCAGATTGATCATTATTTTCATTGTCGCTTATGCTATTGTCCCCAAATGAACGATTTAATAAAACCGGGACTTTTACCGGTTTTGCAACTATACCTTCGTTACGTTCTTCTTCCAGTGCTACCATAACGTCATCAACAGGGAAGTGCAATGATAAGATCATTCCTGGAGTTATATCTGACGGGTAGAATTCAAAATGTTCAATTTCCTGATTCATTTTAAATCCAAGTTGCACAGTATTGTTAATATTGATTGCCTGAATTTCCTGTATAGGGTAAAGGGGCTTTGTAGACGTGATTTTTACCGAATCAGCCCAGGCATTCATTATTGTGACATAAAACCAATTATTTTTTGCCTGCCAACCAGTTACATCCGTTATATCTATTTTATCTGATGCACGGATTTGAACAAAAAGGCCGTTGCGCTTAATATCAAGGGATACGCCATAGATGTGGGTAGTGTCCTGAGCGAATGAGAGGCTCAGTTGCATGATGATGAAAATGAATATGAAATTTTTCACTGTAATTTGATAATGATTTTTAGTACTACAAGTTTCCAAGATTAATAAGAGATTAAACTTGTGGAAATAAATTACAGGAATTTATACGGATTACGAAACAATGAATGTAGGAAAACACTATTAACTACTAGAAGGATATAATTGGGTGAATAAACATGAAGACTTCAGTTTTATTCTCCGTCAATCCGTTTACTTTTGTTTTTTACTTAATTAGAGAAGAATTGGAAATTATAACATGTAAGAATGTGAAGACTAAGAAGAAGTATTAAAGCGATTCAGTTCCCAGCTTCTTCATTAGGTCACGTTTTTCTAATACTCTTTCAGCGAGTTCTTCCAGAGTTTCCGTTTCCAGCATTTCACGATTATCTTCGCGTATAACTTTCCATCTATGGTGAAGAGGGCATGGAGCCTTATCGGTACAATAATCAATTCCGATAACACATTGTTCACGGTCAGGTGGTGGACCATCAATTGCCCAAACGATATGATGTAAATATATTTCAGCAGGTGGTTTTGCTAATCGAACACCACCATTACGTCCACGAATAGCAATAAGTAAGCGATGTTTAACTAATGTTTGAGCAATCTTAGCTAAAAATTGCTGTGGAATATTATAGCCTTTAGCGATTTCACTTATCATGATTGGATTAGAAGTTTTCTTCTCCGCCAGATAAATCATGGCCTGTATGGCGTATTCAGATGATTTTGAGTAGATCATATTTATTTATCCTATAATGCCAAAGCTACAAAGTTTATTTCAAGTTAAACAAGTCCTGGTAAAATAAAAAAAGATCGGTCAATTGCATGATTTAAATATGTGACATTAGTTAAACGCCAATCCCCCGCTCTGCAAGTGACCGATCTTTCTTAAAATTTCACTCAACACCAAGGAAGTGTTGTAACCAAGTGGGATATTAGGTTAGCAATCACAAGAGTACATAGGTTGGCTGGGTAAATCACTCTCGGACCAATCATATCAATTTCAAAAATACTAAACAGGCAACCAAAAGGAGTGAGATTGAAACTGACATAATATTATGTCCAATCAATGGTGCTGAGTGGAAGTTTGTAATTTCAAAAAGCATGTTATCATTAAGTGGATAACCACGTCCGAATATATAGTTAAAAGAAAACGGGAAGCAAGAGAATTAGGGGCTCATATTCTCCTTTTTTCAGCGTCAATTATGTAAATTATTCTATGAATATATCACAAGATAAATACTCACTCTGGATTATTCCGACTTATGACGATTTAAATTATCTCGATCACTACATTTCACATATTGCTAATGAAACTAAGACAAAAATATATACTCCTCATTGTACGTTGATAGGCGGGATCAATGGGTTGCCAGATAAAGATAAAATTGAAAAAATAATCCATCATTTCGATTCTCCAATAGTGATCAGAGCTAAATCAGTAAATGTTTCAGCGATATTCTGGAAATCCATCTATATCCAATTGGTATGCTCTGATAATTTGTGCCAATTGCAATCTGAAATACATCGAGGATTATTTCCCGAGAATCCCTATATATTTGATCCACATATTTCTTTAGCCTATTTGAATAAACATATAAATAATAAGGCTCACCTTGCACGAAAGATTGGAGTAAAATCCACCTTTGAATTTAATAGAATTCAATTGATGAAAACAGGGGACGATGTGGATAAATGGGAAAAGATATTTGAAGTAAGGATTGGAGAAACAAAATGAAACCGAAAAAATTTGTTTTAATTGTCATAGATGTTCAAGGCAATTTGTCACAAGTAATGTATCAGAAGGAAGACTTGTTTAAAAACCTCAAGATATTGATAAAAGGAGCAACGCTTCTGGATTTACCTATTATTTGGACTGAGCAATTGCCAAATAAACTTGGTTCAACGATTCCTGAGATCTCTGAACTATTTGCGAATAGAAAACCAATTGTAAAAGACGTCTTTAGTTGTGCGCGAGATGAAAAGTTTATAACTGCTCTTGAAAAACTTAAAGTAGATCATGTGTTATTGTGTGGTATCGAAACACATGTTTGTGTCTATCAAACAGCTCTTGATTTACTTGAAATGGAATACCATGTTGATATTGTTTCTGATGCAGTTTCGTCGCGTACGGAAGCTAATAAGCAAATTGGGTTGGATCGTGTAATGCTTGCAGGAGGTTCTATCACATCTGTAGAGACAGTATTGTTTGAAGTGCAAGAGGTTGCTATAGGTGATACGTTTCGTGAATTAATTAAATTAGTTAAATAATTATCATTCTTCAATTAGCGCTAAGTAAACACAATTTCTTTCCAGTTGAATAGCCGAACTACCACCAGTAATTTTTCCGATTATTATTTCGAAGATATGACAAAAACCTTAATCACATTCATATTCATATTCGCTGCATTCGTTTACTCGCAAAGCAATGTACAAATGCAAGGTGCAGTTGGCGCTGTAACGATTGATGGGAAAATATATAACCAAATTGCATTGCGTCCGGTTATTCCTATTGGAAAATTTGGAATTGCCTTGGATATTGTACTTTATATGGATGAAGAAGGAAATATCCGTGATGATGATTGGGATTTCTCCAGCCCAGAATCTGGATTTAATACTTTAGTAGATAAAATCTATTATATTCGATATGGATATCCTAGCGACCCACTTTATGCAAGAATAGGAGCTCTTGACAACGTAACGCTTGGCTATGGTATATTAATGTCAGGTTATGCCAATACAATGGAATATCCGCAAAATAAAAAAGTCGGGTTGGACTTCAGATTGAAACGAAAACGGTATTCGATTCAAGCAATGACTAATGACTTTTCAGAATTAGGTGGAGTGATGGGCGTCCGAACGACTATCCCGTTAAGGTTAGGCTTTCCGTTGGGTATCTCTTTTGTAATGGACAAAAATCAATATTATTCATTAGACGACAGTGACGGTGATGGTTATCCTGATCAACTTGAAGGATTTCCATTCGATAAAGATTTTTGGCAAGATACGGATAGTGATGGGATTGCTGATAGTGATCCTCTGGAGTATGATTTGGACGGTGATGGTATTACAGATACACTCGACTCCAGATTTCCTGGGTGGACATTAGATACTGTAATTGTCCTAGATACTGATATTACACACATGGAAGAACCTGTCAATATTCTGAAAAATCATAATTCTGTTGCTGCAATTGCATTTGATGGTGGAATTCCCATATACAAAGATGATCATTTTGATGTGTCATTTTATGCGCAAATTGCGCAATTATTAGGAAAAACTATAGATCCTGAAACTGGTGGTGAAAAACAACTTGGGTTAGGGATTGTCCCTTTAGGCTTTGTAGCAAAATTTGGACCTGCACAGCTTAACATAGAGTATCGCAAGACTCCGAATGGGAAATTTGAATTTGGATATTGGAATCGCGCCTATGAATTAGAACGATCCGTTTTTGTTTTATCGAACGATAAAATGACTATACAAACAAAAGAGAGTCGTTTAGGAGAATTTGGTCCATCCAATGGGTTATATGGACGATTAGGACTTAACCTTGGATCATTATTAATGGTGTCTGTACAATATCAATCCATGACGGGTGATATGTGGAATCCATCCCTGGGGGATTATGAGGAAATTCAGTATCAAAATTTCTTTGCTGAAACGGGATTAAAAAAATCAATTTCAAAACTAAAAATTGCAAAATTATTTTTACAGCAACGAAATGTCCCAAATTTGTTTGAGTTTGAACCTAATGCTAGCACGGTGATGGGGTATCGACTTGGATTTGAAATGGGTTCAGGAATGGTGATCAATTATATTTTCAGAAAGTCATTCAAAGATTTAAACGGAGACGGAGATGTAACCGACTCTGACGAAGCAATAAACATTACAGCGATAGAAACAACATTCGCATTTTAGACAAGAAATATGAACGCAAAAGAAATACGCCAATCATTTATTGAATATTTTGAGAAGAAACAGCACAGATTTGTACGAAGTTCATCTGTTGCACCACTGGATGACCCTACGCTACTATTTACGAATGCAGGGATGAACCAATTCAAACCCATCTTCCTTGGAGACAAGGAAATAGATTATACGCGCGCTGTAAATAGTCAGAAATGTATTCGTGTTAGCGGAAAACATAATGATTTAGAAGAAGTAGGTGTGGACACATTTCATCATACATTTTTTGAAATGTTGGGAAATTGGTCCTTCGGTGATTATTACAAATCGGAGGCTATTCAATGGGCTTGGGAATTATTTACTGACGTCTGGAAATTGGATAAAAATCGCCTTTGGGCAACGGTTTATGAGGAAGATGATGAAGCTTTTGAATTATGGTCTAAAGTAACAGATATTTCTCCAGATCGTATACTTCGCTGTGGGAAAAAAGATAATTTCTGGGAAATGGGTGAAACGGGTCCTTGTGGTCCATGCTCTGAAATTCATTATTATATCGGAGATGACTTATCTAAGCAAACTGCTGATGGTGTCAATGTCACGGATGAATATTGGGAATTATGGAATTTGGTATTCATTCAATATCATCGTGATGAAACAGGCAAATTGAATGATTTACCTGCAAAGCATGTTGATACGGGTGCTGGTTTTGAACGGATCGTTACTGTTATGGAAGGAAAAACTTCCAATTACGATACAGATTTATTTATGCCTATTATTACTAAAATGGAAGAAATTTCAGGCAAATCATACAAGGATGACCCCGTACCATTCAGAGTAATTGCTGATCATATTCGTATGCTCAGTTTTTCCATAGCGGACGGAGCCATGCCTAGCAATGAAGGTCGCGGATATGTTCTTCGCCGAATTCTTCGCAGGGCAGCACGATTTGGACGAATTCTAGGTCTAAAAGACCCATTTGTATATGAACTGGTAGATTCTGTTGGTGAAATTCTGGGTGAAACATTTCCGGAAATAATTGATAAACGCAAGCATATTCAAAATGTCATTAAAGCAGAAGAAACATCATTTAACGCCACTCTTGATCGCGGATTAGGTCATTTTGATAGAATTGTTAAAACGTTGAAAAGCAATATTATTCCAGGTGAAGAAGCATTTCGTTTATATGATACTTATGGATTCCCGTTGGATTTGACTGAACTTATAGCGCGGGAAAAGGGATTGTCTGTCGATATCGCGGGATTTGATTCAGCCATGACAGATCAGAAAACACGCGCAAAAGCAGCCGGTAAATTCAAACATGAATCGTCATCAATTGATTGGAAAATAAATACCCAAGGTTCAGATTCTGAATTCATTGGGTATACTAGTTTATCTACAGATTCAATAATTCGCCGTTGGTCCATTCAGGGCGACCAATTGCTAGTTATTCTTGATAAAACACCATTTTACGCCGAATCCGGCGGACAAATTGGAGATAATGGAACAATCGTTAACGGTGGAATTGACCTTCAAATAATAGACGCAAAAAAAGATGAAAATGTCTTTATTCATGTATGTGAGGGTGATTTTGATGAATCATTTGCAAATCAATCTGTTCATTGTACAGTTGATATAAAACGTCGACAAGCGATCAAATTAAATCATACAGCCACCCATTTATTGCATAAAGCTCTCCGAGAAGAATTAGGTGACCATGTGCATCAAGCAGGATCTTTGGTGTCGCCTGATTATTTGCGATTCGATTTAACCCATTTTGAAAAAATTGCATCAGATGAAATTGAACGTGTTGAAATGTCTGTTAATCAAGAAATCCTCAAGAATATTCAATTGGATATAAGTGTTCATTCATTTGATGAGGCCAGAAAAGCAGGTGCAGAGGCATTATTTGGTGAAAAATATGGAGATGAAGTTCGCGTTGTAACCATTGGGAACTACTCCAAAGAATTATGTGGGGGAATCCACGTTGAACGAACAGGAGATATTGGCGCATTTAAAATTATTGAAGAATCGTCTCTTGCGGCTGGTGTTCGCCGCATTGTTGCTATAACAGGATTGAAAGCACTTCAATTAATGCAAAAGAATTTTGCTCTGATTAAGTCAGTTCAGGAGCAACTAAAATGTACACCTGACGAAATTCATGAGCGGATTGAGGGTTTATTTAAAAAACAAAAAGAATTGGAAAAAGCATTTAAACAATGGCGATCTGGTAGTGCATTGAATAGCAGAACTATTGCAAGTGAAGCCGAAGTCATCCATGGTAAAAATGTCGTGATTAAAGAAATCTCTGCCATTTCCATGGATGAACTAAAAGCTTTGGGTGATGAATTAATCCCGGCGTTGAAATCAGGTATTGGTGTGATCGGTATGAAAGGCGATAAAAAGCCTACTATTGTTGTTGTTGTTACTCCGGATTTAGTTAAAAGTGGAATACATGCAGGAAAATTAGCTCGGGAAATCGGTAGTGTAATGGGTGCAGGTGGCGGAGGAAAGCCGCATCTAGCGACTGCCGGTGGACGTAATAATGATGATCTCGGAAAAGCCATTTCCGCTAGTAAGAATATCGTGGAAAATGTGCTTGCGAATATGGTGCCTCCGAAGGATCAAGACGATGTATAAAAATACATTATTTGTATAAAAGTGTAATGACTTTACAGAATAATTAGGATAAATAATGCAATATCAACAATATGACGATACCTTTTTTGTATATGTGGAACAAAACGAATCTGTCATGGAAACATTGACGCAATTTTGCAAAGACCATGGAATTAATAATGGGTACATCTCTGGTATAGGTGCTGTGAAAAATGCTACTATTGGAGCCTATGATATTCCTAAAAAGGAATATTTAAAAGAGACGTTTTCAGATAATCATGAACTTGTATCTTGTCAGGGCAATGTAACGCTATTAAATGGCGCCCCTTTTATTCATATCCATTTAGTATTGGGAGATCACCATATGAATACTAAAGGTGGTCACCTTTTTGAAATGGATGTTGCTGCTGTTGGTGAATTTGTCATTCGCAAATTAGATGGCAATGCTACTCGTGAATTAGATTCAAATATTGGTTTAGCTACCTGGTGTGTAGCCCATAAGGAGAAATGATGAGTCGAAGAATTGTTCATACCGAATCTGCACCGGCTGCTGTAGGTCCATATAGTCAGGGAATCATAACGGGGAATCTTATATTTACTGCAGGACAAATACCTCTAAATCCCGCAACTGGACAACTTATTGACGGTGACTTTACAGATCGTGTTCGTCGTGTATTGAATAATATCGAAGCTATTTTGAACGAATCTGGAACATCCTTGGCTCATGCTGTGAAATTGACTGTATTTTTAACTGATCTGGGGAAGTTTGCCGAACTAAATACTGTTTTTAATGATCGTTTTGATGGAATTGATCCTCCAGCACGATCTGCAGTACAGGTTTCAGCCCTTCCGTTGGGAACTGATGTGGAAATTGAATGTATAGCGGAGGTAGTCGTATGACAAAATCAAAATACAAATACTTGCTTATAGTTAATCCCGCTGGTGGCAGTGGACGTACCATGAAAGCATTACCGGAAATTGAAGCAACATTTCGAAAACATGGGATGAAATATGAATTTCATTTCACGCAGGAACCAATGCATGCAGTGGATTTGGTTAAAGAACTTGCCGATGATTTTGATGTTGTTGTGGCCGTTGGTGGTGATGGAACGATCAATGAAATTATCAATGGAATGCCTGAATTTGACAAACCATTCGGATTGATTCCCATAGGTACCGGAAATGATTTTTCGCGCAGTTGTTGCATACCTTATGATTCTGTTGAAAAAGCCATTGATATTATTCGCACTCACGATATTAAAAAACTAGATTTGGGTGAAGTCAATGGACGTCGATTTATAAATGTTTTAGGAATGGGATTTGAGGGTCAAGCAAATGCTATCGGACGAAAATTAGATTTTATTAAGGGAACAATAAAATATATATTAGCCATTGCTTGGGCATTAATCTTTTATAAACGTATGCGCATGAAGATTGAATGTGACGAAAAAAATATTGATGATGATATTTATCTTGTTAGTGTTGGGAATGGATGGAATGTAGGGGGCGGACTACAATTGACGCCAAAGGCACGCATGGAAGATCATGTTTTTGATGTATGTCTGGTGAAGGATATTAGCAGATGGAGAGTACTTTCCAATTTTGTTCGACTGACGAATGGGACAATAGACACATTAGAGGAAATTGAAATATTTCAAACCGACCATTTAAAAATCACGAGCACAAAACCGATTCCATTACATCTTGACGGTGAGCAATTAGACGATGATCGGACATCCCTGGAGATAAAATTGATTCCTGATGCACAACAGGTCATTGGAAACTGGAATGATCCGAAGTATCTCAATAGATAGATTAATTATCATATTATTTCTGCTATTATCTATTGGATATGCCCAGGAAGATTCAGTAAAAGTAAAAAACCCAAAGACCGCAGGTTACCTCGGTCTTTTATTTCCTGGAGCAGGTCAAGTGTATAATGGGAAGATTGTAAAAGCTGGGATTATAATTGCCTTAGAAATCGCGTCCTATAACCAGTTTCAGAAAAATAGAGAGAATTATACTAACTATGATAAAAACGATCCTGTAAGACGTACTCGCTATTTGGAAAAACGAAATAAATTCGCGTGGTGGATGGGATTTATTTATATTTATGGCGTTTTAGATGCCATTGTTGATGCACATCTATATCAATTTGATGAAATAATGGATGAAAATTTAGAAGGGGAAGGAACCAAAGAGGAAGGTACATTATGACGCAACAACGTGAACAATGGAGTTCTAAACTAGGTTTTATATTAGCTGCATCCGGTTCGGCAATTGGGCTGGGAAATATTTGGAAATTTCCTTACATCGCAGGAGAAAATGGTGGAGCAGCCTTTGTATTCGTATATCTTATTTGCATCGCTGTGATTGGATTACCTGTTCTGGTAGGTGAAATTTTAATGGGTCGTACTACCCAGCGAAATCCTGTTGGAGCTTTCAATCGACTATCTAAGGGAAATCCATATTGGACTGCACTAGGAGGATTAGGTGTCGTTGCTGGATTTGTTATCTTATCATTTTACAGTGTCGTTGCAGGATGGTCGTTGGGTTATATAGTTGAGTCTATGAAGGGTGTCTTTAGTACATTTACTGATGCTTCAATTGCCAATGAACATTTTGGAAGTTTAGTGGGGAATCCCGCATGGATACTGGGCTATCACGGACTCTTTTTTATCCTGACGATGGTTGTTGTTTATTTAGGTGTAAAAGATGGTATTGAAAAAGGCAGTAAAATCATGATGCCTATTCTACTATTTATTCTCCTGATTTTAGTTATTCGTGGGTTAACACTCCCTGGTGCCGAAAAAGGCATGGATTTCTTATGGAATCCGGACTGGACTAAAATTAGCGGTGAATCAGTACTCATTGCATTAGGTCATGCTTTTTTCACCCTTAGTCTGGGTATGGGTGCTATGATGACTTATGGAAGTTATCTCTCAAAAAAGGATAATATTCTTAATGCCGCAACTCAGGTTGTTTTTCTTGATACATTAATTGCCATTCTTGCTGGAATCGCAATTTTTACGGCCGTATTTGCAACAGGACAAGATCCTGCCAGCGGACCGGGTTTAATTTTCCAAACTTTACCTGTGGTTTTCGCAAAAATGCCTGGTGGAAGTATATTTGCTGTTCTTTTCTTCTTATTATTAACACTGGCAGCTTTAACGTCCGCCATATCATTATTAGAAGTGGTTGTAGCGTATTTTGTTGATGAAAAGGGGTGGCAGCGCCATAAAGCAGTAATGACATTCGGCTTTGCGACTTTTTTAATCGGAGTGCCAAGCGCACTTTCATTTAATTTGATGTCGGATTTCACTATTTTTGGAAATACATTTTTCGATGCAGCCGATTACTTGGCTTCTAATATTTTACTGCCATTAGGTGGTTTTTTTATTGCCATCTTTGTTGGTTGGGTATGGGGCATTGATAAAGCTATCGTTGAATTGAAAAATGGTGCTGCTGAGATGATTGATGGCAATCCATGGCTTATGACTTTGTGGTCTATTTTCTTGCGTTTTTTGTCCCCAATACTCATATTTATAGTTTTATTGTATAAACTAGGCATTATTTAACAGGAGATTAACATGTGGATTGCCCGACTATTACCGAAAGGTACTAAACGTTATAAATCAGCATCGAATACATTTCGGGCAATGGATAGAATAATGGATTATAAACCCATGGAATGGTTTGCACCGTGGGTCATGTTCGCTGCTGGCGTTGGTTGGCGAAAAGCCGTATCAGATAGATTCTATTTTTGGGATTTTTCCGGGTGGGAAATAGGAGTTGGAATTACGATAATTATCACAATAATTATTGCTTGGAGTCTGAAAAACCAGGAAATGATGCCAATCGACAATCAATTGAATAATCCACGACGCGGTTTCTTAGTTTATTCAATTCTTGGTATATTTCTGTTTCTCATTGGATGGGCTGGAAATCCGATTGTTGGTTTGAAGATTGGATTGCCATACTATTTGGTTCTGATTGGAACATATGTCATGTTTCTTATCCCAATGGAGAAAGATGGCGGAGACGCCTATCATATAACCGATCATAAAAAGAGGGTAATCTATTCGGCCATTTCCTTAATATTGAGTCTAATTGCTATGTATATCGGCTTTTTACAGGATGAGCCGGTCATAAGTACATCTGCAATGGTTTATGCGCCATTTGCTGCCGTTTCTCTAATTGCTCCCCATGCAAGACACGTTCGACGGGCACGGTTATATTCAGTATTTATTTATGGATTCTTCATATCAATGCGTGCTCCCTGGCTTTTGGTAATGATGTTCGTTCACTATCATGGCTTACGATTCTACAATTACTTTCGACATGGCACCGTATTACCAACTCTGATTATTGAAGCTAAAGAGGATATGAATCAAGCGTGATTCGCATTGAAGAAAATAAGTGTGATTTCTGCGGATGCTGTGTTGGCGTTTGTCCGCCAGACTGTATTGAATTAAAGGAAGCGGAAATATCGATCAATCATGAAATCTGTATTGATTGTGATCTTTGTGTTTATGTTTGTCCCATTGAGGTATTGAGTCATGTGGAAGAATAAATCATATGATGTCATTGTGGTCGGTGGCGGACCTGCGGGCTCAACCTTTGCACTGCATGCGGCAAAAGCTGGATTATCCGTAATTATTCTAGAAAAAGATCGAGATATAGGCATGCCTGTGCGATGTGGTGAAGCTGTCAGTGATGCAGGATTACGCATTTTCCATGAACCACAAGATCGCTGGATTCGCTCAAGTATTGATCGTATTAAATTAGTTGCTCCAAATAAAACTGAAGTTGAATTTGGCTTGAAAGAACATGGTTACATCCTTGACAGACGGATTTTCGATTATGATTTAGCCCAATTTGCAGGAAATGCTGGAGCAAAGATTGTAACGAAAGCATACGTTAACGGATTGCTTTTTGATAACGATGCAGTTAATGGTGTTAAAGGTCTCTACTTAAATGAGCCTTTTGAGCTGAAAGCGAAATTGGTCGTTGGTGCCGATGGTGTAGAAAGCCGTGTCGGACGATTTGCAGGTATCAGTACTAGCATCAAACTCAAAGATATGGAATCGGGGATTCAAAAGACAGTTTCTGGTATCAATGTCCAATCTGATCGAATTGATTTTTATCTTTCAAGTTTCTGGTCACCAGGTGGATATTTATGGGTATTCCCTAAAGGTGATCATATGGCAAATATTGGTCTTGGTATATCTGGTACTTACGCTCGACAGGGTAAATCTGCCTGTAGATTCCTTGATGAATTTCTAGACGAATATTATCCAACTGCGTCTGTATTAACCACAGTTGTTGGTGGTGTTCCAGTCGCTAAAACTCTAAAACAGATTACTGCTGACGGACTTATGCTTGTTGGAGATGCAGCAAGAACAGTAAATCCAGTTACAGGCGGTGGAATTGTTTCAGGAATGCGCAGCGGACTCCTAGCTGCTGAAACTGCAATTGAAGTATTGAAAACAGGGAAAATTGCTACGGTTTCAAATATGAAATCATATAACAAAGCCTGGACAAAAATTGGTGGGAAAAGCCATGAACGACTTTATCGGATCAAAGAAGCCATTTACAAATTTCAAGATTCTGATCTGAATCGTATCGCGGATGCCATTATTAAAATACCGGAAAAAGATCGAAATTTATTTAAACTATTTTCAACAGCAGTTGTGAATAAACCGTCTCTGCTGATTGATGTAGCTAGACTATTTACAGGAATTTAATGGAATTAACTAATCTTTTACATGAATTGCATTTATCAACCTACATTGCATTTGATTTCGAAACTACAGGTCTTGACTATGAACATGACCGAATCATAGAAGTCGCAGCAATAAAATTTGTCGATGGTAAACCAGCTGATGAATTTGTCACTCTCGTAAATCCCCAAAAAGATATTTCTCAATTCATTACTGAAATCACGAGTATCTCTAATCAAATGGTTAAAGATTCTCCTGTGGAAGCGGATATTGTTGATGAATTCCATGACTTTTTAGGGAATTATCCACTTGTCGCTCATAATATCAGTTTTGATATTGCATTTCTGAAATCCCTTTGGAAACGAACTGGTAAAAAATTAGGAGACCACGATCTTCATGATACACTTCCTTTAGCACGTGCCTTAACATTTGACCATCCGGCCTTTAATTTGGGAACGACAGCAGAAATGTTTGGTCTGGATGCTTCAGGTTCTCATCGTGCAAGGAAAGATGCAGAGAATTGTGGCATGATATTCATACGATTAATTCAAGAGGCCACTAGTTTACCTTTATCAACTCTCTCCACAATGGTTCAGCTAACTCAACCATTTTCATTGCCAAATCGATCCTTGTTTGAAAGTTTAGCCAACCTGTATGCAAGGAAAGGCATTGTTAATGGGCAATTAGGTGAATCATCTTATAATCGTGATTTGAAATCAAATATCTATGTACGTCAGGGTAAACACGATATAACAGAATTCAGCGCCGATGATGTATTTGGGCAACAAGGTCAACTATCGGCATCCATGGAGAAATATGAAGAACGCCATGATCAAATACGATTTGCCCAATATGTTGAAGATACCATAACGGGTGATAAAGCTATTGGTGTCATAGAAGCAGGAACAGGTTTGGGGAAATCCATGGCTTATCTATTTCCTGCATTAAAAAAATCGACGATACACCCTGACGATGGTCCCGTTATAATATCCTGCTATACCAAACATTTACAGGATCAGCTATTTTATAAAGATTTGCCGCAGTTAGCAGATGCCACCGACATCCCTGTAAACGCCATCGTGCTGAAAGGACGTCGTAATTATATATGCAAAACTCGATTATATGCCCTTATTGCTGATGCCAAACGAATATTAGCGCCCAATGAAGTAGAATCACTTTTACCCGTTCTGGTTTGGTTGAATTTCACGAAGACCGGAGATATGTCAGAGTGTGGCGGATTCTGGAGCGGAAAACCCAGTCGAATTATATCCATGATTACCAGCGAATCAGGATATTGTACAACATATCTCTGCAAAAAGCATGATGGATGTTTTTTTGGAAAGCTTCGTCAATCCGTACATAATGCACAGGTCATTATCGTTAATCATTCGTTGCTCTTAACCGAAATGGGTGCACCGGGTTATTTGCCAGATTATAATACGGTTATAATCGATGAGGGGCATAATCTGGTGAATGCTGCCTATCAACAATTAACCATCAAGTTGGATCGAAATAGTGTTCAAAATGCTATCAGAGATGCAGATCCAACTCAAATGCTTAATTATCGCTGGACACACGCCGTTGAATATTTATCCACTATAAATACTGATATTGCGCGTTATAAAGATCAACTGTTCCAGGCATCAGGAAAATTGGCTACAGAATCCGACGCGCTATTTGGTGCAATGGCTGCTGTATTTTATGATAGATATAGTCCGAACGATGCATATACAAAAAAGCACATTACGGATAATCTCATGGAGGAATATGGCCAAGTGTTTGGCGAAATCGGATCATTTCTTCGTGAACTGAACACGCTAAAGGGAGCTTTCGAAAAAATTCGAAGTAAAGTTCTTGAATTGGAGTCGCCTGAAACGGAATACCCTGAGCTAAAACTCTCATTAGACAAAAATATTGAACAATTGGAAGGTTTGAGCCTTATTGCACAACAGTTAACTGAGAAGCAGGACAATGATTGGGTCTATTGGCAAGAAGGGCGTTATTATAGGAAAAATCCAATACAACCCACATTGGAAATAAGTATGAGTGCTGCCCCAATAAATGTATCTGAAACATTGCGTGCAGAATTTTTTGATCCGTTGGATTACGGAATTATCACTTCGGCTACATTGCAAGTAGATGAATCATTTCGTTATTTCTTAGGACGCGCTGGTCTTGATGGCGGTATTGATACAAAAGTAAGAACCACTGCGTTTAGGAGCCCATTTTATTATCCTGATCAAGTAAAGTATTATCAATTCAGTGGAAGTAAATCTATCACCAATGATCCTAAGGCTATCGCGTCGGTGGTTTACAACAGCTATAAACGCTATGGGAAGCGTATTATGGTGTTATTCACTGCCCATGCGACACTCAATGCGGTTTACCATGAATTACGCCATAAACCAGGAGGGAAAGACCTTCCGCTATTTGCGCAGGGATTCGGTACATCTCGCTACGCATTGATCAAAGGAATGTCCTCCGTTGAGAATGGTATTTTACTTGGAACAAATTCCTTTTGGGAGGGCGTGGATTTACCGGGCGATTTACTTGAAATATTGATTATTACTAAATTGCCATTTGATGTCCCAAGTGAACCTATTATTAAGGCATATTCCAACGCAATTCAGGAACAGGGTGGTAACAGTTTTCTTGAATTTTCAATTCCTGAATGTGTGATGAAATTTCGACAGGGATTCGGTCGATTAATCCGCACTACCACGGATGAAGGTATTTTTATTGTATTGGATGATCGTTTGATCACCAAACGCTATGGTCAACATTTCCGTGATGCAATCCCAGTATCTTTCACTGTATTCAGTCATTTGGAAGAATTAGAGTATTAGGTAAAGTTTTAAGTGGATATTGGACTTAGTATATAAAAGTATATTGTCATCGCGAGCGGAGCGAAGTGATCTCTGAAATAACATTTGGATTGCTTCGTCATTCGCGTTGCTCATTCCTCGCAATGACAATTATATTATTTTGTGTAATTCGTGTAATCCGTGGTTCCATTTAATTCCTTCTAAATAATTCACCACATTATTGTATTCTAAACACCGTAGGTTATAATTTCGCCAATGGAAACCCTACCGATTACAAGCCGTTCGTACACCCTTTCTGATTTCCTTCCTGCCTTACAAGACCCCATTAAAGTTGAACTTGACCGTTCTGCGCTGGAATCTATCCGGAAATCAAATAAAATCCTTAATGACCATCTGAAAAAAGGCACCAAGATTTATGGTGTTACAACCGGATTTGGTAAACTCAGCCAATTCAATATTTCAGCTGAAGATCGACATCAATTACAGTTAAATCTGGTAAGAAGTCATGCTGCAGGTGTCGGAGAACCCTTCGAAACTGGAATTGTGCGAACTGCCATGCTCATTAAGCTCCTTACA